>JAUMYR010000005.1 GCA_030528545.1 Propionibacteriaceae bacterium
AATGGTCCCGCAGCGGTGAGCGATCCGGGCGCCGTAGCGGTGAAAGGACCCACCGCGGTGAGCGCCCTGAGGGCCGAGAACCCAAGGACGGGGAAGGTTTCGGCTCGCGTCCGAGGGCCGCGGGCGGCGAGAAGGGGGCGCGCTCTGGGCGTCCCGCCGACGCCCGCAGGTCAGGAGAAGCGACAGCTCGGGGAAGGTCCGGTTTCCGCGGTGACCGGCATCGTGAGGACGTCGAGTATTCGCGTCCGGGGCTGGCCGCCCGTGCCGATGAGCCACCCACTCCCGAAGATTTCGATGAATCGCTGTTGCCGCCAGCGGTGAAGGCCGAACTCAAGGGGCTTTCCCGTGAGACGGCCGAGAAGGTGGGGGCCCACCTGATCGCCGCAGGCGAACTGATCGACGACAACCCAGAACTCGCCTATCGCCACGCCGAGGCCGCCCGTAGGCGTGCAGCTCGGCTGCCGATCGTCCGGGAGGCCGCCGCAGAGGCCGCCTACGCCGCCGGAGAGTACGCCGCCGCCTTGCGTGAGTTCCGTGCGCTGCGCAGGATGCTTGGTTCGGTGGACTACCTCGCTGTGATCGCCGATTGCGAACGAGCTCTCGGGCGCCCCCGTGCCGCCCTTGAGGTGATCCATGAGACCGACCTGGGAGCCCTCTCCGCCGCCCAGCGCATTGAGGTCCTGATCGTGGAGGCAGGCGCGCGCTCCGACCTCGGACAGCAGGAGGAAGCGATCCGGCTGCTGGAAAACGGGATCAGGACCCTGAAAGGCCCACGCCTGGCCCTCGGACGCCTGAGATTCGCCTACGCGGAGTTCCTCATCGCGGCCGGACACCTCGCCAGCGCGAAGGAATGGCTGGAAGCGGTCACGAAGTTCGACCCCGACGACGAGCTCGGGGCCACCGTCCGTCTCGCTGAACTGAACGAGGGCTGAAGATGCCGCGGCTCATTGATGGCTACGACTGTGCCATGTTCGACCTCGACGGAGTGCTATACCTTGGCCCCGCGGCGGTACCGGGAGCCGCCGCGGCGGTGGAGGAGTTGCGTCGTGACGGGGTTCGCCTCGGTTATGTCACCAATAACGCCGCACGCACCCCGGCAGCGGTCGCGGCCCATCTGCGAGAACTCGGCATCCCGGCCGATGTCAGCGATGTCGTGACCTCCTCCCAGGCGGGTGCGCGCATGGTGGCCAGCGAACTGGAACCGGGAGCCAAGGTCCTGATCGTCGGGACCCAGGCCCTCGCCGATGAGGTCGCGCGAGTGGGACTCACCCCGGTCTGGTCGAGCGCCGATCAGCCCGAGGCGGTGATCCAGGGCTATGACCCGGCCATGACCTGGCCGCGCCTGGACGACGCCTGCTACGCGATCCAGGCGGGGGCACGGTGGTTCGCGACCAACACCGACGCCAACCGTCCCACCGACCGCGGCCGGGTCCCAGGGGCGGGGGCCCAGATCAACGTGGTCGCGACTAGTGTCCCGGGTGAGCCCCAGGTAGCGGGGAAGCCCTACCGGCCGCTGATGGAGGAGACCATCGCACGCTTACGGGCGACCCGCCCGATTTTCGTCGGGGACCGGATCGACACCGACATCATCGGGGCATTCAACGTGGGGATGGACTCGCTGTTCGTGTTTACCGGCACCCATGGGAAGCGAGACCTCCTCGGCGCGCCGCCGCCGGGCCGCCCGACCCACATCGGATTCGGGCTAGAGGCGCTGCTGGAACCGGCGCGCGAGATCGAGTCCACCGCAACCCAAGCGACATGCAACGCCCAGCGGGTCACCTTGAACCACGGCCAGCTGAAGCTCGCAACGACCCCTGTCACCAGGACAGAGCAACTCGATGCGCTCTGGGCGCTGCTCCACCTCGCCTGGCGAGACGGCGCCGATGGCTATGAGGCCGCCGCCCAGTTGGACTTATTGCCGTAAGCCACTACGCTCATCTCGAACTTGAACACTGTTTAGGAGTGAGATGAAGAAGAACGCCGGTGCCAACGTCGCCCTCGTCGCCGTGTTCGCGGCGCTGATCGCGGCCTTCGCCCTGATGCCGCCGCTGTTCGCCGTGGCTGGCGTGCCGTTCGCGATCCAGCTGGTGATCGTGCTGCTCGCTCCGCTGGTTCTCGGACCGCGCCAGGGTGCGCTCGCCGCTTTGCTCTACGTCGTCGCCGGAGTCGCCGGGCTACCGGTGTTCGCCGGACAGCGATCAGGTGTCTCGGTGTTGCTCGGGGTCACCGGCGGCTACCTGGTCGGCTATGTGCTCGGTGCGCTGGTCGTGGGAATCCTCGCCAGCCTGGCGGTCAAGGCGCGGCCTAAGGCCTGGCTGGAGTTCGCGGGGCTGACGCTGGCCGCGGCTGTGGGCGTGGTCGCCGTGCACGCCTGCGGCGTCGCCGGTCTGATGCTGGCCGGAAACAAGGGCGCGGGCATGGCCTTCGGGGACGCCGTGATCGCCACCTCCGCCTTCCTCCCGGTCGACTTCGTCAAGGCGGTCCTCGCGGCACTCATCGCCGGAGCGATCCTCCGGGCCTTCCCCCGCCTGCGGGCCCTGCGCTGGTGACATGATCGTCCTGGAAGGAGTCCGGGTCGAGGTCGACGACCTCGCGGCGTCCGAACCGGGAGCGACCAAGGTGCTCCTCGACGGCCTGGACCTGGAACTGTCCCAACAGCGAATCGCGCTCATCGGCGCTAATGGCTCAGGTAAATCGACTCTTCTGAAGCTGCTCAACGGCCTGATCCTGCCGAGTACGGGCAGCGTGCGAGTGAATGGGATCGATACCCGTCAAGGCCGGAAGGTCCGACGCCATGTCGGCTACGTGTTCACCGACCCCCTGGCCCAGCTGGTCATGTCCACCCCACTCGACGATGTGGAACTCAGCCTGCGATCCTCCATCAAGAACCGTGCGCAACGCCGGGCCGCTGCCATGGCGATCCTTGAGGAGCGGGGGCTCGCGCGGCTCGCTCACCAGAGCATCTATGACCTTTCGGGAGGGGAGCGCCAGCTGGTTTCTCTGGCCACGGTGCTGGCCGTGCGGCCCGAGATCGTCGTGGCCGACGAACCGACGACGCTGCTCGACCTGAGGAACCGGCAGATGCTGCGCGCGGCCTTCGCGGGCCTGAGTCAGCAGCTAATCGTCTCCACCCACGACCTGGAACTCGCCGCGGACGCCGACCGGGTGCTCCTGGTCAGCGCCGGAGGCATCCTCGCCGATGGAGACCCCGGAGAGGTCATCGCCCACTACCGGGAGCGGATGGCATGAACGCCCATGTGCGGCTGTTCGGGATCTACCTTCCGGGCAAGAGCTGGGTGCACCGTTGGCCGGTCTGGCTGAAATACCTCATCATGTTCGGTTTCGGCATTCTGCCCTTCCTGGCGGGACAGCTATGGCTAAGCCTCTTCGCGCTGGCCATGTCCGTGGTGTTGCTGCTCGTCGGGGCCCGGCTCCCCGTCGGAGCGAGCCTGAGACTGGCCTGGGCCTTCTGGCTGATGATGGGGCTCCTCGTCCTTTATCACACCCTCGCGACCAGCTGGCACAACGGCATGATCTATCTCATCAACGTCATCGCCGCGATCTATCTCGCGCGTCTGGTCACGATGACCACACCGGTCGCCGATCTCATGGATGCCATCGCCTATGCCGCGCGTCCGCTGCGGCTAATCGGGGTGGACCCCGAGAGAGTGGCCCTAGCCCTCGCACTCATGTGGCGCAGCATCCCCTACCTGGTCGGTTCCATCGCTGATGTGCGTGACGCCGCACGGGCGCGGGGCCTCGAAAGATCCGCGCTGAGGTTCGTGCTGCCGGTCATCGTGAACGCCGTCGGGTACGGGCTCCAGACCGGTGATGCCCTGCGAGCGCGGGGGCTCGACGATCATCGCGAAGAGGCGAATCGGCGCCATTGAACCCATCGGTTCGTGACGGCGAAGGGCCGCGCAGTAGAGTGTCGTGCGTCCCACGGGAGCCCTGGGCAAGGGCTGAGAACAGGCTGAGGCTGCCTGGACCGTCTGAACCTGTCCGGATCATACCGACGAAGGAAGGAACCCCGGTGCATAAGAACGCGATGCCCGCCGACGGACGTGCGGCGATCAGAGGCGGAATCGTTGGTAACTACGTGGATCAGATCCACATCTTCTTGCCGGTCACGGCGCTGGCTCCCGCGCTCGGCACCCTGGCTGGTCCTCACGCGGCCGTCAGCACAGGAGTCTTCGTCATCATCGCGACCCTTCTCGGACGCCCGATCGGCGCGATGGTGTTTGGGCTGATCGCGGATCGGGTGGGACGCACCGTCACCACCAAGGTCGCTATTGCGGGCACCGCGGCCTGCACCGCCGGGATCGCGGCGATGCCGACGCACGCCGCGATCGGCGCGTGGGCGATCGCGCTCGTCATCGTGCTGCGCTTCCTGGGCGGTGCTTTCCTCGCAGGTGAATACACCTCGGCGATCCCGCTGGCCATGGAATGGTCCAAGCCGCGGTCTCGGGGGCTGGTTTCAGGGCTCATCATGTCGATGGCCCCGCTGGCCCAGGGGACCATCGCGCTGGTGACCGTGCTGTGGCTGATCGGCGTCGGCCCCGCCTCCTACGCCGCCTGGGGGTGGCGAGTCTCCTTCGCGGCCGGGGCGATCGCATCGGTCGTCGTGCTGTTCTACTACGCCCGCCGGGTGAAGGACGCCCCGGTCTTCGTTCCCAACCGGGCCGGTGGGCCGCGGCTGTGGGCTCTGCTCGCGGGGCGGCATGCCCGGTCCTTCTGGCAGATGTTCGGGCTCATGACCGGGCTGTGGTTCATGACCAACATGGTGGTCATCCAGCTCACCCTCAGGCTGGCGACCGATGTCGGACTTGTCGCTCACGACGTGTCCTGGGTCATGCTGGCGGCCTCCGTGGCACAGGCGGTGTTCATGGCCATCGCGGGCCATCTCTCGACATGGCTAGGACGACGCCGGCTATTCGTCCTGTGGGGGCTCGGAGCGGCCCTGCTGGGCCCGGTGTTGTGGGGACTGATCCTCAGCGGTGGTCCGGCCTGGCAGCTGGCGGTGCTCGCCGGGCTCCTCCACGTGGTAACCGTCTGTGCCTATGGGCCGATCGGCGCCTATCTCAACGAGGGATTCCCCACGGCCATCCGGGCCACCGGCTATGGGACGGCCTACAGCCTGTCGATCGTGATCCCAGCGCTGCACCCCTTCTACCTGCCGCTGCTGGAATCGTGGTTCGGGCGATCCGCGGCACCCATGCTGCTGATCGCTCTGGGCGGGTTGCTCGTCGCTGGGTGCGCGATGGCTGGCCCGCGGCTGTCGCCCCGAGAACTGGACGCGGGCCTGGACGCTGTGGCGGCGCGGGCATGATCGCGGAGATCGTCTCGCGGGTTCGCGGCCGCGCGCCACTGGTGCACTGCCTGAGCGCGACGGTGTCCATGGGTATCGTCGCCGATGGCCTGCTTTCGGCGGGGGCGCGCCCGATGATGACCGAAACAGCCGAAGAGGCTCCGACCCTTGTCAGGCTGGCAGATGCGCTGCTGGTGAACCTGGGGACCTTGAGCACCGACGGGTTGGCAGGCATCCCGCCGACCGTGGAAGCTTGCCAGGTGCCGTGGGTGCTCGACCCGGCGGCGGTCGGTCCGACCCGCGTCCGGCGGGATCTGGCTTTCTCACTGCTCCACCGCGGACCCTCGGTCGTGCGGGCCAATGCCTCGGAGGTGCTCGTGCTGGCCGGGGGAGGCCCCGGAGGGCGGGGCCCGGACGCGACCGATGCCACCGACGCCGCGGTTGAGGCCGCGCTGAGCCTCGCGGCTGACACGGGAAGCGTGGTCGCGGTCTCTGGTGCTACCGACCAGCTGGTGAGCCCGGCAGGAGACCGGGTCGCACTGGCCAACGGCTCCCCACTGTTGCCGCTGGTCGTGGGCACGGGTTGCCTGCTCGGTGCGCTCACGGCCGCCTGCTGTGCCGTGGCCGAGCCCTGGGAGGCCGCCATCAGCGCCACCTCGTGGCTCAACGTCGCGGCCGAGCGAGCCGCGAGTGAGGCCCGGGGACCCGCCAGCTTCCGGCTGCGACTGATCGACGAGTTGCACTGTATTCAGCCTGAACACATCGAGGAAGGTACGCGCTTCATATGGATCTGAGGCTCTATCTGGTCACCTCGGGCACCTCGGAACGCACTGTCGAGGTGGCCGCCGCCGTCGCCTCGGCCGGGGCCGGGATGATCCAGGTGAGGGCGAAAGACGCCAGCGAGGCCGAACTCGCCATGATCGGTACCCGGGTGGCGCGCGCGGTCCAGGCCAGGCACCCCCAGACCAGGGTCGTGATCGATGACAACGTCGAGGTCGCGGCCTTTCTGATGCGTGCCGGGGAACATGTACACGGCGTGCATCTGGGGCAAGATGACATGCCGGTGGCCGAGGCCCGCCGAAGGCTCGGGCCAGGGGCGATCATCGGTCTCACCACCGGGACACTGGAACTCGTCCACGCTGCCAACCAGGTCGCGGAACTGGTGGACTATCTCGGGGCGGGACCATTCCGGCTCACCCCGACGAAAGACTCCGGGCGTCCACCGCTCGGATTCGAGGGCTACCCGGCGCTGGTCGCGGCGACTCCGATACCGATTGTCGCCATCGGCGACGTGACGGTCGCAGACGTCGAAGGGCTCGCGCGCACGGGCGTCGCCGGGGTCTGCATGGTGCGGCATCTGATGGAGGCACCCGACCCAAGAGCCCGGGCACAGGCGGCGCTGGCCGCTTTCGGACGGGCGAGGCTCGGAGGCACACCTCTGGACTGAGATCCGCTGAGGCCTTCCGGGGGCGTGCCGCTTCCCCGCGCCAGAAACCTACCGGGGCAAGGGCGGTGAACCAGGCCAGGGCGTGGGCTCAGCACGCCGGTGCTGGCGATAGTTCCGGCGGTCACCAGATGGTGCTACCTCCTCCGGGATCGTCCCCGCCACTAGAGACCGGACCAATGTCCGATGCTCCCCGGCGGATCGGGCCTCGGTCCGGTGGCGGGTGGGATCGGGTGAGCTAGTGCCCGATAAACAATTGCGCGGCCTTGAGCGCCGTGTTCCACAGCCCATAGCCGAGGAGCAGGCTCACGAATGCCCAGGCGGCGATGATGGCGAATGGGCTGGTCGGTTTGGTTGAGGCGGTCATGTTCAGTGTTCTCCATTCCACTTCGCTGCGGCCAGTCCGGGGTCTTCTTGGATGCGACGCTGGTACCGGGCAGTCTGCTCCTGGTCGAAGTGCTTCCTGGAAACCGGACGCAGCATCAGGTTCGCTATGAAACCGATAGCCAGGATTGCGGCCATGGTCACCAGAGCGGGATAGTATGCGCCAGCTTCCAGCGTCCCCGGGCTGCCGCTACGGTCGAGGAAGCCATTGACGATGAGCGGGCCAGCGATGCCAGCAGCCGACCACGAGGTGAGCAGGCGCCCGTGGATGGCGCCGACCTCAAGAGTGCCGAACTTGTCTTTCAGGTAGGCGGGGATCGTCGCGAAGCCACCCCCATAGAAAGTGATGATGATGAAGGACAGCAGCACGAACAGGGCGATACTGGTGCTACCGGCGAAGGCCAGCAGCAAGTACATCACGAGTCCACCGCCGAGGTAGAGCACGTACATCACTTTGCGTCCGAGGGTGTCCGACAGCGTGGACCAGCCGAACCGGCCCGCCATGTTCGCCAGGCTGAGGACGCCGACGAATCCCGCGGCCATGCCGGCGGTGACGCTGCTGGTGCCATCGGCCCGGAAGAAGTCCTGGATCATCGGGGCTGCCTGTTCCAGGATGCCGATTCCTGCGGTGACATTGCAGAACAGCACGATCCACAGCAGATAGAACTGGCGTGTGCGGATGGCCCTTGACGTCCGCACCAGCGCGCCATCCATGCCGGGATGGTGGTCGGCGGTCTCGTCGTCCTCGAAACCCGGGGGGATCCGGATCAGCGCCGCGCCCAAAGCGATCAGCACGCAGTAGATCGCTGCCATGGTGAAGAAGGTGTAGGCCACCGCCTGGCCGGAGGCGAATGCCTTTCCCTGCGTCATGGCGGGGTCGAAGAATCCCATGAGCATCGTGGTGAAGGGAGCGGCGAAGAGGGCTCCCCCACCGAAGCCCATGATCGCCATGCCCGTGGCTAGTCCAGGCTTGTCGGGGAACCACTTCATCAGCGTGGACACCGGTGAGATATAGCCGACCCCCAGACCGATCCCGCCGATGAAACCATAACCCAGATAAAGTAGCCAGAGCTGGTGGGTGAGAATCCCGATTCCTCCGACGACGAAACCGGTGGTCCAGCAGAGCGCCGAGACCACCATGGCCTTGCGTGGCCCGCTGCGTTCCATCCAGGTGCCGAAGGCCGCCGATGAGATGCCAAGCATCGCGATGGCGATGGAGAAGATGGCCCCGATCGCGGTATAGGGCACGTGGAAGTGCTCGACGAGCGAGGTCTTGAACACGGATAGGGCATACACCTGGCCGATAGCCAGGTGAACGCAGAGCGCGGCCGGTGGAATCAGCCACTTGCTGTATCCGGCCCGCGCGACGGTATTCTTCTTTTCGAGGAAGCGCATTGGTAACTCTCAGGTTCAGATGACTGCCTCAACGGGGCAATCGCGTTGGTTCAGGACTCTGCTTCTGGACGACGGGGCAGTTGCCGCTGCCCGTGCCCCAGCGTGTGGTGGGCCATCAGCGTCTCGCCGATGGCCCACCACATCATCTAGGCCTCACGTGTCCCTGGCCGCGGGTGAGTCATGCCGCGGCGCGCGACACGTCCTGCCTAGCGGTTGGCCGCCCGCGGTGCACCGATCCCGGGATTGATCTTGTGCGGTTCTTTAGCGGATGGCCGGATGTCGAACTCGAACATCGCGGTCGGCAAGTACACCGTCGAGCACGAGTTGGGGATGTCCACGACCCCGGAGAGACGGCCTTCGATCGGTGCCGAACCGAGCAACAGATAGGCCTGTTCTGGGGAGTAGCCGAACTTGGTGAGGTAATCGATCGCGTGGAGGCACGCGCGCTGATAGGACAGGTGGGAGTCCAGGTACTTCTGTTCACCGTCCAGCGTCACACTGGTCCCGGAGAAGGCCAGCCACTCGCTGTAATGAGGATCGGTGATACCGGGCATGAAGATCGCGTTCTCCTTCACGCCGTACTTCTCCATGCCGTCCTTGATCACATCGACGCGCAGATCCAGGTAGCCGCCCATCTCGATGGCGCCACAGAAGGTGATCTCGCCGTCACCCTGGCTGAAGTGCAGATCGCCGAACGAGAGTTTCGCTCCTTTCACGAACACCGGATAGAACACCCGGGTTCCTGCCGTGAAGTTCTTGATGTCCTGGTTACCGCCGTTTTCCCGAGGGGGAGCGGTGCGTGCGGCTTCCTTACGCACCCGGTCGTATTCGGCGCCGGTCAGCGATCCCAGGATGGCCGAATCCGGCTGTGGCGGCAGGGCCAACGGTGGAACCCGGTCTGGATCGGTCGCGATCAGCGCGGCCTCGCGGGTGTTCCAGGTGTTGAGCAGTTCCTTCGACGGGGCGGTCCCCATGAGGCCGGGGTGCACCATGCCCACATAGCGGACTTCAGGGACGTGGCGGGAGGTCGCATAACCGCCTTCGAAGTCCCACACCGCCTTGTAGGCGTCCGGGAACAGGTCGGTGAGGAAACCGCCGCCATTGTTCTTCGAGAAGATACCGGTATAGCCCCATCCCTGCCCGGCGAGCGGGCCGGTCTCCTGCGGGATCGGGCCGACATCGAGGATGTCAACGACGAGGAGATCGCCGGGTTCGGCGCCCTCGACGTAGAAGGGACCGCTCAGCGTGTGGACGCTGTTCAACGGGGCGTTGAGAATGTCTTCGGCAGAGTCATCGTTCTGCATCCAGCCGTCGAACCATTCGCGAACGTCGGCGCGGAACACATCTCCGGGCCTCAGCGTGACGGCAGCCGGGATGTCCGGGTGCCAGCGGTTGTGGCCAACGATTTTCTGCTCAGTGAACTTCTTCGTTGAATCCAATGGGAACAGATTCTCAGGCATGTGAGGTCTCCTCTCTCATGTTTGTGTCCCGCCGCTACCGCGCGACGGATACGTGCCTGGTGATGGTTTGCTTGAGGATGATCGCCGCGATGACGAAAACGGCTGCCTCGGCGATGCCGAGCCACAGCGACGGGACGGACTGCCAGAGGCCGGCGAGCATCAGGACCGCGGGAATCGCAGCAGTGATCCAGCCCTGGACCGCGGCGACGCCTCCGGTGAACCAGGTCAGCTCCGATCGTTCACGGCCGAGCACGAGGTAGAACAGGTACCAGAGGAAGGACCATTGCAACCAGATCACGAAGAAGGCGTAGTCGCTGTATCGCACGAGATTGATCACCGCGAAGAAGATCGCGATGATGGCGACGAACAGCGAGTAGTAGCCGAGCCCGGTGCCGTCATGCCCCCAGGTGTTATTCATCGCGACATAGAGATAGGTGAAGCCAAACAGGTACAGCCCGCTCGCCCCAATGATCTGATCGGCGTTACCATCGGCGGTGAAGATCAGGTAGGTCGGTGTGACCACTTGGAGGAATCCCACGAACCAGTTGAGCGGCGTCGCCCCGGTACCCTTCACGCGGCCCATTAGGGCGAGCCCGTTGATAAACAGAATGGCGCCGACGTAGAGCAGTCCTACGGTTCCCACGTTATGACCTCCTTAGATGTGACGGGATCGGCGGATGCCGTTTTCCGAGGCGGAGCCTCATGGCCGGGGAAGCTTCCTGGCCAGGGGATTGTGAGTGACCCGATTCCTAAGGGGCCGGGCTGAGGGCGGCAGTGAGGTCACCACAGGAGGGTGGTCGCTGGTCTCTTTCGTGGCATCAAGCAGCCGCCGTGCGGTTTGGTCTCCGAGGTTGAGACTGGGGCATTGCAGCACGCGCCAGGACTCGCTCTGGCAGGTATTGCATTTCCTTGTTGGAGTGAGAGATTTCATGGAAATGAAAACGTCAAAATCTCCGTGTTCTGGGCATCTAAAACGATAAGTGGGCATAGTCGCTCCTAGAAAAGCGATTCTTCGATGAATTGCGTTCCTTTGATGGGAGCCTAGCAAGCTGGGTGGAGGATCGGTATGGGTGCTAACACCCATCTTTTGAGTCACCGGCATCGTTGCCGTCGGATATGATCTCAGATGCTACGCCGGGCCGGGGGCTTTTGAAGGGAGTGACGATGCTGTCATTGGTAACACTCATGCGGAACTGCTGTGTTGAACCGGAGGCATGCTACGCCCAGCGGCCGGTGTGGCGCTATTCGGGCGGGGGGTAGCCATGCGTGGTGACCTCCCGGTCCGGGCTGTACAGTCGGTGGCGGTCTGTGGTTCCTCCCGGTGCCGGTCCAGAGGAGATGGGCTGAGCTCGCGGGCCGCGCGCATCCTGCTCGCTGACGATCACACCCTGGTCAGGGAAGGAGTTCGGGCGATCATCAACGATTCGCCGGACCTGCGGGTCGTGGCCGAGGCTGGAAACGGGCTGGAGGCGTTGGAACTGCTGAGCCAAGAGACGATAGATCTCGTCATCCTGGACGTCGTGATGCCACATATGAGTGGAATTGAAGTGGCTCAGGAGCTTCGCCGGAGAGGTTCTTCGATTCCCTTTGTGATGATGTCGGCCGCCGCGAGTGAAGCCTTTTTATTTGATGCCCTTAGATTGGGTGCTACGGCCTATATTCATAAGTCTATGACTAGCGTTGAGCTGCTGACGGGATGCCGAAAGGCGTTGGTGTGCCGCCCGGCGAAAGCCGACGCCCAGGCCGTGACCAGACTGGTTCGTGACTATCTGGCCGAAACCGTTGAGCCCGCCCCGATCGTTGATTCTGTGCTGACTCGCAGAGAGCAGCAGATCGTGAAACTAATTGCCGAGGGGTATTCGGGCAGGGAGATAGCGAATCTGCTCTATCTGAGCCCCAAAACGGTGGAGCGGCATCGCTCGAATGTGCTGGAGAAACTGGGCATGAGAGATCGGGTCGATCTCACGCGTTTCGCGATCCGAATGGGTCTCATCGAGCCCTGAGTGTCGTCGCCGTGAGCGGTCAGACGGTGCGTTCGAGTGCGGGGGTGTGGTTCCTTGAAAAACGCCGCAGTGCCTCGGCCTGCTCCTGGCTGAGACTGGGGACGGCCCCAGGCTGGGGCGGGAAGACCTGGTAGCTGCCCCACTCCGGGCGCGGCGATGCCTGCGGGGGGATCAGGTAAACAGCCTCGATCTCCCAGCGGGCGGGCGAATCCTGGACGGGCTGGGGGCTCCCGAGGTGCCGGGCGGAAAAGATCAGCCAGTGAGTCTGGCGCTCAGGGGTGAGCATGGCGAGCGCCTCGCCCTCGTCGGCCACCCATGCGGTCCGGGTGGTCTGCCCGCTTGGCCAGCACGCCACGTGATCGCTGAAGACCAGGCCAAAGATCTCGCTGGCGAGCCATTCCGCGGTCTCCTGGGGATCCAGCCCGGTGCCGGTAAGGCGCTCGATCTGGCGGTCGAGGCTGTTGCGTTGTCTGAGGATGCTTCCCAGCTTCTGGAGGATGCTCGTGCGCACCCTGTCACGTTAGCCCAGGCTGGCGACCGAGGCCATGGGTGTTGACTCCCAATTCTTCTTCGATGAGCACGGCTGGCTCCGGGTGGTGCCCGAAGGGTCGAGTCCGCCGCTTGCCTGGCGCGGCCTCGGCCGCGAGGGAGGCCTGAAGCCGCGGGCTGAGGCCGTGCGTGCGAATGCCTCGCGGGGATGGCCGCTCAAGGTGAGGCCCGTCAGGACCGGCCGCGGGATTTGGGTGCGCTTGGCTCTGGCTCGGCTCGGTCTGGGACTGACGAGCTGGCCGGCGGGTGGCCGGGAGAGGTTTGGCCTGCTTCGCCCGGGGTCAGGCCCTGGCTGGCGGCCGCCTGGACTCCGGCGAGCAGCAGCGCGACGCCGCCTTCCAGTAGCTCCCTTGAATCGCTAGGCACGCCCTGGTCGCGGACCCCCAGTTCCGCCAGGTGTGCCGCCTGCTCCTCGTCAAAGGTGTGTCCGAGGACGAGGTGGAGAACCCCAGATGCGGCTGCTCGCGCGCTCCGTGGCGGGACCCCCGACGCGGCTAACCACCGCTCGATGTCGCGCCCGGGGGACTCTTCCCAGGTCCTGAGCGCGAGGACCCCGCTGACGAGTTCCGCGGCGCTGCGGTGGGCGCGGAGCAGGTCGTGCAGGCGCAGCGCCCAGGCCCGAACGCCGGTCCGCCAGTCGCCGCTGGGGCAGGCCGGGAGTTCCCGCAAGATCTCGTCGGCGATGGCCGCCAGGAGAGTCTGCTTATTGGAGAAGTGCCAATACAGCGCTCCGGGCTGGACACCGAGGGTGGAGGCGAGCCGTCTCATGGTGAGATCGGCGAGGCCGTAGGTGTTCAAGATCTCCATGGCTGCTCGCAGCACATCGCCTCGCCTCAAGCTCATGGCCAGACATCCTATGCTAACTTGAACGGTGTTCAATGATGAGGAGTGTGTCGCATGAACCTACTGTCCATGGCCGATCGCGTGATCGCTGGGGAGGCCCTGTCCCGTCACGAGGCGCTCGCCGTGCTGCGGCTGCCCGACGCCGCGACCTATGAGCTGATCGCGGCCGCGGGCAAGGTGAGAAGGCATTTCTTCGGCACCGGAGTACGGGTCAACTACCTCGTCAGCCTCAAAACGGGGCTGTGCCCCGAGGATTGCTCCTATTGCAGTCAGCGTCTGGGGTCGGCGGCCGATGTCTTGAGGTACGCCTGGCTGTCCACGCCGGAGGCCCTCGCGGCCGCGAAGGCGGGGATCGGCGCCGGGGCCAAGAGGGTGTGCCTGGTCGCGAGCGGACGCGGCCCGTCCAGCAGGGACATCGACCGAGTCGCCGACATCATCGGCAAGCTCAAAGCCGAGCATCCCGACGTTGAGGTCTGCGCCTGCCTCGGCATCCTCAAGGATGGCCAGGCCGAGCGGCTGGCCGCGGCCGGTGCGGACGCTTACAACCACAATCTCAATACGGCCGAGAGCCATTACGCCAAGGTTTGCACCACCCACGGCTACGCAGACCGCCGTGACACGGTGCAACACGCCAGGGAACACGGGATGAGCGCCTGTTCCGGGCTGATCGCCGGGATGGGGGAGAGCCCGGAACAACTGGTCGAGGTCACCTTCGCCCTGCGAGAGCTCGGGGTGGACTCGGTCCCGGTCAACTTCCTTCTCCCATTCGACGGAACGCCTTTGGCCGGTCACGCGGACCTCAGCCCTCAGCAGTGCCTGCGCATCCTCGCGATGGTGCGTCTGGTGCACCCCGACGCCGACGTGCGGGTCTCGGCCGGTCGGGAACAGCACCTGCGTAGCCTTCAGCCGCTGGCGCTGGAGATATGCAATTCGCTCTTCCTCGGCGACTATCTGACCAGCGAGGGCCAGGCGGGGCAGGCCGACCTTGACATGATCGCCGACTGTGGCTTCACGGTGCTGGGCAGTGACCGGGAGGTCTCCAGCCCCCAGCCGAAACCGATCCCCCGCCGCCGCGGGGCCGGTACCGGGGCAGTAGCCAACGCTTGAGCGGCATGACTCCCGGGAGTTGACCCCACGAACCCTACGATGGGTTCCGGGAGGGAAATCAGATGACCGGGTTCGCCAGAGCAGCTGTTGCGGCTGCGCTGCTGGCCGGGCTGGGGGGATGCAGCGCGGAATCCCTGGATCCGGTCCCCGAAGCCTCCACCCCGATCCCGCCAGCGCTGGCCGACATCGCGGCTAGAGGGCTGAACCAGGCCTCGGCGGAGCCGGATAGTCCGGCGGCGTCCCCGTCTCGCCGCATGGAGCCGGGCGATAGGAGGACCGCGCCCACAGCGCGATCAAGTGCGCTGCCGGTCTCCCCGGCCGTGGCTCCGACCTCGGCTCCGGGGCGCTCTGTGGCCCCTTCCATGCCGGTTCCGGTCCCGGTCGCGGAGCACACTGAAATCCCCTCGGCGACACCGGCCCAACCCTCACCGAGCCGGGCGCCATCCCCGGCGCCGACGGCGTCAGCGAGTCCGTCTCCCTCGGGGAGTCCGTCTCCGTCAGCGAGTCCGTCTCCGTCGGGGAGCCCGTCTCAGTCCCCGAGGCCGCCGTCCGCGCAGCCCCAGCCCAGCGAAGGACCGGGCAGCGCCCCCAGCTCGGCTCGGCCACCGGTAAGGGACACCGAGGATCCCACAAGACCCACAAACCCTGGCCAGACCCCGCCGGTAGGGGTCCAAGCCCGCGGTGCCCGCGGAAGCGGGGAGGACGCGGAGAACAGGGGATAGAATCGGCGGGGTGAATAACCCGACCCCGGCAGCCAGGCCTCACCGGAGCCAGCACGAACAGGTGATCGCCGAGGCCATGGCGGAATTGGACGGGATCGGTGAAGTTCCGCTCACCGAGGCCCTGGGACGGCTCACGGCGGCTTGCGAGACGCTGAACGCGATTCTTGACACTTCGGCCGAGGCGGTGCAACCGGCCTTCCCGGGGCTGGCACACACGTGAGGCTGGACCGGGCCTTGACCGAGAGAGGACTCGTCCGGTCTCGTAACCAGGCCTCCCGCCTGATCCAGGCGGGCCGGGTGAGGGTCGCCGGCATGGTCGTGACGCGGCCATCTTCCCAGGTCGCGGACCAGGCGATCCAGGTCGATGCCGAGCCCTATGTGTCCAGAGCCGCCTACAAACTGGTCGGCGCGCTGGACGCATCCGGGACCGCGGTACCGGCCCGAGTGCTCGATGCGGGAGCCTCGACGGGCGGTTTCACCCAGGTGATGCTAGAGCGTGGAGCCCAGCGTGTGTACGCGGTGGACGTTGGCCACGGCCAGCTCGCGCCCGAAGTCCGCGACGATCCCCGAGTCGTGGCGCGCGAAGGCCTGAACCTGCGCGACCTCACCCTCGCCGACCTCGACGCAGAACCGGTGGACCTCATCGTCGGCGACGTGTCTTTCATCTCGCTGACGCTGCTGGTCGAACCGCTGAAACGGGTCATAGCGCCAAGCGGGGTCGCATTGCTACTCGTCAAGCCCCAATTCGAGGTCGGACGCGAGGCCCTAGGTAAGCGGGGAGTGGTCACCGACCCGCGACTGCGGGAGCGTGCTGTCGGCGCGGTGATAGAGGCGGCACGGCAATGCGGGTGGCGGCCTGACTGGCGAGGCGGCAGCGTCCTGCCCGGCAGCGATGGCAACCTCGAACACTTTGTCCGCCTGGTGGCGCCGCGGGCTAGCGAGACCGACTAATCTGGGCGCCGTGACAAACCAGGAACGAGCGATCGCCGTGCTGCTGCACCCGGCGCGTCCGCAGGCGATCACCGCCGCCCGTTCTTTCGTGGCCCGGATGGCTGAGCGGGGCATCCGCTGCCTGCTGTTCCGCAACGACCTGGATCGGGTGGGCCCGGGGGTACCCCATGCCGACCTGGCCGCGGTCGAGGACGCCGGGTCGGCCGAACTGGCCGTGGTCTTCGGCGGTGACGGCACGATCCTGCGGGCCGCGGAGTGGGCCCAGCCCCGGGGGGTGCCGCTGCTCGGGGTCAACCTGGGTCATGTGGGTTTCCTGGCCGAACTGGAACCCTCCGACCTGGAACACCTGACCGACCAGGTGCTCAACCGGGATTACACCGTCGAGGAGAGGTTCACCCTCAAGGTCCAGGTCCTCGGCGCTGACGGCCGCCTCGCCTGGGAGTCTTTCGCACTCAACGAGGTCTCGCTGGAGAAGATGGCCCGCGAACGCATGCTGAGTGTCCTCGTCAGCATCGACGGACGGCCGGTGTCGCTGTGGTCCTGCGATGGGGTGCTGGTATCG
This sequence comes from Propionibacteriaceae bacterium, assembly GCA_030528545.1. Next base: position 16,729 of record JAUMYR010000005.1, read on the forward strand.
ACTCCGACGGGTTCCACGGCCTATGCCTTCTCCGCGGGGGGCCCGGTGATCTGGCCCGATGTGCAGGCCTTCCTCGTGGTCCCGCTGAGCGCCCACGCACTGTTCTCGCGTCCACTGGTGCTCGGGCCACAATCGTGTGTCGACATGGTCTTACAGGAATACGGTGGGCAAGGCGGGGTGCTGTGCTGCGATGGGCGGCGCACCTTCGACCTGCCGGAGGGGGCACGGGCCCATGTGGTGCGGGGGGAGCGCGCCCTGCGCATCGCCAGGCTGTCGGAGCAGCCCTTCACCTCTCGCCTGGTCAGGAAGTTCGGGCTGCCGGTCAAGGGATGGCGCAGCCAGCCGGAGCCGCGCTGATGCTGGGCGAGCTGAGAATCCGCAACCTGGGGGTCATTGCCGAGGCCCTCGTGGAGTTCGCTCCCGGATTGACCGCGCTGACGGGAGAGACCGGAGCGGGCAAGACCATGATCGTCGCGGGGCTGGGGCAGTTGCTCGGCTCCAGGGCGGACGCGGGGGCCGTGCGTCACGGGGCCGACCGGGCCACCGTCGAGGGACGCTGGTGCCTGGGTGAGTCCGGTTTGCAGCGTGCCGCTCAGCTCGGTGCCGAGACCGACGGGGACGAGTTGCTGACCGTGCGCCAGGTGAACGCATCCGGACGCTCCCGGGCCATCGTCGGTGGAGCCCAGACTCCGGTGGGCGTCATGGCGGACCTGGTGGGAGAGTGGGCGACGATCCACGGTCAGTCGGAGCAGATCAGGCTAAGCAGCCCGGACCGCCAGCGCGAGGTGCTGGACGCCTACGCCGCGCCGAAGGACCTGGCCGGGTACCGCAAAGACTTCGCCGAGTACCGGCGGATCGAGGCCGAGTTGCGTGAGCTGCGCGACGAAGCCTTAGCCAGAACGCGGGAGATCGACCTCTTGCGGTTTGGGCTGGACGAGATCGCAGCCCTGGACCCGCAGCCGGGGGAGGACACCGAACTGGCGATTGAGGCCCAGCGGTTGCAGGCCGCCGACGACCTACGCCTTTTGGCGCTCCAGGCCCAGGCGGCGCTGAGCGGCGGCGAGGACGCCTACGACGAGCCGGGCGCGGTCGGGCTGATCGGACAGGCTCGCAAGGCGAGCGAACAACTGGCCCGCCTCGATGAGACCGCGCTCGGGCTGAGCGAGCGGGTCGCCGAATTGAGTTTCCTGGCCAACGACCTAGCCGCCGACCTGAGCGGATACGTCGCCGACCTGCCTAGCGATCCGCTCAGGCTGGAGACCGTGACCGAGCGGCGGGCAGCCCTGGCCGGGCTAACCCGCAAATACGGCCACGACATCGCCGGGGTGCTGGAGTGGGCCGAGGAATCGGCTGAGCGCCTGCGGCTCCTGGAGGGCAGCGACGAGCGTATCGAGGAACTGAGCCGCCGGCTGGCCGGGCTGGACGCCGAACTGGACCGCGCCGCCGAGGCCATCCGCGCGGATCGGGTGGCGGCCGCGGACCGGCTGGCCCAGCAGGTCCGTCAGGAACTGGCGGCGCTGGCGATGCCACACGCCCGGCTGATTTTCAGCGTCACCCCGGCCGAACGCAACCCCCACGGCGGCGACCGGGTCGAATTGCTGTTCTCGGCCAACCCGGGGGCGGCGCCGGGACCGCTGTCCAAGATGGCCTCCGGCGGGGAATTGTCCCGCGTCCGGCTGGCACTTGAGGTGGTGCTGGCTGGCGCCTCGGAGCAGCACACCTTCGTCTTCGATGAAGTGGACGCTGGTGTCGGCGGCGCGGTGGGTCTGGAGATCGGGCGCAGGCTCAAGCGGCTGTCTGAACGCTCCCAGGTGATCGTGGTGACCCACCTCGCCCAGGTCGCCGCTTTCGCCGACCGGCACCTCGTCGTCACCAAGTCCAGCGACGGTGAGGTCACCTCCTCCGATGTGGTGGAGGTGAAAGACCAGGCCCGGGCCGCCGAACTGGCCCGGATGATGGCCGGGCTCGGTGACTCCTTGGCGGCGGTGGAACACGCATCCGACCTGCTGAAGGTGGCGCGGGAGTGAGCCGGTGTTGCTAGGGTAGCCCTGACGCGGGGTGCCGAAAGGCTGAGAACACACCCGTTGAACCTGATCTAGCCAGTACTAGCGAAGGGACGTCCCATGACGCTTACCCCCGATCACATCGCCGACCTGATTATGCGCCTGCGGGAGACGCAGCCGCTGGTGCAGTGCATCACCAACATCGTGGTCAGCAACTGGAGCGCCAATGTGCTGCTCGCCTCCGGGGCCGCCCCGGCGATGGTGGACAACCAGCATGAGGCGAGGGGGTTCGCTGAGATCGCTAGCGCGGTGCTGATCAATACCGGCACCCCCTACGAGGACACGGTGGCGGCGATGTGGCAGGCCGTAGCGGGGGCGACCGCGGCCGGGACTCCTTGGGTGCTGGACCCCGTCGGGGCCGGGGCGCTGCCGTGGCGGACCACGGTGGCCACCGAATTGCTGTCGATGGCGGCACCCACCATCGTCAGGGGTAATGCCTCGGAGATCTCCGGCCTGGCCGGTGCCTCTGGCGGCCGTGGCGTGGACTCCGCGCATTCCATCGACGACGTGGCGGCCCTGGCCAGCGAACTAGCCCGCCACCACAGCACGGTCGTGGCGGTCAGCGGACCGGTGGATCTCATCACCGACGGAGAGCGGGTCGTCCGGGTCCACAACGGTCACCCCATGATGACCAGGGTGACCGGCGTCGGCTGTTCTCTCGGCTCGCTCATGGCGGCGTTCGCCCCGCTCACCGAGGACCCGGTGCTCGCGGCTACGGCCGCCACGGGCCTGCTGACGGTCGCGGCCGAACAAGCCATGGCCCAAGACCCGGGCCCGGGAACCTTCGCGGTGCGGTTGCTGGACGCGCTGGCCGCCGACCCAGCCGATATCGCTGCCGGATTGAGGCTGTCGTGACGGATTACTCCCTCTACCTGGTCACCGACACCGGGCTGTGCGGGGCTAAGGGCGTTGCCTGGACGGTCGGGGAGGCGATCGCCGGGGGAGCGACCATGGTGCAGGTGCGGGACCCGCACGCCAGTGATGAGGATTTCCTGTCCTTGGCTCGCGAGGTCGTGCGGGCCGTCGCGGGCAGGGTGCCGGTGCTGCTCAACGACCGGGTCGGCCTGGTCTTTGAGGCTGGGGCGGACGGGGCCCATATCGGGCAGTCCGACCTGCCGGTGGAACGGGCCAGGAGGCTTCTGGGGGCGGGAGCGCTGCTTGGGCTATCGGTCACCAACGGGACAGAACTGGAGGCGGCGCTGCCTCACGGCGACTCGATCGACTACATCGGTCTCGGCCCGGTCTGGCTCCAGACCACCAAACCGGACGCGGCCCCGCCGCTTGGGCTCGACGGCCTTGCCGAAGTGGCCGCGCGCTGCCCCTGGCCGAGCGTCGCCATCGGCGGTATCAATCAATCGAATCTCGCCGCGGTGAAGGCAGCCGGAGTCGATGGTGCGGCGGTGGTCAGCGCCATCTGCGGCCAGCCAGATCCGCGGGCAGCAACCCAACGACTCAGGCAGGAGTGGAAGTGACCGTCAAGGCCTTGACCATCGCAGGCAGTGATCCCAGCGGAGGGGCGGGGGTCCAAGCCGATCTCAAAGCCTTCTCGGCCAACGGAGCCTACGGCATGACGGTACTGACCGCGCTCACGGCGCAGAACACCCAAGGGGTCACGGGAGTGCACGCGGTCCCGGTCAGTTTCGTCGCCGAGCAATTGGACACGCTGCTGGCCGATATCACCCCCGACGCCACCAAGATCGGGATGCTCGCCACCGCGGAACTGGCCGACCTCGTCGGCAGCTACCTGCCGAGGCTGCGGCTGACGGTGCTCGACCCGGTGATGGTCGCCACCTCGGGGGACCGGCTGCTGGACGAGGACGCGGTCGACGCGATCCGCCGGTTGCTGCCGCTGGTAGACCTCATCACGCCGAACCTGCACGAGGCCGCCGTGCTGCTGGACGAAGCCCCAGCATCCAGCCTGGACACCCTCGCCGCGCAGGCCGAGCGCCTCGTCGCCCTCGGAGCCCGCAGGGCACTGGTCAAGGGCGGACACCTGGACGATTCGGCGACCGACCTGCTGGCAGACGCCGCCGGGGTCACCACGCTGACCGGGCAGCGAATCGCCACGGCCAATACTCACGGCACCGGCTGCACGCTGTCCTCGGCCATCGCCGCATTGCGGCCACAGCGGCCGGGCTGGGGTGAGGCCGTAGCCGACGCCAAGGCCTACCTCACCGATGCGCTCAAGGCCGCCGATACCCTCGGGATCGGCCACGGTCACGGGCCCGTCCACCACTTCGTTCGTCACTGGAGCTAAGCATGACCTTCACCACGGATACCTGGGAGCGCACCGCGTCGATCCGCGAGGCGATCTATGCCCACCCCTTCGTCGCCGGGCTGGGAGACGGCAGCCTACCCCGGGACCGCTTCGTCGAATACATGGCCCAGGACGCGCTCTACCTGGCCGATTACGCGCGGGCCCTGGCGGCTCTGGCCACCCAGGCGAGCGCCTCGGATGAGGTGGTGTTCTGGGCCGGTGCGTCCCGGGAGGCCATCGTGGTCGAGCGGGAACTGCACGCCGGGCACGTCGAGCTTGAGGCGGCGACCATGAACCCGACCTGCCGCGGCTACACCTCCTATCTGCTGAGTTTGGCTACCCGCGGCTCCTATCGGGTGGCAGCGGCCGGAGTATTGCCCTGTTTTTGGATCTACGCCGATGTCGGCGCGCGGCTGCTGGAACGTGCGGGCGAATTGTCGGATCATCCCTATGGCGACTGGATCGGTCTATATGCCGACGAGGCCTTCGACGCCGAGGTGGCTAAGGCCAAGGCGATCGTGGACGGGCTGGCCGCCAGCGCCAGCCCGGAGGAGACCGAGCGGATGCACGAGGCCTTCGCGACCGCGTCCCGCTACGAGTGGATGTTCTGGGACGCCGCCTGGAGGATGGAGACCTGGCCGGTGTGATGGGGCCCAGCCCCGGGGCGAACCCCGGGCCGGGCGAGGCCATGGGGGCCGCGGCCGGGTGGCGGTGAACCGGTCCTAGCCGCGGTGAGGTCATGGGAACCGGGCGCTGCTAGGCTCAAGTGCTGCCCGGCCATCAGGGGATCCGCGCCCGCCGGGACCGAGAATGAGGAGGCACCATGATCCACCGCGACCAGCCGGAAAGGTGGCAGGTGAAAGAGCACCGGCTGCTCGCCAGCGGCCGGGTGTCCTCCTTCGTCGAAGACGACGTGGTCACCCCGTCGGGACAGATCATGTCCAGGCAATACGTGACCCACCCGGGAGCCGTCGCCATCGTGGCGTGGGACGAGGATGACCAGATCGTGGTCGTCGACCAGTACCGCCACCCGGTGGCGCACCGGCTGGTCGAGATCCCCGCGGGGCTGCTGGACCACGCTGACGAATATCCCCTCTCGGCGGCCCAGCGCGAACTGGCTGAGGAAGCCCAATTGGCTGCCGAGGAATGGCGCGTCCTCGTGGACATCTTCACCACCCCGGGCGGGTGCGCGGAGGGACTGCGGGTCTTCCTGGCCCGGGGGCTACGGCCAGCCGCTCGCCCCGAAGGTTTCGTCGTGGAGGGCGAGGAGGCCCACATGCAGGCCTACCGGCTGCCTCGCGCGGAACTCCTGGAAGGAATCTATTCGGGTCGGCTCAGCTGCCCCAGCCTGATCGCGGGCCTGCTGGCCCTGGAAACGGCCCGTCTCGGCGGGGGCCTGGAGGATCTGCGTCCCGCTGATACCCCCTGGCCCGCACGGGCACAGCTGGCCGACCGGTTGTGAACCCGCTGACCCAGGCGCTGGGCGACTACCTCAGCCACGTGTCGGTGGAACGGGGACTCTCGGAGCACACCCTGGCGGCCTACCGGCGGGACCTCACGCGATATCTCTGCTTCCTCGAGGACCGCGGGATTCACGACCTGAGGGAGGTCACCACGGTCGAGGTGAGCGAGTTCGCGGCGGGCCTGAGCTCCGGCGAGGGAGGCCGAGCGCCACTGTCTCCGGCGTCGGCGGCCAGGACGATCGTCGCGGTGCGCGGGCTGCACCGCTTCGCGCTGGAGGAGGGTATCGCCGACCAGGACGCGGCGGCAGCGGTGGCTCCGCCCAGGATCGAAGCCAGGCTGCCGAAGGCGCTGGCCCTGGAAGACGTGCAGCGACTGCTGGAAACCCCAGAGACCGGCAGCGCCGAGGGGCTGAGGGACGCCTGCCTCCTAGAACTGCTCTATGGCACGGGAGCCCGGATCTCGGAGATCTGCGGACTCGACGTGGACGACCTAGCCCGCCCGCTCGCTGACGCCGAGGCCGGGCTGAGGCTCATCGGGAAGGGCGACAAGGAGCGTGTGGTGCCACTGGGTTCCTACGCCCGATCGGCGGTAGAGGCCTGGCTGGTGCGAGGGCGGCCGCAGTGGAGCCGGCGGGCGCGGTTCCCGAGCCCCGCGCTGTTGCTTAACACCCGTGGCGCCCGGCTTAGCCGCCAGAGCGCCTGGGCGGTCCTGCGGAGGCGGGCCGCCCAGGCGGGGCTCCAGGCGGAGGTGTCCCCACACTCCCTGAGGCACTCCTTCGCGACCCACCTGCTGGATGGCGGTGCCGACCTCCGAATCGTCCAGGAACTGCTCGGCCACTCCTCGGTGGCGACGACTCAGATCTACACCCTGGTCACGGCCGAGCGGCTGCGGGAGGTCTTCGCGGCGGCCCACCCCAGGGCACGTTGATCCGGGACCGGGAACCGACGCGCCCGAGCCCGCGGAGCCGGGTCCGCTCGGGTCGCGGTGAAGACGTGGTGACTGGGGCGGTTGACCCGGGACGGGGGCACGGTGACCGGTCGGGGCGGGGCCGATCGGCGGCGGCAACGGTAGGATGCAGCCTGTGACCGATGACGCGCTCTTCTCCGACTCCCAGTTCCAGGTGCCGACCAGCGCTGCCGCGACGACCGCAGCCCCCGGCGAGATCGGCCCGACCGGCCGGGTCGTGCCTGTGCTTCCGGAGCCCGGACCGGTCCCAGAGGGCCCCAAGAAAGCCACGATCATCGCGATGTGTAACCAGAAGGGCGGGGTGGGTAAGACCACCACGACGATCAACCTGGGTGCTGCCCTGGCCGAGCTAGGGCGGCGCGTGCTGCTGGTGGATTTCGACCCGCAGGGATCGTTGTCGGTCGGTCTCGGCGTCAATCCGCACACCCTGGAACACAGCATCTACGACTTGCTGCTGCGCCACGATCAGGACCCCGGTGACATCATTGCCGCGACCAGCGTCGAGGGCCTCGATATCCTGCCGAGCAATATCGACCTCTCGGCCGCGGAGGTGCAACTGGTCAGCGAGGTCGCCAGGGAACAGACCCTCACCCGGGTGCTCAAGAAGCTCCGTGATGACTATGACTTCATCATCATCGACTGCGCCCCATCGCTTGGCCTGTTGACCATCAACGCGCTGACCGCGGCGCATTACGTCATCATGCCGCTGGAATGCGAATACTTCGCGCTGCGGGGCATCGCTTTGCTCACCGAGACCATCTCGAAGGTCACCGAGAGGCTCAACGACGAACTGGAGATCCTCGGCATCCTCGGCACCATGTATGACTCGCGGACGCTGCACAGCCGCGAGGTGCTGGAGCGCGTCGTGCAGGCCTTCGGGGACACGGTGTTCCACACCGTCATCCGGCGCACGGTCAAGTTCCCCGAGACCACGGTCGCGGGTGAACCGATCACGACCTATGCCCCCTCCTCACCGGGCGCCGACGCCTACCGGAGCCTGGCCCGGGAGGTGCTCGCCCGATGCCAGAGCAGGTAAAGAGATCTAAGCTTCCCGGTGCCTCCGAGCTGTTCCGTCCGACGGTCAAGGCCGCCTCGGCGCGCCGCAAGGCTAAACCGGACAAGCCAAAGCCCGACAGCGAGGTGACTTCCTCCGGCCGGGTCCGCCACGACGAGAAGATCACCGTGTACTTCTCCTCGGAGGAACTGATCCGGCTCGAGGACGCGCGGCTCGACCTGCGCCGTCACCACCAGCTGGCGGTCGACCGGGGGCGCATCGTGCGTGCCGCGGTGGCGCTGGCCCTCGCCGATCTCGCCGAACACGGCCCCGAGTCCGCGCTGTATCGCCAGCTTCAGCAGTGAAAGCCGAACGCCCCGAATCGGAACAGGTGCCCGGTTTCGACGTGCACCTGACCAATTTCGAGGGCCCCTTCGACCTGCTGTTGCAGCTCATCGCCAAACACAAGCTGGATATCACCGAGGTCGCGCTGTCTCAGGTCACCGGCGAGTTCATCGCCCACCTCAAAGCCATGGGAGACAGCCTCGACCTGACCCAGACAAGTTCTTTCCTGCTCGTCGCCGCCACCCTGCTCGATCTCAAGGCCGCCCGGCTGCTGCCCAGCGGGGAGGTCGAGGACGACGACGATCTGGAGGTGCTGGAGGCCCGCGACCTGTTATTCGCCAGGTTGCTGCAATACCGGGCCTATAAACAGGTTTCGGGATGGATCGCCAGGGTCCTGGCCGAGCAGGAGAGATCCCTGCCGCGTCCGGGAGGCCTAGAGCCCCAATACCGGGAGGCGCTGCCGGAGCTGGTCCTCGACGTCACCCTGGAGGCCCTCGCCACGCTCGCGGCCAAGGCCATGGCCCCGAAACCGCTCCCGGCGGTGAGCCTGGCCCACCTTCACGGCAGCACCGTGAGCGTCACCGAACAGGCCAATATCATCGCCGCGCGGTTGCGCCGCCAGAGCGCGCTCACCTTCCGGGCTCTGGTCACCGGCGCCGACACCCTCACCACGGTCGCGCGTTTCCTGGCGCTGCTTGAGCTATACCGCACCTCATCGGTGCAGTTCGAACAGCTGGCACCGCTCGGTGAACTCACCATCAGGTGGACAGGTCCGGAAACGGGCGAGGTGATGGTGCGCAGCGACTACGACGAGGAATCCGTGCCCGAGTTGGGAGGAAACGATGAGTGAGATCACCGGAGCCCTGGAGGCGCTGCTGCTAATGGCGGTCGAACCCATGCCCAGCGCGGACCTAGCCGCCGCGCTGGGGGAGCCCGTCGGCGTGGTGGAGGACGCGCTGGTGGCGCTCGCGTCCTGGTATGAGCAGACCGGGCGTGGGTTCCAGCTGCGCAACATCGGCGGCGGCTGGCGCTACTACACCCACCCGGATCACCACGAGCTGATCTCTGCCTGGGTCACCTCGGATGCCCACGCCAAACTGTCTCAGGCCGCGTTGGAGACGCTGGCCGTGATCGCCTACCAGCAGCCGGTCTCGCGTAGCCGGGTCTCGGCCGTGCGGGGGGTCAACGTGGACGGGGTGGTACGGACCCTCACCACCCGGGGCCTCATCGAGGCTGGCGGGACCGACCCCGAAACTGGCGCCTCACTACTGGTCACCACCCCCTACTTCCTGGAGCGCATGGGGATGAACTCGCTCGAAGAACTGCCCCCGCTCGCCCCAAACCTGCCCGACGCGGTGCAACTCGAAAGCGAACTGTCGGCGCTGGCGAGGGTTTCGGTGGGGGATCCGGCTGGCGCGGATGGCCCATGATGGGGTGCAATGAGCTGATGGCCTCACCATGAGCGCCAGGCGAGAGAAGGAGAACCATGACTGAGACCGAGGGCGTGCGGCTGCAGAAGGTGCTGGCCGCCGCAGGTGTGGCCTCGCGCCGCGGCGCCGAGGAACTGATCGCCGAGGGCCGGGTCGAGGTCAACGGCCGCCTGGTCACCGAGCAGGGCCGCAGGGTCGACCCGGAACGGGATCAGATCCGGGTCGATGGGTCCCGGATCCCGCCGCCGCGGCGTCACGTCTACCTGGTGCTGAACAAGCCCCGCGGGGTGGTCTCGACGATGGACGACCCGGAGGGCCGCCCCACGCTGGCCGATTACCTGCCGCGCCGCAAGGACCGGCTGTTCCACGTGGGACGGCTCGACAGCGACACCGAAGGCCTCATCATCGTCACCAACGACGGTGAATTCGCCCACCGCCTCGCTCACCCCTCCTACGAGGTGCCGAAGACCTATCTGGCCGAAGTGGCTGGAGCCATGGACAACCGCACCATCAAGCGCCTGACCAAGGGGGTGACGCTGGACGACGGTCCGGTGCGCCCCGACAAGGTGAAACTCGTCAACCGTACGGAGACGCGCACACTGCTTCAGGTCAGTCTGCACTCGGGACGCAACCGCGTGGTGCGCCGGATGATGGACGCGGTCGGCCATCCGGTCGATCGGCTGAGCCGCGTCGCGATCGGCCCGGTCCGGTTGAAGCAGCTGCGTCAGGGCGAGGTGCGGGAACTGAGCAGGGAAGAGCTCGGCGCCCTGTTGGACCTCGTGGGAATGTGAGCTGTCCCAGACTCCTCGGGTAATCTGCGCACGTGCGTTTACGTCAGCTCGCGGCCACGTCCGCTGTATCGGTGACCCTGTTGCTCGCAGCCTGCTCCGGGACGGAACAGGTGGCCGACCCCTCCTCGACGCCCAGCGGCACTCCCGCGACGGCAACCCCGGCCGCCACGGCCTCGGCCAGCCCGTTGCCGAGCATCGCTCCATCGGCCGATCTGTCGGGCATCGAGGTCTCCGGCGCCGACACCCCGGTGGTCAAGGTGCCCTCCCCGTGGGCCATCGAGAAGACCACCGTGAAGGTGCTGCGGGAGGGAACCTCCCCCCAGGTGGTCTCCGAGAGCGGCGTCGTGCGCGTCAACTACGTCGGGGTCAACGGACGAACCGGCGAGATCTTTGACTCCAGCTTCGAGCGCGGGGCCCCGGTGGACTTCGCCGTCAACGGCGTCATCAAGGGCTTCAACCAGGCCCTCGTCGGGCAGAAGGTCGGCTCCCGGGTGCTGGTGGGTATAACCTCCGAGGACGGCTATCCGCAGGGCAGCGGCGACAAGATCCTCGCCGGTGACCACCTGGTGTTCGTGCTCGACATCCTGGCTGCCGAGCTGGCGGAACCGACAGGCACCGAGAAGGCCCCGCCGCCGCAGGCCCCGAAGGTCAGCGTCGGCTCCGATGGGCCCAAACTGGAGACCCCTACTGGCAGTGCTCCCACCGAGCTGGGTTCCTACCTGCTCATCGAAGGAGTCGGCGCGCCGATCGCGGCTACCGACAGCATCACGGTTCGATACCGTTCCTTCACCTGGGACGGCACGCTGTTCGAGGACGCCTGGTCGGTCAAGCAGTCCGGCGCCTTGAACACCCTGCTCCAGGGCTGGCAGGACGGGCTGGTCGGCAAGCCGGTGGGGTCCCGGGTGGTGCTGGCCATCCCGCCCCAGCTCGGTCTGCCGGATGGGCGCAAGGCCGCCCCGACGCTGGCTCCGGGCCAGTCTCTGATCTATGTCATCGACGTCTTGTACGCGGCCCCTACTCCTTCGTGACCGGACGCCACCACTGGGGCGTCCCGGCGAATCCGCTGGACAGCGGGGCCAGCGCCTCGGCGGGGGTGGCAGCCCGGGGCAGGCCGAGACTCTGGCACAGCCAGGCACAGACCTCGGCCGGGGTCTGACCAGCGGCGCTCAGATCGGCCAGGGTGACCGCCCCGTCGCGTTTGGCCAGCCTCTTGCCCTGAGCGTTCAGTACCAGGGACACGTGGGCATAGACCGGCACGGGATACCCCAGCTGACGGGCCAGCCAGGCCTGGCGAGGAGCGGAAGGCAAAAGGTCATCGCCCCGGCACACCTGGGTAACCCCCTGCAGCGCATCGTCGGTGACCACGGCGAGGTTATAGGCGAAGGTGCCGTCGCCGCGCACGAGCACGAAGTCGTCCACGATCCCGGTGACCTCGCCCGCATGTAGATCGGTCACGGTCGAGACCGCACCCTCGGCGCGGACCCGCAGAGCCGGGGTCCTGGTCAGCGCGCGTTCGGATTGTTGGCGGCGCGACAGGGAGGCACATGTGCCCGGGTAGGCCCGGTAGCCGTCGTGCGGTGCGCTGGCGGCATCGGCGATCTCCCGCCGGGTGCAGAAACACGGATAGACCCGCTCCCCGAGAGCGGAGATGGCCTCGGCATAGCGGGCGCGGCGTTCGCTCTGCCACACGACCTCCCCGTCCCAGTCCAGGCCGAGCCGCTCCAGATCGGCCAATTGCCGGGCGGCCACCTCGGGCGCGGCCGCGACGCGGGCCTGGTCTAGGTCCTCGACGCGCAGCAGGAAGCCTCCCCCGGAAGCGCGCGCGAGCAGCCAGGCAGCCAGCGCGGTGCGCAGGTTGCCCAGATGTAGGTCCGAGGTCGGGCTGGGGGCGAAACGTCCGGTGAGAGGCACGAGCCCATCATCCCCGATGGGCCTCCGATCCTGCGATAACCTGTCGCTGACAGGAGGCGGGATGTCGAAACGGAAGACAGAACGGTTGTTCAATCTGACCGTGGCGCTGTTGACCACACGCAACTACATCACCAAAAACCAGATCCGGGGCCTGGTCGAGGGCTACGACCAGGACAACACGGTGGCCTTCGAGCGGCAGTTCGAACGAGACAAGGACGAGTTGCGGGAGATGGGGATCCCCATCATCACCGGCCATAGCGATGCCTGGGGGGAGGGTGACCTGGGGTATCGCATCGCCCGCTCCGACTTCGAGCTACCCGAGGTGGCCTTCAGCGCCAGCGAACTGGCCGTCCTCGGCGTCGCGGCCACGGCCTGGCGCCAGCGGGTCGCCTCCGAACGCACGGCGGGAGCGCTGATGAAGCTGCGCGCGGCCGGAGTGGAGCCCGACGAGGAGCGCCTGGGGATGCTGGCGCCCCAGATCGGCGCCAGCGAGTCCGCCTTCGAGCCGCTGTGGGAGGCGCTGGTGTCTCGCCAGGAGGTGTGTTTCGACTACCGGGGAGAGCCCCGCCGGGTGCAGCCATGGCTGCTGGTGAACCGTCACGGTTCCTGGTATCTCGTCGGCCACGACCTCGGCAGGCAGGAGGCGCGCCGGTTCAAACTCACCCGGTTCGAGAGCCAGCCTCGGCCCAGCGGACCGAAGAACGCCTTCGCGGTGCCCGCTTCCGAGGTGATCCGGGAGCACGCCCTGCGTCTGCGGCCCGCCGAACCGACCAGGACCGCCCGGATCGCGTTGCGGCCCGGCCTGGCCCCGGAACTGCGGCGTCGCGGGCGTCCCACCGGGGATTCCTATGGCGAATCTGAGGTTTTCGAAGTGAGCTACGCCACCGATGACCAGCTCGTCGCGGAGGTGTGCGCGGCGGGGGCAGCCGCGGTGCTGCTGGAGCCAGCGACTCTCCGGGACGCTGTGATCGCCCGGCTGCAGGCGGTGATCGCGTGAAGTCTCAGGCCCAGCTCGCCCGGCTGCTCGGGCTCGTACCCTACCTGTGTGCTCGTCCCGGGGTCACGGTCGCTGAGGCCGCCGAGTCCTTCGGGGTCAGCCGCAAACAGCTGCTCAGCGACCTCAACACGCTGTGGTTCTGCGGCCTGCCCGGCGGACTGCCAGGGGATCTCATCGAGATCGACATGGAGGCGGTCGACAGCGACGGGGTGATCCACATCGCCAACGCCGACTACCTGACCAGGCCTATGCGGCTTCGGCCCGACGAGGTCCACGCGCTCATGGTCGCGGTGGAAGCCTTGGACGCGGTGGCCCCGTCCAGCGCGCGAGAGGCCATCGATTCCGTGCGGCGCAAGCTCGCCGGCCTACGCGGCAGCACCCCGGCGGGCATTGAGATCGAGGTGGCCGCAGGGGAGGCTTCGATCCGGGACCAGGTGGTGGGTGCGATAGCGGCCCGCCAGCGGCTGCGGCTGACCTATCACGGCACCCACCGGACCACCACGCCGCTGGTCGACCCGGCCAGGCTGGATGTCGTCGGCGGGTATGCCTACCTTGAGGCCTGGAGCCTGGAGGCTCCCGGCTGGCGCAGTTATCGGGCGGACCGGATCGTCAGTGTCGAGGCGGCCGGTCCAGCCGAGAATCACGGCGATCCCCCGGCAGCGGGAGACTGGTTCGGGAAGACATCCGAGCACCTGGTGCTGAAGCTACGGCCCGGGGCCCAATGGGTGCTCGAATATCTGCCGGCGACCTCGGTCGAGAAGGACGGACCAGACCTGGTCGCGACCTTCCCCGTGCTGACCCGTGCCTGGGCGTCCTCGCTGGTGCTGCGCCTCGGTCCCGACGCCGAAGTGATCGGCCCACCCCACGCCTTGGAGGACGCGCGCGCCGAGGCCGCCGCCGCGCTCGCTCGTTATCGCGAGCCCGGGCGGCAGGCCTAAACTCCGCGGCCGGAGACGGTAGGGTGGGCCCTGTGACATGGTTTCTCATCTTCGCCGGGATCGGGCTGATCGGCCTGATCATGGTCGTGTCCTACGCCGTGTGGCTGTGGCACAAGGCGAGTGACCTGTTCAGCGAACTCGGCATGTTGGGACAGCGCGCCGCAGAACTCGGCGAACTGGTCAGCCAGGTCGGTGACCAGGCGCGCGACTCGGTTGCGGCGCGGTGAATTGCATACAATGAACGCTGGTCGGGAGATGCCTGGCCGAAGAGATGAGGTTTAGTTATGCCTGGTGGCTGGGAATGGGCGATCATCCTGCTCGTCGCGTTGCTGCTATTCGGCGGCTCCCGTTTGGCCGGTATCGGCAAGGGCGTGGGCCGCTCGATCCGTGAGTTCAAGGAAGAGGTCAAGGGCGCCGAGGGCGACAAGAAGACCGACATCGTCGACGCCGAGATCGTGCAGCAGCCCGAAATCGACAAGAACGACAACTAACGGTGGCGGCGCTCCCGTCCTGGATGCGGCCCCCCAAGGCCGCGCCAGATGGGACGATGGCGCTGGTCGACCACCTGCGTGAGCTGCGCTACCGCGTCATCGTCTCGGTGCTGGGCGTCGTGCTCGGCGGCGCCGTGTGCGCGATCTTCTACACCCATGTGCTCGCGGTGGCGCTGCATCCGTTCGAGCGTGCCGCCGCCGCCTACCGGGCCGCGGACCCGACGGCCAAGGTCAACCTGTCGCTGAACAGCGTCACCGATCCGTTCTCGCTGGTGATCTGGATCATGGTGGTCGCGGGTCTGATCCTGTCCTGCCCGGTCTGGCTCTACCAGCTGTGGGCGTTCATCGCCCCAGCTCTGCTCAAGAACGAGAAGAAGATCGCACTGATCTTCATCGGTTCGGCCACCCCGCTGTTCCTCGGCGGGGTGACGCTGGGCTATTTCGTCTTGCCCAAGGGCATCGAGGTGCTGCTGGGGTTCACCCCGAGCGGATTCGGCGTAGTGAACTTGCTAGAGATGCGCAAGTTCCTCGAGTTCGAACTGGTCATGCTGCTGGTCTTCGGGTTGAGCTTCCTGCTCCCCGTGGTGCTCATCAGCCTCAACGTGGTGGGGGTCGTGCGGGGCTACCAGCTGGGCAAGGCCCGCAAGGGGGTCATCTTCGGAACCGTGGTCTTCGCGGCGGTGGCGACGCCCTCGACGGACCCCTTTTCGTTGCTGGCCCTGGCCACCCCCATGACCGTGCTGTATTTCCTCTCGGAGATCATCTGCCGGGCTAACGACAAGCGTCGCGGCGTGACCCCGGAGTCGATCGCCGAGTTCCAGATCGACGTGGATAAGGACACATGATCAAACACTCGCCCACCGGGGAACTCAGCGGCGAGTTCGTCCGGGGCCAGATCGCGCTGGATTCGCCCCACGTGACGCTGGTGGTGAACCCCGGAGCGGGACGCGGCCGTGCGGGCCGGGTGCTGCCCATGGTCTGTGCTGAGCTGCTGACCGCTCTGCCCGAGGTGCACCTGAGGGTCTACCAGACCACATCCTATGAGGAAGCCAGGGCCCGGACGCTGGCCAGCGTCGCTCAGGCCCGGACCCCGCGGCCCGGACGCCGGGCCGACACCCTCATCGTGATGGGCGGTGACGGCATGGCCCACCTGGGACTCAACGCCTGCGCCGAGAGCGACGTGGCGCTGGGCATCGTCCCAGCGGGCACCGGTAATGACTTCTGCCGGGCGCTCGGGATCCCCCAGAACACGCTGGCAGCCACGCGCGCCATCATCGCCGGGCACACCCGCCGGATCGATCTGACGGCGGTCACCGGCAATATCCTGGGAACCCAGCCCCGGTATGTGGGCTCGGTGGTGTCCACCGGATATGACGCACGGGTCAACCGGCGCACCAACGCGCTGACCCTGCCTCTCGGCCCACTGGCCTATGGCTATGTCGCGCTGAGCGAGCTGGCGACCTTTGAACCGCTCAGCTACCGGCTGGTCATTGACGGCGAAAGACGCACCATCCCGGCGATGCTGGTGGCGGTCGGCAACGCCGGGTACTTCGGCGGGGGCATGAACATCTGTCCCCGCTATGACCTCACCGATGGGGAACTGGACATCACGATCATCCACCCGGTGAGCCGGGCCACGCTGTTGCGGCTCCTGCCGAGCCTCTACACCGGTGGTTTCGTCAAAGACCCCGCCGTCGAGCTGTTGCGGGCCAAGAGGGTGAGCCTTGAAGGCCCAGGGCTGTTCTCCATGGCCGATGGGGAAGACCTGGGTGACGTGCCGGTGCACCTGGAGTGCAAACCCCGGGCGCTGTCGGTCTATGTGCCGGTCCGCGGGGGGCTGGCATGACCGGCCTGGTGGAGGCTTTCGCCGAGGGCTACGGCTTTCAGCTAGACGATTACCAGATCGACGGGTGCCAGGCGCTCGTCTCTGGTTCCGGGGTGCTGGTCGCGGCCCCCACCGGGGCGGGCAAGACCGTGGTCGGTGAGTTCGCGGTGTGGCTGGCGGTACACCAGAACCGGAAGTGCTTCTACACCACCCCGATTAAGGCCCTGTCGAATCAGAAGTACCACGACCTAGTCCAGCGGTGGGGAGCCGACCGGGTCGGCCTGCTGACCGGAGACACCGTGGTCAACGGCGAGGCCCAGATCGTCGTCATGACGACAGAGGTGCTGCGCAACATGATTTATGCGGCCTCGTCCACGCTGCACAACCTCGGCTATGTGGTGCTGGACGAGGTGCACTACCTAGCCGACCGCTTCCGGGGCGCGGTCTGGGAGGAGGTCATCCTCGGCCTGTCTGATGCGGTGTCAATCGTGGCGCTGTCGGCGACCGTCAGTAACGTGGAGGAGTTCGGCGACTGGCTGCGCGAGGTGCGCGGTGAGATGGCGCTGGTGGTCTCGGAGCGGCGTCCCGTCCCGCTGTTCCAGCACGTGCTGGTAGGACGCAAGCTGGTCGACCTGTTCGCCGGAGTCGCGCCGACCGCGCGTGAGACCCCGGGGGAGTCCGGGGCGCCGAAGGTGAATCCGGAACTGCTGCGCGTAAGCCGGGCGGAGTCTTTGCGGATGCGAGACGACTCCCGCCTTCCCCGAGGCCGCTCGGGCCGGGGACGCCGGGCGCCCTATGGCTCTGGGGCCTACGGCGGGGCGACGCACCCCCGGTTCGCGGGCAAGCGGTACTCGGTGTCCAGACCAGACCTGATATCGGTGCTAGAGCGGACGGCTTTATTGCCAGCGATTTGCTTCATTTTCTCCCGTCAGGGCTGCGACCAGGCGGTGCGCCAGAGCGCTGACCTGCGGCTGACCACGCCCGAGGAACGCCGCAGGCTGGCCGGGATCGCCGACGGACACGTCGCGGGCTTGCCTCCAGCCGATCTGGACGCCCTAGGTTATGAGGACTTCCGCTACGCGCTCCTCAACGGTGTCGCCGCGCACCACGCTGGCCTGCTGCCGACCTTCAAGGCCATCGTGGAAGAGGGATTCACATCCGGGGCGCTCAAGGTGGTGTTCGCGACCGAGACGCTGGCCCTTGGGATCAACATGCCCGCCCGCACCGTGGTCTTGGAACGGCTGGTCAAGTACAACGGCGAGACCCATGCCGACATCACCCCGGGGGAGTACACCCAGCTGACCGGCCGGGCCGGGAGGCGCGGCATCGACACCGAGGGACACGCCGTCGTGGCCTGGCAGCCAGGGATGGACCCGCGCGCCGTGGCAGGACTGGCCTCGCGCCGCACCTACCCGTTGCGCTCGAGTTTCTCCCCGACCTACAACATGGCCGTCAACCTCGTCTCGACGCAGGGACGCGAACGCGCCCGCGAACTCCTGGAGCAATCCTTCGCCCAGTTCCAGGCCGACCGGCGGGTCGTGGGTGCCTCCAGGGAGGGGACGCACGCGCGCCGGGAATTGGCACAAGCCCTGGCCGCGGTCGAGTGCCATCTCGGCGATTTCATGAGCTATGCCCGGCTTCGTGAGGAGATCTCCAGGCTCGAATCCCAAGGTGCCAAACAGCGCAAGGCGGCCGCCGCGAGCGAGATCGCCCAGTCCATCGCCGCCCTGGTGGCCGGAGACATCGTCTGGGTGCCCCGGCAGGGCTGGTCGGTGGTGGTAGGCACCGGCTCCGAGCAGCGGCGGGACGCGGGCGCCTGGGTGCGCACTCTCGGCGTCGACCACACCGTGCTGAAGACCGGCGCCCAGGACCTGCGTGCCCCGCTGAAACCATATGCCCGTATCCGGGTGCCGAAGAAGTTCTCGTTGCGCGAACGCAAGGACCGGCGCAACCTCATCGGGGGCATGGCCGCCAAACTCGAACGGATCGACCCCCAGCCCCCGCCCGATGAACGGCCCGGAGCCGCCGCCGGACACGTGGCGGCGATCGCCGCACTGCGCCGGGAACTCGCCGCCCACCCCTGCCATGACTGCCCCGACCGCGAGGCCCACGCGGTGCCCGCCGCGAAAGCGCTCCGCCTCGAGCGAGAGATCGAGCGCTCCCAGCAACTCACCACGGCTGCCAAGAACTCACTGGCGGCCTCCTTCGACAAGGTCGTAGCGGTGCTGACCGACCTGGGATACCTGGTCGATGAGGAATTGACCGAGGCCGGGCGCATGCTCACCCGCGTCTACAACGAGCTGGATCTGGTGGCCTGCGAGTGCGTGCGGCGCGGGGTCTTCGAAGGGCTGGACGCCCCGGCCCTCGCCGCGGTGCTCTCCTCCCTGGTCTATGAGTCACGGATGGGTCGCCCCATGCGTCCGGCCCGGATGCCAGAACGCAGCAGCGAGCAGGCCCAGTCGGCTCTGCGCACGGTGTGGCGCGACGTGCGGGCGCTGGAGCGGGCCCACCGGATCGACAGCGACCGCGAACCCGATATCGGTTTCGCCGAAGCGATCTGGCGGTGGGCGAGCGGTCAGGAACTGGCCAAAGTGCTGTCGGCCAGCGGCCTGCCCGCGGGCGACTTCGTTCGCTGGACCCGTCAGGTGATTGACCTTGCCGGGCAGCTGTCCCAGGCCGTGGGCCCCGGTGATCTGCGGCGCACCTGCCGGGCGGTCGTGGATAGCCTGCGCCGTGGCGTCATCGAATATGACGCGCTAGAGGACTGAGCCGGGACTGCGTGGGTTACCTAAAACCTGGGGGAATTGAGTACCGTTAGCGCCATGTCCACGTATTCAGATTCCGTGCACACCCATGTCCAAGACGTGCCGGCCGTCGACGAAGCACAGGTGGAGAATGGCCACCGGCTCGGTCCTGCGCATCAGCCGACCCATCCGCTCGCGCTCGCCCCGGTCGCTACGCCGCCCTATTCGGTCGATGGCTTCGTCCGGGAGTTCTTGCATGAGCTGACCACCGGCCAGGGCGTGTCGCTGGAGCGTTCGAGCATCAACGATCAGTACTTGGCTCTGGCCCGCACCGTCCGCAATTACCTCATGGCCCGCTGGCTGGAGACCGGCCGTCAGCAGCGGGCGGCCCGGCCCAAGAGCGTCGCCTACCTGTCGGCCGAATACCTCCTTGGCCGCCAGCTCGGCAACGCGCTGCTGGCCACCGATCTCAACGACATCGTTGAGAAGGGACTGGCCGAGTGCGGTATCGACCTGGCGACGCTGCGCGCCCAAGAGGTCGAACCCGGCCTGGGCAACGGCGGTCTGGGACGTCTCGCCGCGTGTTTCATCGACTCCCTGGCGACGA
Organism: Propionibacteriaceae bacterium; assembly: GCA_030528545.1. Next base: position 36,552 of record JAUMYR010000005.1, read on the forward strand.
TGAACGTGCCCTGCATCGGCTACGGCATCCGCTACGAATACGGCATCTTCAAGCAAACCTTCGTCGACGGACAGCAGGTTGAGCGTCCCGACTCCTGGCTCAAGATGGGAACCCCCTGGGAGTTCCCCCACCCGGAATCGTCGGTACAGGTCGACTTCGCCGGGTACACCGAGACCTATGACGACGAGGGCGTGGAACGCAAGCGCTGGGTTCCGGGCTGGAACGTGGTGGGCGTGCCCTACAACTTCATGGTTCCGGGTTACCTCAACGGGCGGGTCAACACGCTGCGGCTGTGGAGCGCCCAGGCGACCCAGGAGTTCGACCTGCAGATCTTCAACGCGGGCGACTACGCCCAGGCGGTGCGGGCCCAGACCTTCGCCGAGAACATCTCCAAGGTGCTCTACCCGGAGGACTCCACCCCCCAGGGCAAGGAATTGCGTCTGCAGCAGCAGTACTTCTTCGTGGCCTGTTCGCTGCACGACTACATCTACAACGTGCTCGAGCCGGGCTTCGACCTGCGCAACCTGCACGAGCGGATCATCTTCCAGCTCAATGACACCCACCCGGTGATCGCGGTTCCCGAACTGATGCGCATCCTCGTCGACCAGGAGAAGTTCGACTGGGCGCAGGCCTGGGAGATCACCCAGAGGTGTTTCGCCTACACCTGTCACACTCTCCTGCCCGAGGCGCTTGAGGTCTGGCCGACCGAGTTGCTGGGACGCCTGCTGCCGCGCCACATGGAGATCATCGAGCGGATCAATGCCGAGTTCCTCGACGAGGTCCGGGCGGCCTACCCCGGTGACGAGATGAGGGTCCGCCGGATGAGCATCATCACGGAATACCCCGAGCGTGCGGTGCGGATGGCCTTCCTCGCGACCGTGGCTGGCACCAAGGTCAACGGTGTCGCCGCTTTGCACAGCGAGTTGCTTCGCGACAAGGTGCTGCCGGACTTCTCCGAGCTGTGGCCCGACAAGTTCACCAATGTCACCAACGGGGTCACCCCGCGCCGCTTCGTCCGGCTGTCCAACCCGGCGCTGTCTCAGGTCATCACCGACGCCATCGGGTCGGGCTGGGTGACCGATCTGGAGCGGCTGCGCGAACTGGAACAGTATGCCGGCGACCCGGCCTTCGTCGAGGCATTTACCAAGGCGAAGCAGCTCAACAAGAAACGCCTGCAGGATCTCCTCGCGCTCCGCGACGGGATTGAGCTGCACGAGAACCACATGCTCGACGTGATGGTCAAGCGGCTGCACGAGTACAAGCGCCAGACATTGAAGGTGCTGCACATCGTGAGCCTGTATGAGCAAATCATCTCGGGCAAGATCGCCCCGTCCGACGTGACTGCCCGGACCTTCGTCTTCGGCGCGAAGGCCGCCCCGGGGTATCGCATGGCCAAGCAGATCATTCATCTCATCAACGCCGTCGGGTCCGTGGTGAATGCCGATCCTCGGGTCGAGGGACGGCTCCAGGTCGCGTTCCCCGCGAACTACAACGTGACCCTGGCCGAGACTCTGATCCCGGCCGCCGACCTGAGCGAACAGATCTCCCTGGCTGGGATGGAGGCCTCCGGCACCGGCAACATGAAGTTTGCCCTCAACGGTGCGCTCACCATCGGGACCGATGACGGCGCGAACGTCGAGATCCGCAAGCTGGTGGGCGATGACAACTTCTTCCTCTTCGGCATGCTGGAACCCCAGGTAGCCGAATTGCGAGCCAAGGGCTACCGGGCCGCCGACTGGTACGAATCGAATCCGCAGCTCAAGGCCACGATCGATCTCATCGGGTCTGGGGCCTTCTCCGGGGGTGACCGGCATACTTTCGAGGCGATCGTGTCGAACCTCGTCTACGAGGACCGGTTCATGGTGCTGGCCGACTTCGAATCCTATGTGGAGACCCAGGCCAAGGTGGATGCCGCCTACGCCGATCCGGCGGAGTGGACCCGCAAGGCCATCCTCAACGTGGCGCGGTGTGGATACTTCTCATCCGACCGCTCCATGCGCGACTACATCCAGCGGATCTGGGACACCCCGCCGGTGCTCTGATCCACAGGATTGCCACGATCCCAGGGGGTGGGGCAGCGCGGCTGTCCCCCCCCCGTCCGCTTCGCCCACTAGGACGCAGGAGGGGCGCGGCGCGAATCACCCCGGGCGATGCTCAGGGAACCAGGAAGCGGCATTCTCGAGACATCCCTAGCCAAGAGCTTGGCCATCACCGTCTCGATGGTGGGGGACACCCCGGCCAGGGAGAGCCGGTATCCAGTTGCTACCCGAGAGCCGCTCCAGGAGGTTCCAGCCGCGGGGTCCACATCGGCCGAGGTTCCTCCTGGCCACCGGCCGGGTCCGGGGAGGAGACGGCCTGAAACACCACACCGCGCCGTCGCCTGACAAGGACCGGCCTTCTGGGATGCCCGGCGGGGCCTTGGGTGATTGTCGCGGCCAGTTTCCGAGGGCCCTGGCGGGCCTTGGCCCACATCGTGGCGCGGAATGCATTCAGCGGTATAGGTGGACCGCCGCGGAGCGGGTTTTCTGAGCGCTAGCCTCGGGGACCTGGATCAGTCCAGCGCGGCGAGTTCAGCCTGGGCGGGAGCGATCGCGCGGGCCTGGGGCCGGGCGGTGAACGGGATAACTCGCCGCAGCACGTTGATCCGCGGCAAGCGCAGCTTCGCAGGGTTTGCTACCACCAGGTACATGGCGGTCACGATGGACAGGCCGCCGAGAACCATCTGCCAGGTGATGGCCTCCCCACCGATGCTGACCGCGAAGAAAGCGGCCCACATCGGCTCCGAGCACATGATGACGGCCGCCTTGGTGGGCGCCACGTAGGCCTGAGCCCAGTTCTGCAGGAACAGGGTCGCTGCCCCCGCGATCACCGCGAGATAGCCCATCACGAGCCAGTCAGAGGTCGTGGCAGGCAAGACCAAGCCGTCTGGGAGGGCGAATATCGTGCAGACCACGACGACGAACCCGGTCTGCGAAAGGGTCAGGCTCATGGCATTGCGCGGCGTGACATAGCGGGCGGTCGCGTGGATGTGCACGGCGAAGGAGATCGCACCGATCAGGGTCAGGAACTCGCCCAGCCCGAAGGAGGCCCCCTGGGCCGGATTGATCGAGAGCACACCCAGCCCGACGATGGCGAAACCGATCGCGTACCAGACCCGCCGGCCCAGGCGGGTGCGGAAAAATACCGCGGCCAGCACCGGGGTAAAGACCACATAGGTCCCGGTCAGGAAACCAGACACCGAAGCGTGGGTCATTCCCAGACCAACGGTCTGGGAGATCTGGCCGATCGCGAAGAACACGCCCATGATGACGCCTTGGAGCAGGGTCCGGGAACTCATCCGCAGCGAACGCCAGGAGAACAGCGCCAGCACCACCAGCGCGATGCCGTAGCGCACCGACAGAAGATCTAGCGCGGGCAGCCGACCCATGGCGTCCTTCGTCACGACGAACGTCGAACCCCACAGCATGGCCATCAGCAACAAAGAAGCGATGGCGAGTCGTTTTGCGCGAAAATCTGTCACGTATTCATGATAGCTCAAGAAGCTCTTTCCCGTCGACCGAGGCGTAGCGAGAGAATATCTCGTTTAGGGGCTTTCAGGGGCGGTGTGCCCGCTACTTTTGTGCCGTGGGGCGGCTACGCCCCGGACAGGGCTTGGTCCCAGCCACCCCGACGGGCCGCCGGGATGGGCGTTGTCTGGCTGAAGGGAGCGGGGCGAGGAATCCCGCTCAGCTCACGTGCAACACGATCGTGGAGCCTTCGGGGGCCGATTGCCCAGCGCCGGGGGTCGTGCCAGCCGCGATTCCCAGCCGGAATGGCCCACCGACCTCCTTCACATCGACTTTGAACCCGGAAGCCTGCAACTTGCTCTTCGCATCGGACACGCTCAGATAACGCACCGCCGGGACCTCGACCATGACCGGGCCTTTGGAGACGACCATCGTGATCTCGTCTCCCTTCTTACCCTCTCCAGAAGATGGGGTCTGCGAGATGACCTTGCCCTTAGCGACCGTCGCGTGATGCTCGCTGGTCTCGGCCACGGTGAACCCAGCGGCGGTGAGTTTCTCCTTGGCCTCTTTCGCGTCCTTCCCGGTGAAGTCATCGATCGGGATGGGCTGGGGTCCCTTGGAAACGACGAGGTCGACGGGCGTCGCCTTCTTGAGTTTGGATCCCTTGTCCTGAGAGGAACTGACCACCAGCCCGGAGCCCACCGTCTCCGACCACTCCTGCGAGACTTCACCCACCGCGAGGTTGGCCTTGTTGATCGCGGTTTTCGCGTCGTCCAGGGGCAAGCCGACCACGGGAGGCATCTCGTAACGCTCCGGGCCGAGAGAGATCCACGCGGTCACCGTGGAACCACGCACGATGCGTTCCCCCGAGGCCGGTTCGGTCCTGGTGACCGAACCGGCCGGGACGGTCTCGGAATATTCCTTGTCGAACACGGCCGTGAGGTTGCTGGCTTCGGCCGCCGCCTGCGCGTCGGCCTGGCTCACGCTCAGCATCGCGGCGGGCACCGTGGTGTAGCGGCCCGAGGCGAACCACCAGGATCCAAACCCGGTCAGCGTCGCGCACAGCACGACGGCCAGCAGCAACACGATGCCGCGTCTCCTCTTATGGACCGGGTCCTGGGAGACATGCACCGGGAAGATCGGAGTCGCCGCGCTGCGGGCCGTGGGGCTGGACGAACTGCGCGGGGTGCGGGCGGTCGCCTCCTTGGGGCGCCACACCCGCTCGACCTGCGCCGGTGCGGGACGCAGATTCTTCGGTGCCGGACTGGGAGTCACCGGGGCGATCGTCTCGGTCGGCACCACATCAGGGGTGGCCATCCCCGCGGCCAGATCGGGATCGCTGTGCAGCCCGGCGGCCAGCGCCCGGCGGGCGCACCGCAACCATTGCAAGAGCTCCCGGCCATCCCGGGGCCGCAAGTCCGGATCGCGGCGGGTGCAGGCCTGCACGAGAGCATCGACATAGTCCGGGATGTGCCAGTTCAGCCGCACTCCGGCATCGGAGAGGGCCTGCGATGGCGTCGGGATGTCGACGTTGACGTGGGCGTAGGCGATCTGGTAGTTCGTCTCCCCGGTATGCGGCTTGCGGCCGGTCAGCATCTCGTACAGCATGACACCGGTCGAGTAGACATCGCTGCGGGCGTCCGGCTTGGATTTGGTGACCAGCTCCGGAGGCAGATAGGAGGCGGTCCCGACCAGCACCCCGGTGGCCGTCATGGAAGGAGAGGCCATCACCCGGGCCAAACCGAAGTCGGCCACCTTGATCTCTCCCCGGTTCGAGATCAAGACGTTCTCGGGCTTGATGTCGCGGTGGACGAGGCCCGCCTCGTGGGCGGCCGCCAAGGCCGCGATGACGGGCTCAGCGATGTCTAAGACCCGTTCGGGGGGCATCGGGGATTCCTTCGCCACGGTGAATCGCAGGGTATGCCCCTCGACATATTCCATGACGATGTAAGGGCGCCCGGCCTCATTGCCCTGATCGAACACGCCGACGACATTCGGGTGGCTGAGTTTCGCCGCCGCCCGGGCCTCACGGTCGAACTTCGCGACGAACTCGGGATCTTCCCCCAGGTCGGAACGCATGACCTTGATCGCGACGGTGCGTCCCAGCCGCTGGTCTCGGGCCCGGTAGACAGTCGCCATTCCGCCGCGGGCGAGCTTGGTCAAGATCTCATATCGACCATCCAACACATGCCCGACCAACGGATCGCTCACGCTAGTCATGTCAATGTGCTCCAAACACGGTCGTCGGGGAAGGAGGCCGTGCCGGCCTGCAAAGAGTGTAGGGGCACGGCCAAAAATACGCTGGAAATGTCCCCGGCGAGTCGGTCACTAAATCCATCCGGTGTTCCCGATTCGCTTTGGTTGCCGGACACCGGGCGGTCACCCAGAACGAGTGCCGCTACCCCCCTGGAACCGGAGGCACCGGGAGGTTAGATTGAGGGGATGACGGTACTGCTCAGCCTCGCCTCACGCCTACGCCTGGCGAAGCTCCACCTGATCGTGGATGCCCGGCGTGCCGAAGGAGATCTCGCCGAGTTCGCCCGCCAGATGATCCGGGTGGGAGTGGATGTGCTTCAGCTGAGGGACGCCAGCCTGACGCCGGGGCAGCGGGTGTCGGCGCTGCGCGCACTGCGGCAGGCCGCCCAGGGAACGCGCGCGCTGGTCCTCTCTGACGACGTCGATGCTGCCTCACAGGCCGGAATCGACGGGGTCCACGTGCGGCGGGGGCAGGACACGGTCGAGGTCAAGGCGAGACTCCACCCCTGGGCGCTGGCGGGCCGTTCGGCGCACGACGCCGCTGAGCTGGCCGCGGCGATGACCGATCCCGGCACCGACTACCTCCTCGTGGGGAAGACGGTCTGGGACTCGGCGGCGCGGGAACTGCCGCCTTTCGCGCTGCCGGTGCGCAACAAACCCTGGTTCGCGGTCGGGGGGATCACCGCCGACAACATCGACGAGGCGGTGAGGCGCGGGACCCGCCGGGTATGCGTGTCCCGGGCGATCACCTGGGCCAGCGAGCCGGTCGAGGCCGCGGCGGAACTGGCCGGGGTACTCCGGCGGGCCTGGGCCAGGGACCCGGCCGGGGACGCCTATTCCATGGCCGCCTATTCCGACTGACGGGTCAGCGCTCGCGTCGCACGCTCAGCTCGGCGAGGCGAGTCAGAGCGCTCCTGCCCTCGAGGCAGATGCGGGCGCCCTCGAGCGCGGCCATCGCCTCCTCGAACTCCTCGGAGATCCGGGCCTCAGCCATGCCACGTGCCCCGCTCCTGGTGATGATGTCGCAGGATTCCGCGATGTCGTCCTCACTGAGGCCCTCGTCTCCCAGCATGGACTCCAGCCTGTGGGCCTGCGCGGGTGCGGCGTGGGCCAGGGCCAGCGCCACGAGGACCGTTCGTTTGCCTTCCCTCAAGTCGTCGCCAGCGGGCTTTCCGGTGATCTTGGGGTCGCCAAAGACGCCCAGCAGGTCGTCCCGCAACTGGAACGCCCGGCCCAGGGGGGAACCGAAGCTGGCCAGCGCCGCATCGAGACGGGCGTCCGCTCCGCCCAGAGCGCCGCCAATCTGGCACGGACGGCGCACCGAGTAACGAGCCGTCTTATATTCGGTGACCTGGACGGCTCCGTCCAGCTGTTCCTGTGCCGATCGCGGCGGCAGCGCCTGGAGAGACACGTCGAGGAACTGGCCAAGGGTCACCTCCGTCCGCATCGCTTGAAGATGGGCCACGGCGCGGGCATGGGCGTCCGGGCTGAGCCCGGCGGTATCGAACATCTCGACGCTGAGGCTCAGCAGCAGATCGCCCAACAGAATCGCTCCCGCCCGACCGAACGCAGCCGCCGAACCGGAGCCTCCGCGGCTGCGATGCAAAGACTCGTACTGCACATGCGCTGCCGGAATCCCACGCCGGGTATCGGAGGAGTCCATGACGTCGTCGTGCATGAGCGCGGAGACATGCAGCAAGTCGAGGCTCGCCGCGGCCCGTAACACCTCCGGACCCGGTTCCTGACCGGTGACCGCGATATAGGACCAGTAACAGAAAGCGGGCCGGATTCTCTTCCCGCCCGAGGTGAACTCCTCAGCCCGCCGGAACAGCCCGGGCACACCGCCGCCCAGGCCACCATAGAGTTCGCTTTGACGGCCCAAGAACTGCGAGATCTCCGCGGCGACAGCGGCGCGAAACTGCGCTCCCAGCGGGTCCGACGATGAGAAAACCTGCATGGCCCCAGCCTATAGAGTGTCGGGCGTGCCTTCGATTCCTGACCTGCTGACCAACTCCAGCAGACCGCTATTCTCCTTCGAGTTCTTTCCCCCAGCCACAGCCGAGGCCGAGGAACGGCTATGGGCCTCCATCGCTCACCTGGAGGGGCTACACCCCGATTTCGTGTCCGTGACCTATGGCGCCAACGGTTCCAGCCGGGACCGGACGATCAACATCACGCGGCGCATCGTCGCCGAGACCGGGCTTCGGACCATGGCCCATCTCACCTGTGTCGCCCAGAGCCGCGCCGAGCTGACCGCGACCATCGAGTCCTACGCACAGGTCGGAGTCCGCCACATCCTGGCGATCCGGGGCGACATGCCTGGTGGCCCCACCGTGGCCTGGGAACCACACCCGGAGGGGCTCCGCAACGCCACCGAACTGGTCCGGCTGATCAAAGAGGTCGACCCAACCATGAACGTGGGTGTCGCGGCCTTCCCCGACATCCACCCACAGGCCAGGGACGCCGCACTCGACACCCAGATCCTCATCGACAAGGCTGAGGCTGGCGCGAGTTTCGCGATCACCCAGATGTTCTTCGACGCCGAGCGCTATGTCGCACTGGTGGAGCGGGCACGGCGGCGGGGCTGCGACCTGCCGATCATCCCGGGCATCCAGCCGGTGACCGCTCTCGGCCAGATCGAGAGATTCGCCGAGCTGTCCGGCGCCGACCTCCCGGCTGCCCTGGTCGCGAAGCTGAGGGCCGCCCAGAGCCCCGGCGAGCTCAGGTCCATCGGCTCATCCGAGGCGGCCAGCCTGTGCGTCCAGCTGCTGGACGCGGGGGCTCCCGGCCTGCACTTCTTCACCCTGAACCGTTCGGTCGCCACGCGCGAGATCTTCGCGATGCTGCTGGAACGCGACGGCGGAGTCAGCGGGATCAGCGCAGCGGGCGGCTCCACCTAGGCTCCTCGCCCCGGTCAATGTCCAGCGTGACCAAGCGTTGGGTCGCCCGGGTGAGGGCAACATAGAGCACGCGTTCGCGGCCGGGAGCCTCGGCGACGATGTCGTCGGGACTGACCACGATCACACCGTCGTACTCCAGGCCCTTGGACTGTAGCGCGGTCACCACGACTAGGCGCTGCTCCAGGGAGAAGAGGGCCTCGTCAGCCAGCGCGAGCCGCTCCACGGTCTTGACCAGAGACGGCGGGCAGATCACACCGACGGTTCCCTCGACCTGGGTGGCGATCTGCAACACCTGCGCCCTCAGGTCGGCGTCGAGGCGTTCGGGAGCGGTGCGGGCCCGCACCGGGTCGATTCCGGTCGAGCGCACGGCATCGGGCAGATCGGCGCTCGGATAGATCTCCCGGATCACCTTCGCGGCGAGGTCGAAGACCTCCTTGGGGGAGCGATAGTTCGTGCTCAGCTTGAACCGGCGCAGCTGCGCCGAGCCGATGACCTCGCGCAGGGCCCGGCGTGACTCGGCCTGATCCGGGTAGGAACTCTGGGCCGGATCGCCGACGATGGTCCACGAGGCATGCGGCCCACGGCGGCGCAGCATCCGCCACTGCATCGGTGTGATGTCCTGGGCCTCATCGACCAGCAGGTGGGAATAGGTGGCGTGGGGTTCCGCGTCGGGATCCTCCTCGCGCTGGCGGCTCAGCAGGTCGGCCGTGGTCACCAGTTCGGCGATGTCACCGCTGTCGATGAAGATGGGGTCGGCGTCCTCCCTCTTGGGGACCGGACCGAGCATCGCCAGCAGCTCATCGAGCAGCGCGGCGTCCGCTACCGACCAGCCTCCGGTCAGGTGATGGTCGTCCTCGTAATCGACCTCGCGGGTCTTGAGCCAGTCATAGGAGCCGGAGAGGGCCCGGCATTCCTCAGCGCTGAAACCGGAGGCCAAGCGCGTGACCAGGCCGGGATCGGCGAGGCGGGACAGCACCCGCACCGGCGTGAGTTGCGGCCACCAAAGATCCATGAAGTCGCGCAGGTTCGCCTGATCCGCGATGAGATCGGGGACGGCCGCGGCATCGACATCGACATCGGCGGGAAGCTTGCCCATCAGAGCCGCGATCACGGCCCTCTCGGCGGAATCGCGTCCGGGATTGAACTTGTGGTGAGCGAGAACCTCGTCCCTGATCCGGGTCAGCTCGTGTTCGTGCAGGGTCAGGGCCTCGCCCTTGATCGTGACCCGTACCCGGCGAATCGACTCGGGATCGCCCACCGGCTCTCGGATGAGTGCCTTGAGCAAGGCGAGCATCCGCAGGCTGCCCTTTACGGTCGCGGCGAGCGCACCGTCGACGCGCTCGGGACGGATGCCGATGGCGTCGCTGGCGACCGCGCCGATGGCCTTCAGCGTGACGGAGTCCTCCCCGAGGCTGGGCAGCACCCGCTCGATGTAGTTCATGAAGACATTGGAGGGCCCGACCACGAGTACCCCACCGGCTTCCAGCCTCCGCCGGTTGGTGTAGAGCAGGTAGGCCGCACGATGCAGGGCGACCACGGTCTTACCGGTGCCTGGACCTCCGCTGATCATCGTCACGCCCTGATAGGGGGCGCGGATCGCCTCGTCCTGTTCCGCCTGGATGGTGGCGACGATGTCGCGCATGGTGCGCCCGCGGGCGCGCTTGAGGGAGGCCATGAGAGCTCCCTCTCCGACGACGACCAGCCCGGAGTCGGACTCGGAATCAAGCAGGTCGTCCTCGATGGCGGTGACGATGTCGTCGCGGCAGCGCAGCACCCTACGCCGGATGACACCCATCGGCTGGGACGAGGTCGCCCGGTAGAAGGGTTCGGCGGCGGGGGCCCGCCAGTCGATGACGAGCGGGTTGTAATCATCGTCGCGGACGCCGATGCGCCCGATGTAGCGAGTCTCGGGTGTGCTCAGATCCAGGCGCCCGAAGACCAGTCCCTCGTGCTCGGCGTCCAGCACAGCCAGCCGCTTCGCCGCCTGGAAGGCGAAGGCGTCGCGCTCGAACAGCGCGGTGCCGTCCTCCTCCCGGAGGAAATTGGTGCGATCGGACAGGAACAGCTCACGGCCGGAAGAGGCCAGGTTCTTTGCCGACGCGGTCGCCAAAGCGAGATGGTGATATACCTTGTCAACATGTGCCTGCTCGATGGCAAGCTCGCGCTTCAGGGTTTCAGGTGATGTGCTCAAGCGGGGGTATCCTCAACTAGACCGACGAAACAGTCTACACGTTCCCCGACTCAGGGCCGGTATTCCTTATTCGTCGGGCGAACGTCGGCTCCGGTGAGGCGGAAATGGTAGTCGTAGACGGCGAGGGCCGCGTTGGCCAGTTCCGCCCAGGGCTCGTTGCCCGCGCTCCAGGTCAGCGGGCGCGCCCACCAGGTCGCCCAGTCGTCGGGGGCGTATCCCCACGCGGGGTCGGGCCGGGAGCGACGGAAGTCGTGACGCAGGCCCGGCCAGTCGACGATCAGGCCCTCGGGGGTGTGGGTTACCACCTCTGAGGCCCCGGTCGCCGAGCCCGGGTGGGTCACCGCCGGAGCCAGCGCCGGGCGCGGAGTCCTGCCAAACCACGACCGGCGTAGCGGGACCTCTCCCAGGTCCAGATCGGCCCCCGCGGCCTCCGCCAAGAAACCGACCTTGCGGGTGGTCAGGCGTTCCGCCAGCAGGTCCAGCAAACCGGCGGCCCCGACGGCCGTCCCCTGGCGCGCGAGCTGCCAGCGTCCGAAGGTGCGCTCGACCACCAGACGGGTGGCGAGCAAGGCGGGAGCACGGACGCTGTCGGTCCCGCTGCGGGGCCCCAGGGAGGAGATGATGGCACCCAGGTGGGGTTCGCGCACCCTCTCGGCAAGGTCGGCGAGGGTGTGTCCGCGCAGCAGCCGGGAGGCCAGGCCTTTGGGCCAGCGCGATGGAACCGGTTCCTCGACCCCGGTGTGACGCAGGAGGAGCCACACCTCGTCGAGATCGTCGATGAGGTCCCGCCAGCGCGCCGCGGCCCCCGGCCCGAAGACATCGGAGATGGCCCTGAACTGGGCACCCCGCTCGGCCGGGAGCGTGAAGGACAGGCCATCGGGGAAACGATGGGTCGCCGGTGGGGCCTCCTCAAGGGACAGCCCGTGGCGGCTTAGTTCGGCCTCCAGCCCTCTTCCGGATTTGCGGAAGGTGTCCCTCCAGGTCGCCGGTAGTGCCACCACCGGAGGCAGGTCGGTGCGCCAGTGCCCGCCGATGCTGCCCGGCTCCCCGGCGAGGGAGACCTGGTGGCCGAGCTTGGCTAGCCGGGCGGCCGCGGCGGCCGCGCGGAGCGTGCCGCCGCCGACGATCACGGCAGGGTCAGGATCTCAGCGCCGGTCTCGGTCACGACTAGGGTGTGCTCCCACTGGGCGCACCAGGAACCGTCGAGGGTCACGACGGTCCACCCGTCGTCCCAGACCTCGGAGCGATAGTCCCCGATGGTGAGCATCGGTTCGATGGTGAAGGTCATGCCTGGAACCATTTCGGTATCGAGACGCGGCTCGTCGTAGTGCAGCACCACCAGCCCGGAATGGAAGACGGTGTGTACTCCATGGCCGGTGTAGTCCCGCACCACTCCATAACCGAAGCGTTTGGCATAGGACTCGATGACCCGTCCGATCACCGACAGCGGGCGTCCCGGCGCGACCGCCTTGATCGCCCGGTTGAGGGCTTCCTTGGTGCGCTCACTGAGCAGCAGGGCCTCATCGGAGACCTCGCCGCAGTAGAAGGTGCCGCAGTTGTCGCCGTGCACCCCGCCGATGAATGCCGTGACATCGATCTTGACCAGGTCGCCGTCTTCCAGGGGGCGGGCGTCAGGGATGCCATGGCAGATGACCTCGTTGACCGAGGTGCAGATGGATTTGGGGAATCCCCTGTAGCCCAGCGCAGACGGGTAGGCCCCATGGTCGAGCATGTACTCGTGAGCGATGGCATCCAGCTGGTCCGTGGTCACCCCGGGTGCGATCGCCTTGGCGGCCTCGTGCATCGCACGGCTCGCGATGCGCCCGGCGAGTCTCATCTTCTCGATGATCTCGGGAGCCTGGACATCCGACCCGCGGTAAGGCTTCGGCGCCTGCTTGCCGACGTATTCTGGACGCTGGATCGAGGCGGGGACGGCGCGGATGGGGCTGATGGGGAAAGGCTGGATGCGACTCACCGGGCTGAGTCTAGCTAACCGTCCTCATTCGGTCGTCAGCGACTCCATCGCGTTCTCGACTAGGTCGATGCGGGCATGGTCTCCGATGGTGGCACTGGAGATGAATATTCCTAAAGATTCCGGCGAACCCGTGTCGACGACGATGACATCAATCCAGTCTCCCTTGATGTGGGGAAACTCCTTCATCTCGACCCTTACCTCGCTGCGCAGATGCCATCCTGGCCGGCCATTGATGGTGATCGCCTCGCTGCGCAGATCGGTGCGTCCGGTGTAGTCGGAGTAGAACCGGGAGGTCGCGAAACAGCTCATGGTCTGGAATGCCGATAACTGCGGGGAATCGAAACCGTCCGCGACGTTCAGCGCGCCCACTCCGATCATGGAGAACCACCTCCGGTACCCGGTGGATTCCACGATGTCTGTTTGGGCAGACAGGTCATATACCCAGCCCAGCCTGACCCGATCGGGCTTCCATCTCGGGATTTCGCGGACCTTGAGGCCACCGCCGTGCAGCCAGCCGTCCGTGGGATAGACGTTGCGGGGAGTGGTGTCGTGATCCGGGCAATCCACCAGCGTCCCGCCTTGGGGTTCCACCACCGGTGGGGGTGTTTCCTCCGGCCGCTGCTCGTCCCAGCTGGGCACGCTAGGGCTAGCCGAGTTGAGGTCTGGGGAGGGGAAGCGCTGGCTGGGGGAGCCGAAGGCTAACCAGATCACTAGCGCCACCACGACGAGTGCCACGATCCCTGCCACGGTCCAGGGGAGCCAGCGCCGCCGGGATGGCCCCGTGGGCTCGGGCTGGGGGGACGTAGCCGATGACCATGATTGTCCGTCCCAATACCGGAAATGGCCGGGCCGTCCGGCCGGGTCTGGATACCATCCTGGAGAAGGCATGGGCTTATCGTCGCACGGGCTCAGCCGAGTTGCACGGAGTCGAGGGCCTTGTTGATGAGGTTGATGCGACGGGTGTCGCCGATGGGGGCCTCGGCGTGGAACAGCGCGAGCCGGCCGGGCTGTCCGGTATCGACCGCCAGGATGATGGCCTCGTCTCCTAGCACGCGGTGGGGCTGGCGATTCCACAGGTTGGCACGAATGATCCAGCCCGGGCGCCCGCCGATGTTGTGCTCCCGATCCTCCAGCAGCTCCCGGTGATCCAGATCCTTGTAGTAGTAGCTGGTGGACAGGCAGTCCAGGATCTGGCGTGTCGCCTGGCGAGGGTTACCGAAGACCGCGGCGTCGATCCAACCGATCGCGGTCAGCGCGATCCAGCCTGGGGCCACGAATTGCTGCTGACCCGAGACATCGCTGGCCATGTCGAGGGAGTAGCCGCCGGAATCCGACCAGCCCGGCACCGCCTGGAAGCTCAGCCCACCGCTGGCATAGCGGCCCTTGACGGGGGCGAGGACCCGCAGGTTGCCCACCGGGCAGTCGACAGGTCTTCCACCGTCGCTGGTCGGCAGCGGCGAGGAGGTAGGAGCCGGTGGTTCGCTCGGCTGGCTGGTCTCGTCCCAGCTGGGGCCGATCGGGCTTGCCGAATTGGTGTCCTCGGGCACGGTCCACGAATCGTTGCGGACACGCCAGGGCTGCCAGATCGCGAACACCGCCAGCAGGGAGACGACGAGGACCCCGACGATCCACCACACCGCGCCGTTGCGGCGGGCTGGTTCCTGGCGCCGCGCGGTGGAATCAGCCCAAGAGGAACCGTCCCAGTAGCGCAACTCGCCGCTGCCTGCCGGGTCCGGGTACCAGCCTGGGGAAGCCATGAGGCAATACTGCCAGTCGCTCCCGCCGGCACGTAACGCCGCTGAAACAATCGCGGGGCACACTGACCGCTATGGATAGGCAGACCGAGTATGTCCTGCGCGCCATGGAGGAGCGCGACATCCGTTTCATCCGGCTCTGGTTCACCGATGTGCTCGGCTTCCTGAAGTCGGTGGCGATCGCCCCAGCAGAACTGGAGGGGGCCTTCGCCGAGGGAGTTGGTTTCGATGGCTCGGCCATCGAGGGGTTCGCCAGGGTTTTCGAGGCCGATATGGTCGCCCACCCGGATCCCTCCACCTTCCAGGTCTTGCCCTCGCGTGGGCAAGACCATGGCACCGCCCGCATGTTCTGTGACATCCGGCTGCCCGACGGTTCTCCCAGCTATGCCGATCCGAGATTCGTGCTCAAGCGCGCGCTGCGCCGGGCGGGGGATATGGGCTTCACCTTCTATATCCATCCCGAGATCGAGTTCTTCTTGTTCCAGCAGCCGGTGATACCCGGGGAGCCACCGGTCCCGCTCGATGACGGCGGCTATTTCGACCACACGACGCTGGGTGACGGCACCGATTTTCGCCGTGACGTCATCACGATGCTGGAACAGCTGGGCATCTCGGTGGAATACAGCCATCACGAGGGAGCTCCCGGCCAGCACGAGATCGACCTGCGTTACGCCGATGCCCTCACGATGGCCGATAACATCATGACCTTCCGGGTCGTGGTGCAGGAGGTCGCGGTTTCCCAGGGGATCCGCGCATCCTTCATGCCCAAACCCTTCACCCAGCACCCCGGGTCGGGCATGCACTCCCACATGTCCTTGTTTGAAGGAGACAACAACGCCTTTCACGATGCCGCCGACGAGTTCGCGCTGAGCAAGACCGCGAAGCACTTCATCGCGGGCATCCTGCGGCACTCTCCTGAGATCACGGCGGTGACGAATCAGTGGGTCAACTCCTACAAGAGGCTCGCCGGTGGGGGAGAGGCCCCCAGCTATATCTGCTGGGGACGCAGCAACCGCTCGGCGCTGGTCCGGGTGCCGATGACGACACCGGGCAAGGTGTCGAGCAGCCGGGTGGAATACCGCGCCATCGACTCCGCCTGCAATCCCTACCTCGCCTACGCCCTGCTGCTCAACGCCGGGCTGCGGGGCATCGAGAACGAATACCCGCTGCCCGAGGAGAGCGAGGACGACGTCTGGCAGCTCAGCGAGCGGGAGCGGCGGGCCTTCGGCATCGAGAGCCTGCCTCGCAACCTCGACGAGGCGTTGCGGGCGATGGAGGACAGCAGCCTCGTCGTCGACACCCTCGGCGAGCACGTCTACGAGCATTTCATGGCGAACAAGCGCGCCGAGTTCAACGAATACCGGCGTCAGGTGACCGCCTGGGAGCTACGCGAGATGCTCACCAAACTCTGATGGCTGACAGGGGCGTTTGGTGTGCTCGCTCCAGTCGATGACCCACTGCGGAACCCCGCCACCGCCCGGTTGGGCTCCGGCCTGGGCCACCACCTCGTCTTGTGGCACGGTGCCGCCCCCGCGGCGCAGAAAGCGGGCGCGGACCACGGCGTGGGCATAGACCGTGTCCCCAACCCGGAACTCCTGGATCACATAGGACCATGGACCGTGGAACCCGAGAAAACGGGTGTGCAATTCGAAGCTTTGCCCCAACCGCAGTGACCTGAGATAGGTGATGGTCTGCCCAGCCACGACCGGATACCAGCCGAGCCGCCGGGCCTTCGCCCAGAGCCCGGAACGCAGCATGAGGTCGATGCGGCCCAGGTCCATCAGCGACAGGTATTTGCCGTTGTTCATGTGGGCCAAGACGTCGAGGTCGGAGGGAAAGACCCGAAACGGCGTGACCGCGGTGTCCCACAGGGTGATCCGGGGACGCCACAGCACCGCGAGCCGCAGTAGCAGCAGCCGTAGGTAAAGATTCATCGTTCCTCCTGGAAGGGAAAGGCGCGACGGAGTTCGGCCGCCTGTGCTCCGGAGACCCGCAGCCGGGCGGGATCTGCGGCGTCCCAGCTGAGTTCTCCCGATGCCAGCAGCAGAAAGGTCTCGGGGTCGGTCTCAACAACATTGGGTGGGGTGCCCCGGCTGTGCGAGGGACCCTCACCGAATCCGACCTGGACCGCAGCCCAGGGCGGTATGCGGACTTCGATGGTGCGACCCGGGTACCGTCTGGCCAGCGCCCGGGCGAGCGCGCGGACCCGGTCGGCTTCAGTCCTCAAGGCGCTTACCCATCTGCTCGGGCAGGGTGAACGCTGCCGCGGCGGCGATGAGGAAACTCGCCGCGAACACTCCGAAGACCAGCAGGGCTCCCCCTGAACTCAGCAGCCCGGGCACGATCAGCGGTGCCAGGATCGAGGCGATGCGCCCAAACCCGGCGGCGGCTCCGGTGCCGGTGCCGCGGGCACCGGTGGGGTACAACTCGGGACCGATCGCATACAACGCGCCCCAGGCTCCGAGGTTGAAGAAGCTCAGACCCGCTCCCGCCAGCAGCAACGTCGCGTCGCTGGCGGCCAGACCGTAGGCGCTGGCAGCCAAGGCAGAACCGGCCAGGAAGACAGCCAGCGTGCGGCGGCGTCCGATCACCTCGATCAGCCAACCGGCGGCGAAATAGCCCGGTAGCTGGGCCAGCGTGATAATCAGGGTGTACTCGAACGCCTTGACTAGGGGGAAACCGCGGGCCAGCAGCAGCGTCGGGAGCCAGATGAAGGCACCGTAATAGGCCAGGTTGATGCAGAACCACACGGTCCACAGCGCCAGCGTGCGGGCGCGCAACTGGGGCGACCAGATGGAGACCCGGCCGCGCGGCGGGACCGTCGAGGCCGGGACCGGCCCGGGCGGGGGAGGCTCTATCCCAGCGGCCCGTTCGAACTCTGCGACGGCCGCCTCGGCCTCACGGTGGCGTCCCTTCGCTTCCAGGAAACGCACCGACTCGGGCAGCCCGAAGCGCACGACCAGCGCATAGGCGGCGGGGACCAGTCCGATGACCAGCGCCCACCGCCACCCTTCGGGCGAGGAGGGGATCACCAGGTACCCCACCAGCGCGGCAGCGATCCAGCCGAGCGCCCAGAACGCCTCCAGGATCACCACGACCCGGCCTCGGATACGCCGCGGCGCATACTCACTGACCAGGGTCGAGGCGACCGGTAGCTCGGCGCCCAGGCCGATCCCGACGACGAAGCGCAACGCCATCAGCGCTGCCACCGAGCCGACCAGCGCGGACGCGCCCGTGGCTAGGCCATAGACCAGCAGAGTCAGCGCGAAAACCTGGCGCCGTCCGATCCGGTCGGCGATCAGCCCACCCAGTGTGGCGCCGAGGGCCATCCCGACGAAACCGATCGCTCCGATCAGTGAGAGCGTGGTCTGGTCGAGTTTCCACTGGAGTGCGAGCGCAGCCATGACGAAGGAGATCATCCCGACATCCATGGCATCGAGGGCCCACCCGATCCCGGAGCCCAACAGGAGACGGCGATGCTTCGCGGTGAACGGGAGCCGGTCGAGCCGTTCGTTGCGGCTCAGCGCATCAGGGGTGCTCACCGGATAAAGAGTAATCGCTATGCTCGCCAGTGATGACCAGATTGAGCACCACCTCGGCGGAGCTGGCGCGTCGCGGCTTCACCAATCCGGACGCGGCCGAGCGCGTGCTGGCGGGCTGGGCCGAGCGTGGGGGAGCCCAGCTGGCCTCACTGGAGATATTCGAGGCCGTGGCCGACCCAGATTTCGCGCTGGACGCGCTGGACCGGATGGTCAGCGCCGCCCCGGACCTATTCGAGGCCATGCACCAAGACACCGGCTGGCTGCACCGGGTCGTGGCGGTGCTCGGCGGGTCGACGGTGCTCGCGCAGCACCTCGTCTTGCACCCCGAAGATGCCGGGCTGCTCCGCGGCCCCCAGACGCGGCGTGACGCCCGGGAATGGCGTCGGTTCATCTATCAGCGGATCGGGGCCACCGGGGACTGCCCGCTAGCCCCAGACCCGGACGCCACCGACCGGCTGCGGCTGGCGCACAAGGCGGCGCTGTGCGTCATCGCGGCCGAGGACCTGACCTGCGCCCAGCCCGAGGACATCGTCGCCGGGATCGGGGCTCAGCTCACCCACGTGGCCGACGCGATCCTGGACGCAGCGCTGGCGATCGCCCGGGCAGCGGTTCCCGATCATGCGCGGGTCCGGCTCGCGGTGGTCGCCCTGGGCAAATGCGGAGCCGAAGAACTGAACTACGTCTCCGATGTGGACGTGCTCTACGTGGCCGAACCGGCCGACGAATCCACCAGCCCCGAGCAAGCCATCGGGATCGCCACCAGGCTCGCCTCGGCTCTAGCTCGGGCCTGTTCGGCTCACACCCGCACCGGCACGGTCTGGCCGGTCGACGCCGCGCTGCGCCCCGAAGGTAAGGCCGGACCGCTGGTCAGGACGCTGTCGTCCATGCGCGCCTACTACCAGAAATGGGCGAAGAACTGGGAGTTCCAGGCGATGCTCAAGGCCCGCCCCGCCGCCGGGGACCTGGAACTGGGCCAGGATTTCGTCGACCTGATCCAGCCGCTGGTGTGGCAGGCCGGAGAACGGGAACACTTCCTCGCCGACGCCCAGGCGATGAGACAGAAGGTGATCTCGCTGATCCCGCCGAAGGAATCGGGCAGGCAGATCAAGCTCGGAGCTGGCGGGCTACGCGATACCGAGTTCTCGGTCCAATTGCTGCAACTGGTGCACGGACGCGCCGACCAGCGGCTGCACCTGAGAGGCACCTTCGATGGGCTCTCGGCTCTGGTCAGCCACGGCTATATCGGACGAGATGACGGGGCCCAGCTAGAGGCGGCCTACCGCTTCCAGCGGGTGGTGGAGCACCGCGTCCAGTTGCTGAGGCTGCGGCGCACCCACCTGTTCCCCGAGGACGAGGCGAACCAGAGGCGCATCGCCCGCACTCTGGGCATCCGGGAGGCCGCCGAATTGGAGGCGCGCTGGCGCACCTCGGCGCGCCGGGTCCTGCGACACCATCAGAGGATCTTCTATTCCCCCTTGCTGGAGGCGGTCTCGCGGATCCCATCGGCCGAGTTGCGGCTATCCCCGGAGGCAGCCAGGACCCGGCTCAAGGCCCTCGGCTTCGCCGGTTCGGCCCAAGCCCTGGCACACATCGAGGCGCTGACGACCGGAGTCAGCCGACAGGCCGAAATCCAGCGCCAGTTGCTTCCGGCGATGCTCGGCTGGTTCGCCGAAGGCCCGAATCCCGACTTCGGCCTGTTGTCCTTCCGGCAGATCTCGGAGGCCCTCGGCTCCTCCCCCTGGTACTTGCGCGCCCTGCGGGACGAGGGCTCCATGGCGCAGCGGCTAGCCCGGATCGCATCCAGTAGCCGCTATGTGGTCGACCTCATCAAACGCTCCCCAGAAGTGGTGCAGTGGCTGGCCGACGAGGACGAACTGACCCCCCGCTCTCTTGAATCCTTGCGCCAGACGATGATGGCGGCGGCCGCCCGCCACGACGACGCGGAGAAGGCGTTCGGTTCGGTGCGTTCCCAGCGCCGCCGCGAGTTGTGCCGCTTAGCGCTCGGCGACATCCTCGGCCTCATCGCGCAGGATGACCTGGGCCGGGGACTCAGCGATCTGGCCGCGGCGACGGTGGATGCCGCGTTGGCCCTGGTATCCCGCGACGGGCAGGTTCCCCCGATCGGGGTGATGGCGATGGGCCGCTGGAGCGGACACGAGCTTGGCTACCCCTCAGACCTGGACGTGTGGTACATCGTCGGCGATGACGTCGACGAGGCCGGGCAGCGGGCCGCCCAGTCGGCGGTGCGGCGCATGACCGACCTGCTCAACCGGCCCGGCCCAGAGCCCGGCCTAGACCTTGACTGCGACCTTCGCCCGGAAGGAAAGGGCGGGCCGATGGTGCGCTCGGTGTCGAGTTATATCGCCTATGTGGAGCGCTGGGCCCAGACCTGGGAACTCCAGGCCCTGCTGCGGGCACGCCCGGGAGCGGGGGAGCTTGGGCTGTGCCAGGCCGTGCTCCACGGGGTGGACCGCCATCGCTACCCCCAGGACCTGACCAGGCAGCAGATCCTGGACATCCGAAGGCTCAAGCTGCGGATGCAGCGAGAGCGCATCCCGAGGGGATCCGATCCAGCCCGCAACCTCAAGCTCGGTGAGGGTGGGCTGAGCGACGTCGAATGGACCGTCCAGCTCGCCCAGCTGCAGCACTGTCACGCCTACCCCGAACTGCGCACGCCTAACACTCTCGAGGCGCTCTCCGGGCTGGTCCGGGCCGGGATATTAGCCCAGGACGAGGCGGCGGCGTTGCGGGACGCGTGGCTGATGGCCACGAGGTTACGCAATCTCACCATGCTCGTCCGGGGACGCGCGGCGGATTCATTGCCGAGCGCGGCGCTGGAGTTAGCCGCGATCGGGGAACTGGCGGGTTACCCGAAGGGGCAGGCCTCCCAGGTCTTCGAGGACTACCGACGCCTCACCCGCCTCGCCTCAGCGGTCGTCTCGCGCCGGTTCTGGGGCGAGGAATGACCCTGCCGAGCGCCGCGGGCGTGGGCTTTTGGTGTGGGTGTGGTAAAACTGGTACCGAACAAAGATCGTGCTCCGGGGTCGGTGAAAGTCCGAACCGGCGGTGATAGTCCGCGAACCCTCCGGTTATCCGGTGGGCCGACTCGGTGAAACTCCGAGACCGACAGTCAGAGTCTGGATGGGAGGCACACGAGAGGCGTTGCTGCACGCAGCAACGTCGTGGCCGCGTTTGCCTAGTCCCCGGAGCCTCGAACGAGGATGGGGACATTGTCTAGCTTCTTGTGGTCGGCCTACCCGATTCGCCCCCGGCGACGCGGCTGGCGCAACGCGGCACCCTCGGTGCTCTTCGGTGCGGTGCTGCTCCTCTCGTGGTGGGTGCTGACTTCCTCAGGAACCATCGCTTCGATCGTCTTACCGAACCCGGTCGATGTGCTCTGGCGCTTCGGCACTGATCTGGCCCGGGGGCACATCCTCGGCTATGTCTGGCCGACTGTGGTGGAGGCACTGCTCGGCAGCCTCATCGCCGCGCTAATCGCGCTTCCGCTGGCCTATGTGGTCTCCCATTCGGGCCTGTTAGCGAAGGTGATTGAGCCCTATGTGGCGCTGAGCCAGACCGTGCCGCTGGTCGCCCTCGCCCCGATCCTGGCGCTGTGGGTCGGCTATGGGACGCTGCCTATCGCCTTGCTGTGTGCGTTGATCGCGTTCTTTCCCATGATCACCACCGCGGTGCTCGGCTTCCGGTCCCTCGACCCCCGGGTCATCGATGCGGCGTGCCTGGACGGGGCCTCCGGGGCGCAGCTTTTGAGACACGTGGAACTGCCGCTGGCTGCCCCCGCCCTGCTGGCCGGACTGCGGGCCGGGCTGGTGCTCTCGGTCACCGGAGCGATCGTCGGTGAGTTCATGATGGGCGGCTCGGGGCTGGCGACCTGGCTCACGTTGCAACGTGACCGCGCTGACACCGTCGGCATGTTTGCCGTCCTGATCTGGGTTTCTGGCGTCGCTTTGACGCTGCACGGCCTCGTCCACAGGTTCGAGCGCCGGATCACCTATCGTCTCGATGAAAGGGAACGCCTGCCATGACCATTTCTCGCCGCGGCCTGCTGGCTTCCGCCGGGGCTCTCGCCTGCGCGCTGGCATCCTGTTCGGGCACCGATGCGCGCCCGTCCGCCAGCGGTACCTCTGAGGCGCTCACCATTGGACTGACCTATATCCCGAATGTGCAGTTCTCGCCTTTCTACGTAGCCCTCGAGAGGGGCTATTTCTGGGAGGCCGGGCTGTCGGTGAGCCTGCGCCACCACGGCGCTCAGGAGGACCTGTTTGGCGCGCTGATCGGCGGAACCGAACAGATCGTCATCGCTTCCTCCGACGAGGCGATGGTGGCCGCGGCCAACGGCACGGGTCTACAGACCTTCGCCACGATGTATCAGCGTTACCCGGTCTCGGTCATCGTCCCTGCCGGGTCTGGGGTGAGAGCGCTCACCGACCTCGCGGGCAAGCGCGTCGGTCTGCCTGGCCGCTACGGATCGTCCTATTACGGCCTGCTGGCGGGCCTAGCGAAAGCGGGCATGACGGAGAAGGACATCACCCTGGTCGAGATCGGCTACACCGGGGTCAGCGCCCTCATCACGAGCAAGGTGGATGCCATCGTCGGATTCATCAACAACGAACCCCTCCAGTTCGCGGCGCAGGGCTTCCCGGTCACCGCCATCGACGTGGTCGACCCGGACGCCCCGACCCTGGTCGGCCCCGGACTGATCACCGCCAAGGGGGCGCTGGACGCCGCGATCCTGGCCAAGGTCACCAGGGCCGTGCTGGACGCCGAGAAAGCGATCGTCGCCAACCCGGCCGAAGCCCTGGATCTGAGCGCCAAACACGTGCCCGACCTGGCCGATGCCTCGGCGCGGGCCAGCGCAGAGAAGGTACTCGCCGCGACCTCCAAGCTGTGGCTGGTGGACAAGACCCCAAGCCTGGCCATCGACAAGCGGGCCTTCGCCCGGATGAGTGACCTGTTGCACAGCGCCGGGATCACCCCGGTGAAGGTTGACCCGGCCAGCGTCATCGCGGGTTAGCCGGGCTCCCGGCGCTCTCACCGCGGACGAACCGGTGCCGGGAACAGGGCAGCGTGCACGAGGCGGGTGTCCCCTGGGCCTGGCAGGGGCCACCCGCTGCCACCGTGACCGCGACGCATGCGATGGGGCAGCGGATGGGTGTCTTCCCGCTCCCAGCGTCCTCAGATCGCGTAGTAGAGGTCGAACTCGTAGGGGTGGGGGCGCAGCCGGAT
>JAUMYR010000103.1 GCA_030528545.1 Propionibacteriaceae bacterium
CGGCGGCTTTCGCGGTGGCGCTGCCCGGGAGCCTCGCGACCGTGGGGCTGCTCGCCTCCTTCGCCGCCATCGGGGCTGGCGCGATCCGCTACGTCGAGTTCGCCGCGGTCGGGATCACGGCCTTCATCCTCGTGCTGCTCGCGCACTACATCGGCAAGGTCCTTCGTCACGCCACCCACCGGCGGATCGCCTGGGGGGTGCTCCTGGCGTCCTTCCTGGCGACCGGGGCCAATAAGGCCATCGCGGTCGTCTCGCACCTGCTGGGGGTGCACGTCGGCTGGCGGCTGCCCAGCATCAGCGCGCTGACCCTGATCGTCACCGCCATCGCCGCGATCGGGCTGTCCACCCTGATCTGGCCCCGCTCCGGCGAGAGCGCCCCGGCGGTCTCCACCACGCCCGGGCGGGGCACCAGGAGGGCCACCGCCTGGTTCGCCGCGGTGACGCTGGGCGGCATCGGTGCCGGGTGGCTGCTGGGAGGCACGGCTGGGCTGCGGTTCCTCGGGCTGATCGCCGGATCGGCGATCACCTCCTTCGGTGGGGGCGAGGCCTATGTCGGTGTCGCCGACGGCTTCTTCGTCCGCTCGGGCCTGGTGCCTTCGGCCGAGTTCTACGGACAACTGGTGCCGGTGGCCAACGCGCTGCCCGGGCCGATCCTGGTGAAGGTCGCCTCGGGGCTGGGTTTCGCCTTCGGTTCGGCCCAGGGCGGCGCCCTGGCCGGTATCGGTTTCGCCATCGCGGCCTTCGCCGCCTCGACCGCGTCCTGTTCCGCGGTGTGCCTGGTCGTGCTGTCGGCCTACGACCGTTTCGCCCAGTCGCTGTTCATGCAGCGCCTCGGGGCGTTCATCCTGCCAGTGATCTGTGGGCTGCTCGTCACGACGAGCTGCGCCATGGTCGTCGCCAACGCCGAGATCGCCGAGCGGGCGCAGATCGCGCCCACCCCCGTCGCCTGGGGGAGCGTGCTCGGCGCGGCCGCCCTGTGGTGGCTGCACCGCCGGTTCGGGTTGCACGACCTGGTGCTGCTAGCGCTCGCAGGCGGGGCTTCGCTGGCCGGTCTGCTGCTGGCGTCCTGAATCACTGGGAACGGATCGCCGCGAGGGGACTCAACCGCATCGCCCGATGCGCCGGGACGAGCCCCGCCACCGTCCCGATGAGGGTCGCGAACACGACCGCCCCAAGGCTCAGCTGGACCGGGATCACCGAGATCGTGGCCGGGACCCCATCCTGGGCGGCCATCCTGCCCAGAGTCGCGTTGAGCACCGCCGAGAGGGCGAGGCTGAACAGCACCCCGATGGCTCCGCCCAGCAGCCCGATGAGGGAGGACTCCACCAGGAACATCTTGCGGATGTCGGTGATCGCCGCGCCCAGCACCTTCATGACCCCGATCTCCTTGGTGCGCTCGTAGACCGACATCATCATGGTGTTGGCGATCCCGATCGCGGCGACCAGCAGCGAGATGAAGCCGATCCCGCCGAAGACCGCCTGGACGAGCATCGCCTGGTTCTGCATCTCGCGCATCCATTCGAGATCACTCCTGACCGGGTAGCCCTGCGTCTTCAGGTCCGAAGTGAGCTGTTCCGCGGTGGCGACGTCCGGGGCCTCCAGGATGAACGCGGAATAGGTGAACGAACCCCGCGGCCTGCCGTTGCTGTCGGCATCCTGGCCGGGGAGGGCCTTACCGGGCATGGCCTTCTCCAGCGCCTTGATGAGGGCCTTGATGTCGGCATAGGCGCTCATCGCCTGCTCGCTCCACAGCGCGCCGCCGCTGTCGATGACGGCCGCGGCCCGGGTCACGATCCGTTTGGGCGGGGTCGCCGGGGTCTGCGTCCCCGGAACCTTGCCGGGGACCATCCCGGGCAGGCCCGCGGCTGGGTCTTCCCCGACGGTCAGGAAGTACTGGGAGTTGGCGATGTCGATCCTGGAGGCCGGGCCGGTTTCGGAGATGTCCCCGAAGTTGTAGCCGACCCGGTCCCCGACGACCAGGGCCAGCGGGGCACCCGCCGCGGGGATCGCGCCGCTAGCCAGGGTGAAATCCTTCCCGGCCAGGATGTCGTGGGGGAGGCCGATGACCTGCAAATAACCGTTCTCGGCGCCGATCCGGACCGAGGCGTGGAGCTGATAGACCGGCCAGGCCCGCTCGACGCCGGGCAGGTTCTTCAGCTCGTTGAGGTAGCGGTCGTCCATCCGGGTGGTGCTGGGGCGCCCATCTGTCGGGGTGGGGGCGCCGTACACCTCGATCTGGCGCAGGCTGGCGTTCTTGGCGATCATCTGGAGCTGGGTCTGCGACAGCCCGATCCCGATGGACATCATGACCACGACCGCGGTGGTGCCGATCAGGACGCCGAGCACCGTCAGCGAGGTGCGGAACTTGCGTTGCCACAGGCTGCCCAGGGCGGCCCCCATGACGTCGGAGAAACGCATCGCCGAGGCCTAGTCCATGGGGGCCAGGGGGCCGCCGTCCAGCAGGGACATGTCCGAGGCCAGATTCGCCTGTTCCTGACGCTTGCGCCGGGCCCGGACGATGAGCCACACGGCGAGGCCGATGACGGCGGCCAGCCCGAGGAGAACCAGCAGCAACCCGATCGGCAATGAGGGCTCCTCCGGCACGGGGACCTCCATCCCGCCGGGCAGGTTCTCCTTGGCCTCCTGGACGCTCAGCTCGACGGTCTTTTCGAGGGTCTGGACCTTGCCATTGGCGTCCTCGTAGCTGATGACGAGAACGACCGGGGCCGCGGACTCGGACTTGGCGTGGACGAGCAGGTCCACAGAGCTGGAGGCCCCCGGCTCGATAGTGCCGGTGAAGACCTCGTTCGCGGTGACGTGCTGGTCCGGTTTCACGGCCACCCTGGCGTTGTAGATCTTGTTCTTGCCCAGGTTGTTGAGGCTGAACGTGACCGAGGAGTCCTGTCCGACCGAGATGGTGGCCGGGTTCGCCTGTGGCATGGAGGCGTCGGCGCGGGAGGTCTGGCGGACGATCACGGCGGCGGTCTCCTGGGACTGATAAGGGGTGGCCTGTCCGTCCTCGTATTCGATCTGTAGCGCCACGGGGTAGGGCCGCTCCTCCAGGGTGGGCAGGGTGTTGAAGGACAGCTCCCGGCTGACCGACCCGCCGGGTTTGATCGAGGAGATGTAGATCGAGGACGAGCCGGACGCGGGCAGGAAGGCCGAACCGTCCGAGGCCAGGGTGACCTTGATGTTGCTGACCCGGGTGCGCCGGGACTTGTTCTCCAGGGTGAAGCTGACGGTGAACGGGGCACCGGCGGTGACCTGCTCCGGGGTGGTCGAGAAAGCCGTCAGCATGAGGCGGGGCACCGGCTGCCCGGGGACTCCGCCCGAGGTCCCTCCTGGGGCGCCACCGGGGATGCCGCCGGGGTTCCCAGCCCCAGTGGACTTGGGGTCGGTGCCAGGGTCGGTACCGGCCGGGATCTTGTCGGGACCCGACTTCAGGGGGTTGGCGAGGGAGGGGCTGGGCAACGTGGCCAGGACCGCTGTCAGCACGAGCAGCAGGATCATACGGAGTCTGTTCATATCCAGCCTTAGGGGTCGGTGCGGTCGTCGTGGGTGAGGTGGGTGGTGCCGGTGATGCGTCCGTCACCGATAGAGACGATGGTGTCGGCGAAACTCGCCAGGTGGCTGTCGTGGGTGACCATGATCCAGGTCTGGTTGAACCGCCGGATGACGGTCCGGAACAGCCGCAGGGTCTGCTCGGCGGTCTTCGAATCGAGGTTCCCGGTGGGTTCGTCGGCGAACACCAGGGTCGGGTTGCAGGCCAGCGCGCGGGCGATGCCGACGCGCTGCTGCTGGCCGCCGGACAGCTGATTCGGGGTGTGGTGCAGGTGGCGCTCCAGGCCGAGCTGTACCAGGACGCGCCGGGCCCGCTCGGTGCGGATCGCTTTCGGGTAGCCGCGGAAGGACAGCGGCAGGGCGACGTTCTGCAGCGCGGTCATGGAGGACATGAGGTTGAACGACTGAAAGATGAACCCAACCTGGTTGCGCCGGTAGGTGACCAGTTCGGTCTCGGAGAAGGTGTGGAGCGGCTGCCCCGCGACGTAGATCTCACCGGCGGTCGGACGCTCCAGTCCGCCGAGCATGTTGAGCAGGGTGGATTTGCCCGAACCGGAGGTGCCGACCACGGCGGTGAAGCTACCCCGCGGGATCCGTAACGTGACCCGGTTGAGCGCCACCACCCGCGAGTCGCCCACCCGGTAGACCTTGCTGAGGTCCCGGGTCTCGACGAGCAAGTCCGGCGTTGGACTGGGCTGAGGCGTTGCGGTCACAGATTCCCTTCGATGGTCTGGAGACTAGCCTCAACAGCGGTGCGATCTCAACGAATCCAGGGACAAAGTGGTCAAAAGTCGATTCCGCTCGGGCTCTGGCCCGATCCGGCCGCGGTTTGGTGCCGTCCGGCTGGGCAGCACCGCTGGGAAAAGAAAGGGGCCCTCCGCGCACCTGGAAGAGCTCGCCTACCCTTGCTGTCTTCCGACCCTGGGGGAGTTCGGCAAGGTACCACCGCGCGGAGGACCTGGCGGAGAGTCTAGCGCACCGCTTCGGATCCCCAAACCCGAGCGGATCGTGGCCCATCGGGAGCCTCAGTTAGCCGAAAGCCGGGCGTCCGCGCTAAGATCCTCGGCGGAGGATTCGCCTAGAGGCCTATGGCGCTCGCTTGGAAAGCGGGTTGGGTTAACGCCCTCACGGGTTCGAATCCCGTATCCTCCGCCGGGAGCTAGCTCCTTTAGAACCCTCGCCGGTATGAGCGGCGAGGGTTTGATTTTGTTCGAGGGGGCGGGCCGCGCTGGTGGCCGGAGCGTCCAGCCTGGGCATGTGGCGGGAGCCGCCGAAGCGGACGGGCCTTCCCGAGGGTCCAGGCTCGCGGGAGGGGACGAACAGCTCTCCAGTCCAGCTTGAAGGTGCGTTCCGATGTTTTTGTACAATTGCCCTCTCCCGGTGCTAACCTGAGCCCAAACTTGCAAACATGCTTGTCAGGCCCTCGAAGATGAGGGGTCTCAAGTGATGGATGGAGCAATATGGATGTCAATGAGGTCATCGTCTGGATCCTGATGTTCTGCATGGTTCTGGGTGGATTGGACCGTGCCATCGGAAACAAGTTCGGACTAGGAGAGAAGTTCGAAGAAGGTTTCATGGCCCTCGGGCCGCTGGCCCTGGCCATGGTCGGTGTGATGTCCCTCGCCCCGGTGCTGGCAAAGCTGCTGGAGCCGGTGGTTGGGCCGATCTATCACCTGCTTGGTGCCGATCCGGCTATGTTCGCCGGAACCCTGTTAGCCAATGACATGGGAGGCTGGCCCCTAGCCCAGGAAATGGCCAAGGGGAACGCGGCCGCTGCGCAACTATCAGGTCTCATCCTCGGGTCCATGATGGGTGCCACCGTCGTCTTCACCATCCCGGTGTCGCTGGGCATCATCAACAAGTCGGATCGTCCCTACCTCGCCAAGGGCATCCTCGCCGGTATCGTGACGATCCCGGTCGGTGTGCTGGTCGGCGGCCTGGTCGCCGGTTTCGAGCCCGGAATGGTGCTGCTGAACCTGATCCCGATCGTGCTGGCCGCCCTCCTGATCGCTGTTGGCCTATGGCTGGTCCCGGACAAGATGACCACCGGGTTCGAGTGGTTCGGCAAGGGCCTGGTCGCGCTCATCTCGATCGGCCTAGTGATCGCGGTCTTTGAGTTCATGACCGGTAAGAAGATCATGCCCGCGGGCTGGGAACTCACCTCCCCCGAAGAAGGACTCAAGACCGTCGGCCTGATCGCGATGATGCTGCTCGGCGCCTTCCCGGCCGTCGCGCTCATCATCAGGCTAGCCGGAGGCCCACTGTCGAAGGCTGGGCGTCTCATCGGCATCAACGAATCCGCCGCCGGTGGCATGATCGCGACCCTCGCCAACAACATCCCCATGTTCGAGATCATGAAAGACATGGACCCGCGGGGCAAGGTGGTCAACGCGGCCTTCGCGGTCGGCGCTGCCTTCGCCTTCGGCGACCACCTCGGTTTCACCGCGGGCGTCGCCCGGGAGATGATCTTCCCGGTCATCGCTGGCAAGCTCGCCGCGGGCATCACCGCGGTCGCCCTGGCCCTCTTCCTGTTCCGGCGCACGCTGCCCGCTGCCGCGGCCGAGCCCGCTAGCGAAGCGTCCTCGCAGGACTAGACGGACGAGGAGCTGAACAGATGGAGTTTGCCAGGGTCATCGGGTCAGCGGTGTCGACCATCAAGACCGACTCGCTGACCGGACGCAAGCTGCTGGTCGTCCGCTCGGCCACCCCCAGCGACGAACTCTACGGGGAACCCTTCGTCGCGGTGGACGCGGTCGGCGCGGGCGGGGGAGAGTTCGTCCTGGTCAGCCGTGGCAGCGCCGCGCGCTATGCCTCCGGTACCGAAGGGACGCCCGCGGACGCGGTCATCATGGCGATCCTGGACTCGGTCGAGGTCGATGGCCAGGCGACCTTCCGAAAGCTGTAGCGGGAGCCGGTGAGGTGAGCTGATGGCGACCAAGGAAATACTGAGCGTCGGGATCGACGTCGGTACGACCACCAGCCAGCTGGTGCTCTCTCGCCTCACCGTGACCAACCAGGCCCGGATCGGGCAGGTGCCGCACCTCGACATCGACCAGCGCACGGTGCTGTACGAGAGCGAGCCCCGGTTCACCCCGCTGCTCTCACCGGAGGTGGTCGATGTGGACCGGCTCCTCGACTTCATCCGATCCGAGTACCGGAAAGCGAACACCGACGCCAGCCAGGTCGAGACCGGGGCGGTCATCATCACCGGAGAGACCGCCCGCACCCGCAACGCTGAGGCGATCCTTGATGGCCTGTCCGACCTTGCCGGGGAGTTCGTGGTGACGGTCGCCGGGCCAAACCTGGAATCCCAGATCGCCGCCCGCGGCTCCGGCGCGGCAGAGTGGTCGGCGACCCGCTTCGCCACCGTCGTCAACGTCGATATCGGCGGAGGCTCGGCCAACGCCGCGCTGTTCCGTTCCGGCAAACACGTAGCATCGGCGGCGTCTATGGTCGGAGGCCGCCAGGCAGTCCTGGATCCGGGTACCGGCGTGCTCACCCACCTAGCGCCATCCGGGGCCGCGATCGTGCGGGAACTTGGGCTCAACCTCAAGGTCGGGGCCCGTCCCGAGCTGCACGAGTTGCGCCGCCTGACCGATGCGATGGCCGACATCACCGTCGACCTCATCACCGGCCGTCGCACCAAACTCGGCGAGGAGGTGGCGCTAACCCCGCCGCTGTCTCTAGACGGACCGGTCACGGCCTATTTCATCTCTGGTGGCGTGGGCGCGCTCTACTACGACCAGGCCCCGGCCAGCACCCTCACCGAGGTATCCCGGTGGGGAGATGTCGGGCCGCTGTTCGCGGCTTCGTTGCGTGCCAATCCGCGGTTCGCGCAACTGAGGGTGGAGCGTCCCGCTCAGACTCTGCGGGCCACGGTGCTCGGGGCGGCGAGCCAGCAGGTGACCCTGTCGGGTTCGACGATCTGGGCCGACCGGAGCCTGCTACCGCTGAAGAACCTGCCGGTCATCGAGCCCGAGCTGCCGCCCATGGAATCGGTGGCCGAGGCCTCGGTCCGCGAGGCCCTGAGCTATGCCGTGCACCGCTGGGACCGCGACCAGGAGCAGAGCGTCGTCGCGATCAACCTGAACCTGCCGCTCAAGATGTCCTACGACCAGATGCGTGCCATCGCGGACGGGGTCGGCTCTTTCGCCGCGAGCGGGCTGCGTGCCGGTCAGCCGCTGGTGCTGGTCACCGAACAGGATTACGCCCAGGTCCTGGGGCAGACCATCGCCGGTGCCCGCCCCCAGCTGCCGGTGATCGTGGTCGATCAGATCGGTTTGGGCGAAGGCGACTTCATCGACATCGGGGAACCCATGTTCGATGGCCGAGTCGTTCCCGTATCAGTCAAGACCTTGGTCTTCTATCAGTAGAGAGGAACCAGAGTGAGGATCAGCGAACAGGAGGTGCAGTGATGCTGCTTCGCACGAAGCTGTTTGGTGAAACTTATGAGTTCGCCACCATCAAGGAACTGCTCGCCAAGGCCAACGAGGAGAAGTCCGGCGACCAGCAGGCCGGCATAGCTGCGACCAGTGTCGCCGAGCGGGTCGCCGCCCGGCACGTGCTCGCCGAGGTGCCGCTCAGCGTCTTGAGGGAGAACCCGGTGGTCCCCTACGAAGAAGACGAGGTGACCCGGGTCATCGACGACGCGGTGAACGAGACCATCTACAACGAGATCAAGGGATGGACGGTCGGCGAGTTCCGGGAGTGGATCTTGTCGAACAAGACCACCTCCGACCACATCCGCCGGGTCAGTAACGCCCTGACCGGTGAGATGGTGGCGGCCGTCACCAAGCTGATGAGCAATCTCGACCTCATCCTCGGCGGGCGCAAGATCCACGTCGTCACGCACTGCAATAACACCATGGGACTGCCGGGGACGCTGGCCTCCCGGAACCAGCCCAACCACCCGACCGACTCGGTGGACGGTATCCGGGCGGCCGCCTATGAGGGGCTGTCCTATGGTTCCGGGGACTCGGTGATCGGCATCAACCCCTCCGACGACACGGTGGGCAGCGTCAGCCGCCTGCTGGAGATGACCAAGGACATCATCGATCGCTGGGAGATCCCGACCCAGAACTGCATCCTGGCTCACGTCACGACCCAGATGGAATGCCTCAAGCGGGGCGCCCCGGCTGGACTGATCTTCCAGAGCCTCGCCGGTTCGGAGAAGGCCATGGCGAGCTTCGGCGTCAGCGTCGGGCTGATCGACGAAGCCTACGAACTGGCCAAGAAATACTGCTGGACGCCCGGCCCGAATTACATGTACTTCGAGACCGGCCAGGGCTCGGCCCTGTCCGCCGACGCGCACCACGGCGCCGACCAGCTGTGCCTGGAGGCGCGGATCTATTCCATGGCCAAGAGGTGGAATCCCTTCCAGGTCAACACGGTGGTCGGTTTCATCGGGCCCGAATACCTGTACGATTCCCGTCAGATCACCCGGGCCGGGCTGGAAGACCATTTCATGGGCAAACTCACCGGCATATCCATGGGCTGCGATGTCTGCTACACCAACCATGCCAAGGCCGACCAGAACGATCTGGAAAACCTGGCGGTGCTGTTCGCCTCGGCCGGAGGAAGTTTCATCATGGGCGTCCCGATGGGCGATGACGCGATGCTGTCTTACCAGTCGACCAGCTACCACGACGCCCCAGCGCTGCGGCAGGCTCTGGGACTGCGTCCACTGCCCGAGTTCGAGGCCTGGCTGGAGGAGGTCGGTCTGTGGAAGAACGGACAACTCACTGACCTGGCCGGCGACGCCTCCCTGTTCCTGAAGAGGTGAATCATGACTCAGAACATTGAAGAGATCGTCGCTCGCGTCCTCGCCGAGTTGCGCGCTGAAGCGTCGGCACCTCAGGCCAGCCAGGAGCGCCCGGCCCCAGAGACACGGGAAGAATCCGCCGGTGACCTGGTCATCGATCTTCCTGACCCGACGGAGGAGGTCTACCGGCGCGCCATCGGGGTCAAGGACCCATACGATATGGATGGGCTCCGCAACCTCTGCGCCACCACGACCGCCAGGCTCGCCGTCGGCCGGACCGGGGCCCGCCCGCTCACCCGCTCCCTGCTGCTCTTCCAGGCCGACCATGGAGTCACCCAGGACGCCATCTACGGCGTGGTGGGGGAGGACATCCGGGAGAAATTCAACCTGTTCACGGTGCACACCCAGGTCGCCGACCGGCAGGAATATCTGCTTCGGCCCGACCTGGGACGCCTGCTGAACGAGGAGTCCCGCCGCATCATCAAGGAAAGGTGCACTCCCTCCCC
>JAUMYR010000104.1:0-5603 GCA_030528545.1 Propionibacteriaceae bacterium
AACCATCCGCCACCCCGGCCCCTGCACCGGCGGCCCCGGCGCCAGCGGCACCACCAGCACCGGAGCCCGCCCCTGAACCGGTGGCGGAGGCCAACCCGGTCGGAGTGCCGTCCGCACCGGCCCCGGTGCATTCTTCGGCGGTGGCCGCGGTCGTGGCCCGCCGGGCAGCCGAGGCTAGCCCTGATGCGACCTATGTCACGCCGCTGGTGCGCAAGCTCGCAGCCGAGCACGGAGTCGACCTCAAATCGGTGACCGGCACCGGCGTCGGTGGGCGAATCCGCAAACAAGATGTCCTGGCCGCCGCCGAGGCCGCCAAGGCTGCCGCCACCCAGCCCGCCGCTCCCGCGGTTCCCGCGGCTCCCGCCCCCGCGGCAGCCCCGGCCCCGTCGGTGCGCGGAAAGACCGAGAAACTCAGCCGCCTGCGGACGACTATCGCGAAGCGGATGACCGAATCGCTGCAGATCGCGGCCCAGCTCACCGCGACCGTTGAGGTCGATGTCACCGCCATCAGCAAGATCCGCGCTGCGGTCAAGGACGATTTCAAGAAGCGCGAGGGAGCCTCGCTGTCCTACCTGCCCTTCATCGTGAAGGCCGCGGTGGAGGCCTTGAAACAGTTCCCCGTGGTCAATGCGACCATCGACGAAGCCGCGGGCACCGTCACCTATGCCGACGGCGAACACATCGGCATCGCGGTGGACACCGAGAAGGGCCTGCTCGTTCCCGTCATCAAGGAGGCCGGTGACCTCAATGTCACTGGCCTGGCTAAGAAGATCGCCGACCTCGCCGCACGCACCCGGGCCAGCAAGGTCACCCCGGACGAACTTGGCGGTGGCACCTTCACGGTCACGAACTACGGGTCGGCCGGGACGCTGTTCGACACCCCGATCATCAATCAGCCGCAGGTGGCGATCCTCGGGACCGGAGCGCTCGTCAAGCGTCCGGTGGTGGTGACCGACGCGTTGGGCGGGCAGACCATCGCCATCCGCGACATGATGTACCTGTCGATGACCTACGATCACCGGCTGATCGATGGCGCGGTCGCCGCGCGTTTCCTGAGCGCGGTCAAGGCACGGCTCGAAGAGGGCGACTTCGGAGGCGAACTCGGATTGTGATCCTCGCCTCAGTAGGTCATTCCGCCGTCGAATAGGTAGGCGAGGATCGCCTTGACCCGACGGTTGTCCTCCTCGGGGCGCAGACCAAGTTTGGTAAAGATGCTGGCTACATGTTTGGCCACGGCCGCACCCGAGACCACCAGGCGAGCGGCGATCTCACCATTGGACAGCCCGTGGGCCATCAGGGTCAGCACCTCGCGCTCCCTGCCGGTTAGTCCCCGGAGCCGTTCGCTTCGCGGATCGACCATGGCCGTGGCGACCTGGGGGTCGATTACCACCGACCCCTCCGCCACCGCGTTCAGCGTCCGCACGAAATCGGCGAGGCGTCCGACACTGTCCTTGAGCAGGTAGCCGACCCCACCTCCGGTGCGGCTCAGCTGGAAGACGGTCCTGGCATAGGCCGGGGCGACATACTGGGAGCAGACCAGGATCCCGATGCCGGGATGAGCGCTGCGGACCTCGGCCGCGGCCACCAGCCCGTCATCGGCCATCGTGGGTGGCATCCGGACATCGGTCACCACGATGTCGGGAGCCAGTCCCCGCCCGGCGAGATCGGTGACCAGCCCCGGGAGCGCATCGGCCCGGTCGCATTCTGCCACCACTTCGAATCCCTGGCGGGTGAGCACCGCGGCGAGGCTTTCTCGCAACAGGCCGGAATCTTCGGCCAGGACGACCCGCTTCACGGCCTAGCTCCCGCCGGCCGGGGAACACAGACCCCCGGCTCACCGAGGAAGAGCAGCAGCGGGATGGAGGCGACCACTTGGGTCGGGCCGCCTTCGGGGGAGGACAGCCTGAGCTCGCCACCGAACGCTGCGAGACGCTCTGAGATCCCCGCCAAGCCCCCTCCCTGCTCGATCCTGGCCCCGCCCGGCCCCCGGTCTAGCACCGAGATCCGCAGGTCAGCGCCAACGATGATGAGCACGTCCACTCGCGCCTCGGGTGCGTATTTCGCGGCGTTGGTCAGCGCCTCCACCGCGAAGAAATAGGCGCAGGCGAGCACCCCCTCGGGCAGCGGCGGGAGCGGGTGAGGGCAGCGCAGCCTGATGTCTTGGCGAGCGTGGCTGATGACGTCTTCCAGGGCAGCGACCAGCCCGACATCGACCAGCACCTGGGGATGGATGCCCCGCACGGTCGTCCGCAGCGCGGCCATCGCACGCTCCAGGTGGTCGTGGGCGTTCGCCAGCCGCGCCTTCAGCTGCGGGTCGCAGGCCACACTCGCCGACAACTCGGCCTCACCTAGCGCCAGCAGCGCAGCGACCAGGTATTGCTGCGCCCCATCGTGCAAGTCCCGTTCGATCCGCCGCCGCTCCACCTCGTATGCCTCGACGATCACCCGCCTGGACGAGGTGAGGCGCTCCACCTCCTGCGCCTCGGACAAGTTCGAGTGCCTGCGCCACCATCCCATGGCAGCCATCGTAGGCGCCGTTGCCTCCGTCCGAAGTAGTGCTGGCACTACCCCGATTCGGGACCAGGATGCATTGGGTCTCGCGAGTGGCAGTGGTGAGCTAGACCCATGAACAGAACCAACACTCCCTTGCTGAGTGCCAGCGAACTGCACAAGAGTTTCGGGCAGGCCCACGCTCTGCGCGGCGTCTCGTTCGCCGTCGCGCCCGGAGAACTCGTCGCGGTGATGGGACCATCCGGGTCCGGCAAGTCGACACTGCTGCATTGCCTGTCCGGGGTGTTGTCCCCGGATTCGGGCAGCGTCGTCTTCGACGGGTCCGAGTTCGGGAGGCTGAGCGATGCGGCACGCTCCCGCCTGCGGCTACGCCGCTTCGGTTTCGTGTTCCAAGACGGTCAGCTCATCCCCGAACTCCAAGCCCGCGAGAACGTGATCTTGCCGATGCAGTTGACCGGGGTGTCTCGCCGGGACGCCCTCCGGGCGGCCGACTCGATGCTGGAAAGGCTGGGGGTCGCAGAGCTCGCCAAACGCTTGCCAGGCGACATGTCCGGCGGGCAGGCGCAGCGGGTCGCCCTCGCCCGGGCGCTCGCTCCCAGCCCCGCCGTGGTGTTCGCCGATGAACCGACCGGTGCGCTGGACCAGGCGACCGGACAGGAGGTCATGCAGGTTCTCACCGCGACCGCTGAGATGAGCGGAACCGCGTTGGTGATCGTCACCCACGACCGCAACGTGGCTGGCTGGTGCCATCGGCTGGTCGAGATCCGAGACGGGCTCATCCACTCCGACCAGCGAATCGGCGGGGGTGTCACGGCATGAGCGAGGTTGCTTTTCCCGGTGCAAAAGGGCTCTCCAGGCTCGCGGTGCACCTGGCGTCCGCGCGGCTGAAATCGAGCCCTGAGGACCGCTGGCTCACGACCCTGTCGGTCGCGGCCTTCGCGTCAGCGACCTGTGTCGCGACCCTGGTGAGCGCGGGGGCGTGGATGTTCTACCGGCGTTCGGCCTATCCGAGCGGGCTGATGGCCAAGGTACTCGCAGCTGATCCGAGCTTCTCGGTGATCCAGTATGCCTATCTCGGGCTGACCGTGCTGGCCTGTGCCCTCTTGATCGGCCCGATCGCTGGCCTGGCGTCTTCGGCCGCGGTGCTTGGGGCACGGTCGCGGGAGTCACGGCTGGCCACGTTGCGTCTTCTCGGTCTCTCAAGCGCGGAGGCCTCGCGCATGACCATCCTGGAGACCACGGTCCAGGCCTTCGCCGGTGCGGTCATTGGGCTAGCCGTGTCGTTCGCGGTGCTGCCTCTATTTGGCGGGCTGAGGTTCCAGGCCCAGCAGGTGATGCCCAGCGAGATGATCCTGGACTGGTGGGCCTATCCCCTCATCGCGGCCGTTGTGGTCCTGGTCAGCGCGGCGGCGGCCTGGTGGGGCTTGCAGCGGGTGCGGATCAGCCCTCTGGGCGTCGCGCGGCTTTCCCTGCCGCCAGCGCTGCGGGTGTGGCGCCTGGTCCTGCCCGTCGCCGGGGTGACGGCCGCGGTGCTGATGGGCAGTGGCGTCAAG
Source organism: Propionibacteriaceae bacterium (assembly GCA_030528545.1). The sequence goes on from JAUMYR010000104.1 coordinate 4,065, forward strand.
CTTGGAAAGAGCAGTGTGACGCCCTATGTGCTGATCGCCGCCTTCCTGCTGGTCGTGGTATGGCTGGCCAACCTGGCGTTGCCCTACCTGCTACAAGTGTTGACTAGGCCGGTGGCCGCGCTGCCCTGGCCAGCGCTGACTTGGGCTGCGCGACGCGTCGTCATGGATCCACGCGCCGCCTGGCGGAGGATTTCCACTCTCGCGATGGTGTGCTTCGTCGCCGGCTTCATCGCGGCGGTGCCTTTCCTAGCCAACCGCCAGCTCGATCCCGATGCCCAGACTCTCTCGGCGGCCGTCACCACCGATGTCAGCACCGGCGCAGCTCTGGTCGTCGGCTTTTCCTTCCTGCTCGCCGCGGTGGCCTCGCTCCTGGGGCAGGCTTCGGCGACATTCGAAAGAGCCGGGGAACTGCGGGCGCTCAGCCGGATGGGTGCGCCCTGGGGATATGCGATCCGCGCCGCCTGGTGGGAGGCCTTGGCTCCGCTGCTGCTGTCTTGTCTGGCGTTCACAGGTCTGGGCTGGCTGGCTGCCCAGCCGATGCGGGCGAACCTCGCGGAACTGCCTGAGATCGACCCGAATCTGTTGCAGCAGGACAACTCCGCCCTCGGCCTGTGGACGATCGTCATCGGGGTCGCCCTGGTGATCGCCAGCCTGTGCGCGAATCTGCCGGTGCAGCGCCTGGTCACGGCTTCCATTTCGAGGAGCGAATGAACCGCGGGTAACCGTTTCGGGGCCGTGGCCTACCAGGACCGTTCCGAGGCCGCGAAGGCCATCCGCCAAGCCTGCCCATAGGGGGCGAGGCTCCCTGCGGCCACGGCCCCGAAACGGGTTCGGCTTAACGTTAGCCCGAGGCAATAGATTAAACCCCCAAACATGAGAGTTCTCTCATGCTTGGCCCTCCCCCCGGGAGGAAGGCCGCCCTGAGCAGGAGTGTCGCCTCCCCGCAAGGAGCCTTCCCGGAAACATGATGATAAGAAAGCTCTCATGTTGAGCCAAGCTGCCCCCAGCATCTGGTTACCCTCCGGCCATGACTAAAGGAATCATCTTTGGTACCGCAGTGGGCGCCCTGTTCCTCCTCGGGTGCAACGCCACTGCGACCACGGCGCCTACCCCGGCATCTGGAAGCTCCGTGACCTGCACCACCATCACCAAAGACGAGGCCGCCAAGCTGTTTGACCGCTGGAATGCCTCTCTCGCCGAAAACGATCCGGCGAAAGTGGTGGAAAACTATGCGCAGGATTCCCTCCTGCTCCCGACACTGTCCGACACACCGCGCTTCAGCGCAGCCGAGAAAGAGGACTACTTCAAGCACTTCCTTGAGAGCAAGCCCAGCGGAAAAATCGATCAGAGGTTCATCGACATCGGGTGCAACTACGTGGTCGACTCCGGCCACTACACCTTCACCCTGAACGCCGACGGCACCGAGGTAAAGGCCCGTTACACCTTCACCTACGAATACACCGATGGCAAGTGGCTGATCACCAGCCACCACTCCTCCGTTCTGCCCAAGAAGTAAAGACACCGGCCGGGTGGGGTGAG
>JAUMYR010000104.1:5703-9823 GCA_030528545.1 Propionibacteriaceae bacterium
ATCCATCCAGCCTCGCGCTAGGCTCGCGGGGTGCTTTTCGACTACCAAGGTCTCAGCGATGACCCACCCCGGAGGGGGGAGTACCGCGCAACCTGGGATTACCAACGCCAGGTACATGCCTTGGTCGCGAGCGGACAGGTAGCGGACACGACGATCTTCGTCGAACATGAACCCGTCTATACCGCTGGCCGCCGTACCGAGCCCCAGGAACGTCCCTTCGATGGGACCCCAGTCGTAGACGTCGACCGGGGCGGCAAGATCACCTACCACGGTCCCGGCCAGCTCGTGGGCTACCCGATCGTGAGGCTGCCCGATGGCATCGGCGTCGTGGACTACGTGCGCCGCTTGGAGGAAGCCGTCATGCGCACCCTGGCGAGCTATGACCTGTCGACGATCCGGGTCCCCGAGCGTACCGGGGTCTGGCTGCCCGCCGATGGGCTGCGGCCCGAACGCAAGATCTGTGCCATCGGTATCCGGGTAAGCAAACGCACCACGATCCACGGCTTCGCGCTCAACGTGGCCGCCTCCGCCGCAGGGCCATTCAGCAACATCATTCCGTGTGGGATCACCGACGCGGGCGTCACCACACTGGAGCATGAGATCGGGCTCGCGCCCTCGCTGCTAGAGGTCGCCAAGCGCCTGGAGCCCCACCTGAGCAGCCTGCTTGCCTTTGGCCCCTATGAGCAGACCCGCTAACCCGGTCTGTTCGCTTTCCGTCCCCACGCACCATCCCGATACCATGGCCAGGTGACCGTTTCTCCAGAAGGACGCCGACTGCTGCGCGTCGAGGCGCTCAATGCCAAGACCCCGATTGAGCGCAAACCCGCCTGGATCCGCACGACCGCGAAGATGGGCCCCGACTACCGGGACCTGCAGCGCATCGTCGCCTCCGGGGACCTGCACACGGTGTGTCAAGAGGCCGGATGCCCCAATATCTTCGAATGCTGGCAGGACCGGGAGGCCACCTTCCTCATCGGCGGAGATTCCTGCACTAGGCGCTGCGATTTCTGCCAGATCGAGTCCAAGAAGCCGACCGGCTACGACACCGGCGAGCCCCGCAGGGTCGCCGAGTCCGTCAAGGCCATGGGCCTGCGCTACGCCACGGTGACCGGCGTGTGCCGCGACGACTTGGCCGACGAGGGGGCCTGGCTGTATGCCGAGACCATCCGCCAGATCCACGAGCTGAACCCCGGCATCGGAGTCGAGATGCTGGCCCCAGATTTCTCGGGACGCCCGGAGTTGCTCGATGTGGTCTTCGAGACCCGGCCCGAGGTCTTTGCCCACAACGTCGAGACCGTCCCCCGGATCTTCAGGCGGATCCGGCCCGGGTTCCGCTACGAGCGTTCCCTCCAGGTGCTATCGATGTCGCGCCAGGCCGGGTTAGTGACCAAGTCCAACCTGATTCTTGGCATGGGCGAGACCCGCGATGAGATCAGTGCGGCTCTGCGTGACCTCTACTCGGCAGGTGCCGAGATCGTTACGATCACGCAATATCTGAGGCCCGGGCCGACCCTGTTGCCGATCGACCGCTGGGTCACCCCTCAGGAGTTCGAGGAATTGGACGCCGAGGCCCGCGAGATAGGTTTCGTCGGGGTCCTCAGCGGACCTCTGGTGCGTTCGTCCTACCGGGCTGGCAAGCTATACCGCGCGGCCATGGAGGCACGCGCCAACACCACGACTGGGAGCTGAGCATGGCAAGCGAGAAAGCCAAGGAACTAGCCGCGAAACAGAAGGCCGCGGCCAAGGCGGAGAAACTGCGCCGGAAGAACTCGGACAACCCTGCCGACTGGGGACAGATGCGGCAGATGCGCGAGACCTACAAGCTGACCCGCCAGCAGAACCCCCGGGCGCCGTGGCTGCTGGGCGGCACCTTCGTGGTGACCGTGGCGGTCTTCCTGGTCCTCGGGCTCTGGCTGGGCACCTGGTGGATGTGGCTGCTGCTCGGCATCTCCTTCGGGTTGCTGGCCGCGATGATCCTCTTCGTGAGGCTCGCCAAGCAGGCCGCCTACAAGCGCTACGAGGGGCAGGCGGGTTCGGCCGAGGTTGCTTTGTCGATGCTTCCCAAGCAGTGGGTTTCGACCCCGGCGATCGCAGCCACCCGGCAGCTGGACGTGGTGCACCGCACCCTCGGCCCCGGAGGCCTGGTCCTGATCGGCGAGGGGGAGCCGGGAAGACTGAAGCAACTGCTCGCCTCCGAGACCAAACGGCACGAGCAGGTCGCCTATGGCGTCACCGTGACCACCGTCATCATGGGTGACAAAGAGGGTCAGGTGCCGCTGCACAAGCTGGCCGACCACATCCGCAAGCTGCCCAAGGCGCTCACCGCGGACAAGATCACCGAGGTCAAGTCCAGGCTGCGGGCGCTCGACTCGATGCGGGGCCGCCTGCCCATCCCCAAGGGCCCGATGCCCAACGTCAAGGGGTCCCGCCAGGCCCTGCGTGGCCGCTGACAGGTGCCCAGGCTCCCCGAGGACGGCGTGGTAGGCCGAGGGGCGCGAGCCGCTGGGCCTCCGGCTCGGTCTCTTCGAGGCCGGATCCCGGGCGGGGCCGGAACGGTCCCCCGCAGGCTAAGCCCGTTCGGTCTTCGAGAAAGCCTCAAGGCCGCCTCGATCCGAGGGCCGGGCACCGGGCGGGGGCGCCGGGATTCATGACGCAACGCTGGTGAAGGAGACCTGCTGATGGCGACACCGCTGCTGGGGGCCGAGGGGTTGCATTTGGAGTACCCCACCGAGGTCGTGTTCGAGTCGCTGACCCTTGGCATTGAGGAGGGTGACCGGATCGGGATCGTGGGCCGCAACGGCGACGGCAAATCGAGTCTGCTCGGGCTGTTGTCGGGCCAGCTCGAACCGCAGGAGGGCCGGGTGACCCGGCGCGGCGGGGTACGTTTCGGGGTGCTGAACCAGTCCGACACCCTGGACCCAGAGGCGAGCGTCGCCGAGACCATCGTCGGGGAACGCCCTGACCACGAGTGGGCCGGGGACCCACGGGTGCGCGACATCATCGACGGCCTGGTCTCAGATATTCCGTGGCAGGCGCGCGTCGGTGAGCTCAGCGGTGGGCAGCGTCGCCGCGTCGATCTCGCAGCTCTGCTGGTAGACGAATGGGACCTGATCGCCCTCGACGAACCGACTAACCACCTTGACGTAGAGGCCATCGCGTGGCTGGCCCGTCACCTCAAGAACCGGTGGTCACGAAACTCTGGAGGGTTGCTGGTTATCACCCACGACCGCTGGTTCCTGGACGAGGTGTGTACCGAGACCTGGGAGGTCCACGACGGCATCGTCGAGCCCTTCGAGGGAGGCTACGCCGCCTATGTGTTGCAGCGGGTCGAGAGGGACCGCATCGCGGCAGCTGCCGAGCAGAAACGCCAGAACCTGATGCGAAAGGAGCTCGCCTGGCTGCGGCGCGGCGCCCCCGCCCGCACCAGCAAGCCGAAGTTCCGCATCGAGGCCGCCAACCAGCTCATTGAGGGGGTGCCGCCCGTGCGGGATTCCCTCGAACTGAAACGGCTCGCCGTGGCACGCCTCGGCAAGGACGTGGTCGACCTGGAGAGGGTCTCGGTCAGCTACGGCGAGAACGAGGTGTTGCGCGACCTCACCTGGAGGATCGGGCCGGGCGAACGCACCGGCATCCTCGGCGCCAATGGTGCGGGCAAGTCGACGCTGCTGGCCCTCATCACCGGGGCACTGAGGCCCACGAGCGGACGGGTCAAACGCGGCAAGACCGTCCGCATCGGGGTACTGGATCAGCAGTTCTCCCAACTGTCTCAGATCGGCTCAGACCTGGTCCGGGAGGTGCTGGCCCGCACCAAGACCACCTTTGCCGTCGACGGCAAGGACCTTACCCCCGCCCAGCTCCTGGAGCGCCTGGGTTTCCGGCGGGAGCATCTCTCCGCTCGCGTCGGAGAACTCTCCGGTGGCCAGAAACGGCGCCTCCAGATCCTGCTGCTCCTCCTCGGGGAACCCAATGTCATCCTCCTGGACGAACCCACCAACGATGTCGATCATCAGATGCTCACCGCGCTGGAGGACCTGCTGGACTCCTGGCCGGGAACCCTCATCGTCGTCTCCCACGACCGCTACCTGCTGGAGCGGGTCACCGACCAGCAGTACGCCATCCT
>JAUMYR010000105.1:0-1270 GCA_030528545.1 Propionibacteriaceae bacterium
GGCCCGTTTCCGCCTGCTCAGCTCGCCGGTTTGTTGTTTCGCCAGGGTATGCAGTAGAGTCATCCCTCGTTGCCGAGCAATCGACAACACTGGGGTATGGGGTAATTGGCAGCCCGCCGGATTCTGGTTCCGTCAGTCTAGGTTCGAGTCCTAGTACCCCAACGGAATGCGGCTGACCAGGCCTCATCCCAGCTAGGGCCCCGTTGTGTAGCGGCCTAGCACGCCGCCCTCTCAAGGCGGTAGCGCGGGTTCGAATCCCGTCGGGGCTACGACAACCCCCCTGGATATCCAGGGGGGTTTTGCCGTTGGTGGGCTAATCCAGCACGCTGTGCGGCTCGGTGTAGTCCATCCCGAAGGCCTCGGCCACACCGGCACAGGTCACCCGGCCGCCATGAGCGTTGAGTCCAAGCGTCAGGGCCGGGTCCTCCCGCATCGCCTGCCGCCAGCCTTTGTCGGCGATCCGCAGCAGATAGGGCAGAGTCGAGTTGGTCAGGGCCCACGTCGAGGTATAGGGGACCGCGCCAGGAATATTGGTGACGCAGTAGAAGATCGACTGATGCACTCGGTAGGTTGGCTGATCGTGGGTGGTGGGGCGGCTGTCTTCGAAACAGCCACCCTGGTCGATCGCCACATCAACCAGCACCGACCCCGGCTTCATGCTCGCCACTAGGTCATTCGGCACCAGCACCGGAGCCTTTGCGCCAGGGACCAGCACCGTGCCGATGACCATGTCTGCGCTCAGCACCTGCTCGGCGATCGTCAGGGACGAGGACGCCAGCTGGTGGACGCGATTGCCGAAACGCCAGAAACTGGTCCTGAGTTTGTCGAGGTCGGTGTCGAGGATCGTGACATCGGCGCCCATCCCCAGGGCGACGTTGGCGGCGTTCTGCCCGGCCGTGCCGCCACCCAGAATCACCACCTTGGCGTTCGCCACGCCGCTGACTCCGCCCATGAGGACGCCGCGTCCGCCTTCGCCTCGCAGCATGGCGTGCGCACCCACCTGCGGCGCGAGGCACCCGGCCACCTCACTCATCGGATACAGCAGTGGCAATAGCCCCGAGGGCAGCTGGATGGTCTCATAGGCGATGGCCGTGGTCCCGGCGGACAGCAGGGCCTCGGTCCCCGGGCGGTCGGCCGCCAGATGCAGGTAGGTGAACACGATGAGGTCCTCGCGCAACCGGTGGAACTCGCTCTCCAGGGGCTCCTTGACCTTCAGAACCAGATCCCCGCTCGCCCAGGTGGAGTCAGCGTCCGGCATGATCGTGGCGCC
>JAUMYR010000105.1:1370-2784 GCA_030528545.1 Propionibacteriaceae bacterium
CGTTCCGTGACCCTCAATGGATCAAGTCCGCCATCTCGCTCCAGGCTCGCGCTCTCTCCTGTGGGGTGTTGAGCCCTTCCAGCCCGACCTTGAAGCCGAGGAAAATCATGGACTCGGGCAGGGCGTCCAGGCATTCGCCGATCCCGAGGGCGGTCAGCAGCGAGGAGTCCGGGGCTCCAGAGACACCCGCCGGGGCCAGGTGGGCGTCGACCCATTCCGGTCCGAAGGAGGTCTGCTCGGGGGAGACCGAGGAGAACATCAGGCCGGTCAGAAGCCCTGCCTGGCGTGCCTGGAAGAGGTGTGCATAGGGCGCCCTCGCCGAACGGGTCTCAATCGCCGAACGGGCCCAGTTCAGGCTAACCCCGAGCCGGGTTTGGACGCCTCTGCTCACCTCGGCCACCGCGTCGATCTCCTCGACCAATTCGAGGAAGCCCTTCTGAGCCGGGTATCCCTGGCGCGCCGCATCGCAGTGCTCGACCACCAGAGCCGTCTCGCCCCAATCCCACTTGGCGATCCTGGAAAGAGACTCAGCGAGGAAGCGTGCCCCGCACCAGTGGCGTGGGGCGCTGTGCAGTTCCACCGCGATAACCGGATGCCCAGACCGTCTCAGCTCCTGGGCTCGCTGGAAGGTGTGCCTGGCGAACTCCACCGCGTTTGCCCGGCCCCGCACCGAGGAGGAGGCGAGGCCAAACTTCTCATCGGCCTCCATCGCGGCCATGGTCCCAGGGATCTGCGTGACGACCGCACCCCAGGACTCCGCGGCGCCTTCCGGCCAGGTCAGATCGTCCGAAGTGCCACGGATCGGGAGTTCCAGCGCGCCAAAACGATCGTCGGAACCGAGAGCGGAGAGGAAGTCGCGAGTGGCGGCAGGATCGTCAAAATAACTGGGGTAGGCGCCTGCAACCAATCGCATGCGCTCACCCTAGTGGCCGCGCGGTTCGCTTCCGCTTGAGCGGCGGAGCACCTCGCTCATCCGCTCGGCCGCCGCCATGACCGCGGCGGCGTGCAGGCGGCCGGGCTGGCGGCTGAGACGTTCGATGGGCCCGGACACGCTGACCGCGGCGATCACCTTGCCGGAGGGGGAACGAACCGGCGCCGAGACCGAGGCGACGCCCGGCTCGCGCTCGGCCGCCGACTGGGCCCATCCGCGGCGGCGCACCCCGGCCAGCGCCACGGCCGAGAAGGACGCCTGCTGCAGGGTCCGGCTGACCCGGTCGGGTTCCTCCCACGCCAGCAGCACCTGGGCGGCGGAACCGGCGGACATCGTCAGCTGGCTGCCGACCGGGATCGTGTCCCGTAAACCGGCCGGACGCTCGGCCGCCGCCGCGCAGATGCGGATCTCGCCCTGACGGCGAAACAGCTGCGCCGACTCGCCCGTGATATCGCGCAACCGGTTCAGTACCGGCCCGGCGGC
>JAUMYR010000105.1:2884-9798 GCA_030528545.1 Propionibacteriaceae bacterium
GCTGCGCCGACTCGCCCGTGATATCGCGCAACCGGTTCAGTACCGGCCCGGCGGCTGCGAGCAGCCGGTCCTCACCCGCGGCGGCCGCCAACTCGCTCAAACGGGGGCCAAGGACGAAGCGTCCTTGGAGGTCCCGGGCGACGAGCCGGTGGTGCTCCAGGGCGACGGCAAGGCGGTGCGCTGTCGGTCGCGCCAGTCCGGTCGCCTGCACCAGTCCGGCCAGTGTGATCGGACCGCCCTCCAGGGCGCTCAACACCAGGGCAGCTTTGTCCAGTACGCCGACACCGCTCGTCTCGTCCATAATGCGAAACTATCATCTCGCAATTCGGGACAGCAAGAGTATGATGTGCCCGACTTGAGCCCGACGGAGAGAGGCAACGATGGCGAGAACGCTGAGTGAGAAGGTATGGGACGCGCACGTGGTGCGTTCCGCGGCCGGGGAGCCGGACCTGCTCTACATCGACCTTCACCTAGTCCACGAGGTCACTAGCCCTCAGGCTTTCGAAGGGCTCCGGCTCGCTGGCCGCCGTGTGCGTCGTCCCGAACTCACCCTCGCCACCGAGGATCACAACACTCCGACGCTCAACATCCTGGCACCTATAGCCGATCCTGTCAGCCGTACCCAGGTCGAGACCCTGCGCCGGAACGCCGCCGACTTCGGAATCCGGCTGCATTCTTTGGGAGACCGGGAGCAGGGCGTCGTGCACATCATCGGGCCCCAGCTCGGTGTCACCCAGCCGGGCATGACCATCGTGTGTGGAGACTCGCACACCTCGACCCATGGCGCCTTCGGTGCCCTGGCCTTTGGCATCGGAACCAGCGAGGTCGAGCACGTCCTCGCGACCCAGACGCTGCCCCAGGCCAAACCGAAGACCATGGCCGTCAACATCAACGGCGAGTTGCCCGAGGGGGTCACGGCCAAGGACATCGTGCTGGCCCTGATCGCCAAGGTCGGCACCGGTGGGGGACAGGGATATGTGGTGGAGTATCGCGGATCGACCATCGAGGAGCTCTCGATGGAGGGCCGCATGACCATCTGCAACATGAGCATCGAGTGGGGTGCCAAGGCAGGCATGATTGCCCCAGATGAGACCACCTTCGCCTATCTCAAGGGGCGTCCCCACGCTCCGGAGGGGGCCGACTGGGACGCCGCCGTCGCCTACTGGAAGACGCTGCGCACCGACGAGGACGCCGTCTTCGATGCTGAGGTCGACCTGGACGCGACCCAGCTCACCCCATTCGTCACCTGGGGCACCAACCCCGGTCACGGGGTGCCTCTCGGTGGGGTGGTCCCGTCCCCGGAGGACTTCACGGACGCCGTGGAACAGGCCACGGCCGCCCGCGCGCTTGAATACATGGGCCTTGAGTCTGGAACCCCCATGCGCGACATCAGGGTGGACACGGTCTTCCTCGGTTCGTGCACCAACGGGAGGCTGGAAGACTTGCGTCTGGCCGCCTCCGTCCTCAAGGGCCGCAAGATCGCCAGCTCGGTGCGGATGCTCGTGGTGCCCGGTTCGGCCCGGGTGCGGCTGGAAGCCGAGGCCGAGGGGCTCGACCGGATCTTCCTGGACGCCGGTGCGGAGTGGCGCGCCGCGGGCTGCTCAATGTGCCTCGGCATGAACCCCGACCAGCTGGCCCCGGGTGAGCGCTCGGCGTCCACCTCGAACCGTAACTTCGAGGGCCGCCAGGGCAAGGGCGGGCGTACGCATCTGGTGAGCCCCGCGGTAGCCGCGGCCACGGCAATCACCGGTCACCTGGCCGCCCCGGCCGATCTCTGAGAGGTTAGACATGGACAAGTTCACCACCCACACCGGCATCGCGGTGCCGCTGCGCCGCAGCAACATCGACACCGATCAGATCATCCCTGCCGTCTATCTCAAGCGCATCACCCGCACCGGCTTCGAAGATGGGCTGTTCGCCGCCTGGCGCAACGACCCCGAGTTCGTCCTCAACAAGGAGCCCTATGACCGGGGCACGATCTTGATCCCGGGCCCCGATTTCGGCACCGGCTCCTCCCGGGAACACGCCGTCTGGGCGCTACAGAACTACGGATTCCGGGTGGTTATCGGCTCCCGCTTCGGTGACATCTTCCGCTCCAACTCGGGCAAGGCGGGCCTGCTCATCGCCGTCGTCGCCCCCGAGGTGGTGGAGGCCCTGTGGGCTTATGTCGAAGCCGACCCCTCGGCCGGAATCACCGTCGACCTGGAATCCAAGATCATCACGGCAGGCGATCAGCACTACGAATTCGCCATCGACGACTTCACCAGATACCGGCTTCTCGAAGGCCTCGACGACATCTCCATGACGCTGGCCCACGAGGAGGACATCGCCTCCTACGAGGCCACCCGAGCGTCCTACAAACCCAAGACCCTCCCCGCACGGACCGTGGGCTGACGGGCGTCTTCGGTAGCAGGCGGGGGTAGGGCGCTGCGAGTGCCCGCGACCCGACATGCCGTTGGCATCGTCGCTCCCAGTTTAGGCTAGGCTTGGTTGCCGGATATACGAAAGCTTGGTCTATCTAAATTGGGAGAAGGATGTTCCTGGCTTCTTTCCTTATCGGTCTGCGTGAAGGCCTGGAGGCCGCGCTTATCATCGGCATCTTGATTGCTTTTGTCCGCAGGCAGTCTCGCCCGGATGTGGTGCGCAAGATATGGTTTGGCGTTGGGATTGCGGTAACCGGCTCCCTCGCGCTCGGTGCATTATTTACCTTCGGTCGCTACGGTCTTAGTTTTGAAGGCCAGGAGCTCATCGGCGGGTCGATGTCTATCCTCGCGGTGGCGATGGTCACCTGGATGGTCTTCTGGATGATGAACCTCGGCCGGAGGATGAAGGAGGAGCTGGAAACCAGCGCCGCCCAGGCGCTCGCGTTGGGGGCTGGCTGGGGAATGTTCTGGCTTGCTTTTGTGTCGGTTGGGCGAGAGGGGATCGAGACCACTCTCATGCTGTGGGGCTGGGCGTTACAACCGGTGGCACTTCTCGGAGCGGTCATGGGTATCGCCGTATCGATCGCGCTCGGCTATCTGGTCTACCGGGGAATGGTGCGTATCCGGTTTTCGGTTTTCTTCGCATGGACCGGTGGCTTCCTGATTATCGTTGCAGCCGGAATCCTGGCTTATGGCATTCATGATCTGCAGGAGGCGCGATTCCTTCCGGGGCCTTTCTCTGGGGCGCCCATAACACCGCTAGACTTCCGTACCGGTGAGGTTCTGGTGGGATTCTTCACCGACCGCCCATTCTGGGGTGCCGCTTATCCCTTTGGCTGGGCTTTTGATCTGCAAGACATCATTGAACCCAGTGGTGCATTGGCCGCTTTTCTCAAGGGAACAATAGGATTTGCGCCTTTGATGTCGTGGCTGGAAGTCACCGCCTGGGGTTTCTATCTCGCTATTGTTTTTCCAATCTTTCTTCGCCGTGTCCGTCTTTCCGGATGCCCCGGCGGTGATTCCGCCGCCGCAAAACCTTTGGCCTCACCTGCTGAGCCAATCAGTCTCCAGAAGGAGTTTTCATGAGATCCATAGCACTGCGTCATCTGGCAGTCGTTTCCGTTGCGGCTCTCGCGCTCGCGGGATGCACCGAGAACAAGCCGACGACTCAGGCGGCTGATGGGACCCTGACGGTCTCGTCCAGCAATGATGCCTGCAAGCTGTCGGCTTCCGAGGCGAAGAGCGGGACGGTCACCTTCTCGATCAAGAACGACGGAAACAAGACCACCGAGTTTTACCTGCTTGGCTCCGATGGGCTGCGGATCGTCGCCGAGCGCGAGAACATCGCCCCTGGGGCCACGGCCTCGCTGAGCGTTAGCTTGCAGCCGGGTGACTACTTCACCGCCTGTAAGCCGGGGATGCGCGGCGCTAATGTCGGTAAGGCGGCCTTCAAGGTCACCGGTGAGGCCGTAACGCTGTCCGGTGAGGACCAGAAGCTGTTCGAGGCGGCGGTCGCCGACTACGTCAACTTCGCGAAGAACGAGGTTGCTGAGCTGCAGCCAAAGGTGAAGGAGTTCGCTGAGGCTTACATCGCGGGTCAAGATGAAAAGGCTCGGGAGATGTTCGCTACCACCCGCGTCCACTATGAGAGGATCGAACCTATCGCCGAAGCGCTCGGTGTTCTCGATCCCAGGATTGACTATCGTGAGATCAATTACCTGGCCGAGGCAGACGAGCTGAAGGCCAATGATCCGACCTTCACGGAGTGGCTGGGCTTCCATCGCATGGAGAAGGACCTCTGGCCGCCAGCTGAGGGTAAGTTGCAGCCGAACGGCGACTCCGCGTTGAAGGACTGGAAGCCGTCAACTCCGGAGGATCGCAAGCGGATTGGGGACACTCTCGTTCAGGACGTTGCGAAACTCTACGACACGTTGCACAGCCCCACCTATATCAAGGACGAGGGCTTGACTATTGCCACCGTCTCCAATGGGGCGGCAGCCTTGCTGGAGGAGATCGCCGTCACCAAGGTGACCGGTGAGGAGAACTGGTGGAGCCACTACGACTTGTGGGATTTCCAGGCTAACCTTCAGGGCTCCCGGATCGCCTTCGATCTGGTTGCGCCGATCGCTGAGCGTAAGGGAGATGAGGCGAAGGCCCTGGTCAAGAAGATCAACGTCGAGTTCGACAAGCTGCAGGCCCTGCTCGATAAGTATGGCAGCCTGGAGAAAGGCTATGTTCTTTACGATAAGGTGACGGCTGAGCAGCAAAAGGAACTGACTGCTCAGATCGATGCGACTCGTGAGCCGCTGTCGAAGCTGACCGGGGCGGTGCTGGGCGTCAAATGAGTAAGCAGGCTGACTCTCAGGTCGCCACCGATGCGGCCGAATCTACCCGGGTGTCCGGGCTGTCCCGCCGTGGAATGCTGGCCTGGTCGGGAGCCACGGCTGGCGCCCTGGGGGTCGGCCTGGCCGGCGGTTTTGCCATCGGGCGTTCGGGTTCCAGCGTTGGGGCCGGTGACACTGAGTCCCTCGAGTACCCGTTCCATGGCAAGTATCAGGCGGGTATTATCACCCCAGCTCAGGAGCAGATGCATTTTGCGGCCTTTGACGTCCGCGAGGGCCAGACGCGGGCCGATCTCGTGGAGTTGCTGCAGGACTGGACCTATGCCGCCCACCGGATGACGCTCGGTCTGCCAGTCGCCGCGGCTGGGGCATTCGACGGCAGTCCGCTGGATCCGCCCGCGGATACCGGCGAGGCTGCTGACCATGGTCCCTCGGGGCTGACGATCACTTTTGGATTCGGGCGGAGCCTGTTCCGTGATGCTGGCGGGAGGGACAGGTTTGGGATCGCTGACCAGATGCCGCCGGATTTCACTGGCTTGCCGGTCATGGTCAACGATTTCATCAAGCCAGCGATCTCGGAGGGGGATCTCTGTATCCAGGCCTGCGCCAATGATCCGCAGGTGGCGGTGCATGCGATTCGTAACCTCACCCGGATCGCGTTCGGCCGGGCCCAGCTGAGGTGGTCACAGCTCGGCTTTGGGCGCGCCTCATCCACGTCCAAAGAGCAGCTGACGCCGAGAAACCTGTTTGGCCAGAAGGACGGCACCAATAACATCAAGGCCGAAGAGCCCGAGAAGCTGGCGGCACATGTCTGGATTGACTCCGGTCCGGCATGGTGTCATGGCGGTTCCTATCTCGTGGCCCGCAAGATCGCGATGACTATCGAGGTTTGGGACGGTCTGCGCCTCGAGGAGCAAGACCGGGTGCTCGGCAGGGCAAAGGGGAGCGGTGCGCCGCTGTCTGGCGGGGACGAGTTCACCCAGCCAGACTTCAACGCTAAGGACAAAGACGGCAATCTGCTGATTGATGTTCGCTCTCATGTGGCGAGGACTCATCCCGACAACAACGACGGCATTCACATGCTTCGCCGGGCCTATAACTATGTGGATGGCAACGACGAAACAGGCCGACTGGCAGCGGGCCTGTTCTTCATCGCCTTCGTCAAGGCGCCGGAGCGGTTCGCCCGAGTGCACAAGAACATGGCACGAGACGACATGTTCGTGGAGTACCTGAAGACTCAGGCTTCCGGGGTGTACCTGGTTCCACCCGGCATTGAGGAAGGGCAGTTCATCGGGCACACGCTGTTCCGGTGAGGCTCAAGCTTTAGGAAAGCTAGCTGTTGCGTAAATAGCTTAGGCTATGCTAAGCTTCAGTCGTGCGTAGGGCTGATAGCACTACGCATGGGCTTCTCCATCGGGGCGCCTAGTGGCTTCGCGCAGGCTCGGTGTGACCGGGTCGACCTGCTGGGGGAGCCATGCCGATCGGACGATGTTCCGTCCTGGTGAGGGGGCGCACTTCGTGGCTCCCAGGCGGGCTCCAGGCGTACCTCGTCCGGCCGGACGATGGCATGGTGGTGGCCGTGAATCGTGGAGCACGGCCGGCGCCTTTGACGGAGGGTGATGACGATCCGGTCGTTGCGGGCGGTAGGGATGACCGTCGGCGATGCCAAGCCGGGTTTCATCACCCTCAGTCATCTTGGACGCGCCCCACGCGCCAGTGGCTGAGGCGTCCCCACCTCTAGGCCAACGCAGCGGCGTCCAGGCCTAAGCGAGAACACCTACCAGCATTCGGGAGCCCGGTTGCGGACCATCGTCCTGGTCGGACGGCGGGTGAGCCTGGTCAGGTTCAGTGCCCCAGGAAGCCCCTAACTTCTTCCTTCCTTGTAAGACAAGGCGTCTGACTCGACTCGGACACGCTCGGCACCGGCGACGCCACACAAGCAGAGGAACGAGACCAGGTCCGGCACAGGCAGTGACGATTGAATTACGCGCAGACCGACGATCCAGACCCGCGACCTGCGCCAGGTTCGCCCAGGCGGCCCGTCCCCGGTGCCGCCACGGTCTCGGCTCCTACTCAATGACGCAGATGAGGTCACCGCCCTCGACCTGGGTGGTGCCGGGCAGCACCACGCGGACGACCCGGCCCGCGG
>JAUMYR010000106.1:0-3759 GCA_030528545.1 Propionibacteriaceae bacterium
TCCACCGCGCTGGTCGGGGGATCGGGCGCTGGGAAGACCACGCTCGCCAATGTGCTGCTCGGGCTGCTGCCGCCGGCCAGCGGGGAGGTCAGGGCCGACGGCGCCGACGTCTTCGATCACTTGCCCGCCTGGCAGAACGGCATCGGTTTCGTCGCCCAGGACGTGTTCCACCTGCATGGCACCTTCGCCCAAGACATCGCCTTCGAGCTCGACCCGGCCCGCATCGACCGGGAGCGGCTGTGGCGGGCAATCGAACAGGCCCAGCTGGTGGATGTCATCCGCGGGCTGCCGAAGGGCATCGACACCGAGGTCGGGGACCGCGCCGTCCGGCTCTCGGGGGGGCAGCGGCAACGCATCGGGATCGCTCGGGCCCTCTACCGCCAGCCTTCCTTCCTGCTCCTGGACGAGGCCACCTCGGCGCTGGACAACGAGACCGAGCAGCAGATCACCGAGACCCTGCGGGCCCTCCACGGCCAGCTCACCATGGTCGTGATCGCGCATCGGCTCTCCACGGTACGCGACGTGGACCAGATCGTCCTCTTGGAAGACGGGCGGGTCAGCGCGACGGGTTCCTTCGCCGAGCTGTACCGCGAGAGCGAATATTTCGCCCGGATGGTCGACCTCGGACGCCTCGACCCCGCCTGAACCCGGCCCGCCCCGGTGCCGGTCAGCCCGCTCCCACGGGCCTAGACCGGACGGCTCTGGGGAGCGTTCTTCCTGGTCAGGGACGGGTCGCGTTCGACAACGCCCGAGAGCGCGGCGTCGATCTGTGCCAGCACCTGGGCGTCGAGCCTGACCCCGGAGGCGCGGACATTCTCCGCCACCTGTTCCGGGCGGGACGCGCCGATGATCGCCGAGGCGACACCCGGGTTCTGTAGCACCCAAGCCACGGCGAGTTGGGCCATGCTCAGCCCGGCCGATTCAGCGATCGGACGCAGCCGCTGCACCGCAGCTAGCACATCCTGGTTCATCCAGCGCGAGATCATCTGGGACCCGCCCTTGTCGTCGGTCGCCCGCGATCCGGCCGGGGGCTGCTGCCCCGGGGCGTATTTGCCGCTCAGCACGCCCTGGGCGAGGGGCGACCACACGATCTGGCTGAGCCCGAGTTCCGTGCAGGCCGGGACGACCTCGTCCTCGATCACCCGCCACAGCATCGAATACTGGGGCTGGTTCGAGACCAGCGGGACCCGCAATTCACGGGCGAGACCAGAGGCCTCGCGGATCTGGTCGGCGCTCCACTCGCTGACACCGATGTAGAGGGCCTTGCCCTGACGGACCAGGTCGCCGAAAGCGACCATGGTCTCCTCGAGCGGGGTTTCGGTGTCGAACCGGTGTGCCTGGTAGAGATCGACATAGTCGGTGCGTAACCGGCGCAGTGAACCGTGCATGGATTCCATGATGTGCTTGCGGGACAGACCCACATCGTTGTGGCCCTTCGGCCCGGTGGGCCAGTACACCTTGGTGAAGATCTCCACGGACTCGCGGCGCTGCCCGGCCAGGGCGTCCCCCAATACCTCCTCCGCCGCGGTATTGGCGTACACATCGGCGGTATCGAAGCTGGTGATCCCGGCATCCAGCGCGGCGTGGACGCATTTCTTGGCGCTGTCGTCGTCGATCTGGGAACCGTGAGTCAGCCAATTGCCGTAGGTGATCTCGGAGACCTTGAGACCCGAGTTGCCGAGGTATCGAAACTCCATGACACCTAACCTAACGCGCCCAGCGTCTCATGCCCACGGACTGGCCATATCCCGGGCATCGGCTCACCGCTAGGCTTCGGGTGTGAGTCAGTATGAGAGCCTGGGGCTGCCGCTGCTGCACGCCGGGAAGGTCCGCGAACTCTATGGGCTAGCGGATCCCGACGCGCTCCTGATGGTCGCCACCGACAACATCTCGGCCTTCGACCATGTGCTCGACACCCGGATTCCCGACAAGGGCGCGGTCTTGACCCAGCTGTCCCTGTGGTGGTTCGAACAGCTCGCGGACCTAGTGAACAACCATGTGCTGTCCCGGGAGGTGCCCGAGGCGGTGGCTGGCCGCGCGATCGTGGCGCAACGTCTTGAGATGGTGCCCGTCGAGTGCGTGGCCCGCGGCTACCTGACAGGCTCCGGCTGGGCGGAGTATCAGGCTTCGGGTGCCGTGTGCGGCATCCGCCTGCCCGAGGGCTTGCGGGACGGGGACCGGTTGCCGGAGCCGATCTTCACCCCCGCGATCAAGGCTCCGCTGGGAGAACATGACGAAAACGTCAGCTTCGAAGCGATCGTGGAACGTCACGGCGAAGACCTGGCGACCAGGTTGCGTGACCTCACCCTGGCGATCTATGGCCGTGCCGAGCAGATCGCCCGGGGACGCGGCATTATCCTCGCCGACACCAAGTTCGAGTTCGGGCTGCGTCCCGACGGTGCGCTGGTCCTAGCCGACGAGGTGCTCACACCCGACTCGTCCCGGTTCTGGGACGCCGAGTCGTGGCGTCCCGGGCAAGCCACGGCGAGTTTCGACAAACAGTACGTGCGGGACTGGCTGGCGCACTCCTCCGGGTGGGACAGATCCAGTGGTGCCCCGCCGCCCGCGCTGCCGCCCGAGGTGGTTCAGGCGACCAGACGCCGCTATCTGGAGGCCTTTGAGCGGTTGACCGGGCGAGAGTTTCGCTACGCTAAGCCCATGGCTACTGTCGTTGTCAACGTGATGCCCAAACCTGAGATCTTGGATCCCCAGGGTAAGGCGGTCACCGGTGCCCTCACCCGGCTGGGTTTCGAGGGCCTATCTGTGCGTCAAGGGAAACGGTTCGAGGTGAGCGTTGACGGTGAGGTCACCGACGAGGTGCTCGCTAAGATCAGCGACGCAGCCGAGAAACTGCTCGCGAATACCGTGATCGAGACCTTCGACGTCGTGGTCGAGGGCTGAGCCGTGGCAACCATCGGCGTCGTCACCTTTCCCGGCTCCCTGGACGACCATGACGCGTTGCGCGCCATCGAATTGTGCGGTGCGACGGCGGTTCCGCTGTGGCACGCCTCCGATTCCCTCTCGGGGGTGGACGCGATCGTTCTGCCGGGCGGGTTCAGCTACGGCGATTACCTGCGCTGCGGTGCCATCGCCAGATTCAGCCCGGTGATGTCCAGCGTCATCGACGCTGCCAAGGCGGGCATGCCGGTGCTCGGCATCTGCAACGGATTCCAGGTGTTGTGTGAGGCGCACCTGTTGCCCGGGGCGATGATCCGCAACGAGTCGCGCCATTTCATCTGCCGGGACCAGCGGCTGCGGGTCGAGACCAATGACACGGTCTGGAGCGCCGATTTCGCCGTCGGCGAGGAGATCACCATCGTCCTCAAGAACGGTGAGGGTAATTACACCGCCGACGACGAGACCATCAAGGCGCTGGAAGACAACAACCAGGTGGTCTTCCGCTACCTCGGCAACCCGAATGGTTCCCGCAATGACATCGCCGGTATCACCAACGAACGCGGCAACGTCGTTGGTCTCATGCCCCACCCGGAGCACAACGTGGAAGAACTCACCGGCCCCTCGCTGGACGGACGCAAGTTTTTCACCTCGGTCATCCGCTATCTCGCCGCCAAGGCCGGGGAACAGAGCGAATAACCGGCCCGGAGGTGGCCACCGCCGCGATGGCGTCGCGCCTGACCGGCATCCGGTATCCGCTGTCTGCCCGGACTGAGCGGACGAATACCCCGGTCAGCTGAGGCCAAGGACCGTCGGCGGTCCCGCATCGCGGGCCTTCCGGCGATGACCGGTAGCCGGTTCGTG
>JAUMYR010000106.1:3859-9726 GCA_030528545.1 Propionibacteriaceae bacterium
TCAGCCCGCTCCCCTCGGCACCACCGGTGCGGGGCAACGGGCGGTGTGGCCGCTGCGGTGGCGAGGTCGGAGGCGAACTCGCAGACGGGGACGCCTGAGGTTTCTGGGAGGGCTGGGCTGTCGGGCTCGGTGGCGCACTGGGCGTCGCCGAAGGTGTGGGAGCCTTCACCCGGAGCCCGACCAGCACCGGGTCGTGGTCGGAGGAACGGTAGAACGAGGGGGTATAGAAGTCGGTCACGTTGTAATTGCGCCGCGAGTACTCCATGGCGACGCTCTCGTCACCGTTGATGTCCCAGACCCCGCCCCCGGTGGTGAGCGCGAGCGCCTTCGGGTTGGCGAAGACGTGGTCGAGGGAGCCGACACGTCCAGAGAACTGGTAGCTGGACGAGTCCGGTTCGTACTTTTTCACGAGATTGACGAACCCTGCCCGTTCCAGGATCTGGAGCGGGGTCTCCTTGGTGTAGGAGTTGAAGTCTCCGGTCAGCAGCACGGCCTCGTCGGCGAAGACCTGGGTGGTCCAGGACGCCAGCGCGCGGGCCTGGGCCTCCCGAGACGGATTCGACAATCCCTGCCCGGTGCCGTCGTCTTCACCGGAACCCTTCGACTTGAAATGGTTCGCCACCACGACGAACGGTTCCCCGCCCGGCAGCGGGACGAAGCGCTGGGCCAGCGGGTAGCGGGCATTGGCGAATGCCGGATCGAGCAGCAGCTGGGAGGCGCCGCTCAGCGTCACCTTCGCCGGGTTGAAGATGAACGCGGTGCGGATGACATCCTCGCTGGGGGCATTCACGGCCGGGGACGGGGCGAACGCCCAGCGCTGCTCGCCAGCGGCGGTGTTCAGCGCCTTCACCAGCGTGGCCAGGGTCGCGTCGCGGTGATGGGCCGCGTGCGGGATGGCCGAGGAGTTCTCGACCTCCATGAGAGCGACCACGTCGGCGTCCATGGCATTGATCGCGGCCACGATCTTGGCCTGCTGGTCCTGGAAGGCTGCGGACGAATAGGCTCCGCGGACGACGCAACGGTTCGTGGTCACCGGCCTCCCATCGCGGTCCCGGTAGGCCTGGCAACCCGGCTCGTCCTCACCGAGGTCGGTGAAGTAGTTGAGCACGTTGAAAGCCGCGACCCGCAGGTCACCACCGACTTCGGGAGGGGTCGCTTCGCGGTCGTTGGCGCTGGTCACCGGGATGTTGGGATGGTCCGGGCCGACCACCTGACCGGTCGGCTGGTAGTTCCACTGATAGCGGAAATCGAGAATCACCGGTTTGGTGAAGGTCACGGCGGAGCCGGACCTCATGGGCGTGTCCTGAGACAGATACGGCAGTGGCGAAGCCTGGGCCGCCGGGTTGCGCAGATAGTCCAGGGAGGAGCCGTCGTCCAGGGTGATGTAGCGGGACAGGTTCTGCTGTTCGTAGGCCTTCGCCTCGGGCCCGGGGGCCACGACCGCGGTCGCCTGGAACAGTGGCTTGTCACCGGCGGCCAGACCCACCTGGCCGTACTGATTCAACCGGTAGTTGTTGGTGACGGTGTAGGCACCGAGCGGGCGCACCAGCATGCCCTCATAGGCTTCCTTCGCGGCGTCGGAGTCCGGTAGGCCCGACAACTCCGTGGTTACCACCGGGCGGCATCCGGTCTCGGGAGAGAGGCTCACCCGTCCGCCGAGCTGGGTCATCTCGTGGTGCTCGCTGGCGGTGCCCCTCACCCGAAGACAGTCGCCGATGGACACCCCGGACACCGCCGCTGGAGCGTAGACGAAGATGCCGTCGCTGGCCTCACCGGGGGCTTTCTGGGCGCCGCCGGTGCCGGGGGTCTGGAGGTAGAAACCCCCGAAACCGCCGCTGGGATAGGCGGCCGTGACCACACCGAGGGTGGTCACCTCACGGCCGGCCAAGGGGGTCTGGGGGCCAGTGCCCTGGATCTCGGCGATCGGGGTGAGCCCGGGGCCGGGCGGGACGACCGGCGGGGGTGCGTCCGCGGCCTTCTGCGGTGTCGGGGTGTCCGAGAAACTGAAATCAACAGAGTTGTCGTCGGTGTCGACACCGCCCGAACGCGAGATGGAACCGGGAGTGGTATTCCCGCCCGGATAGGCCGCTGGCTTGGTCTCGAAGCGTTTCGCCGTGCCCCAGCCAACCACGTCGATGGGGGAGCCGCCCTTGAGCAGGGCGAAGGAGCCTCGGGTGCCGGAGGGATTGACCCCACCGCACTCGAGGTCGGGGTCGATCCCGGCGCCGATATCGCCGTTGCTGCCGACCGCGATCAGGAAATGTCCCTTCGCCGGGATGGTCCCGCTCAGCGCACAGGTCTTCTTGCCGGGGCCGTCCGAGGATGCGGGCGCGTAGTTGAGGCCATAACCGCCGAGGTCCACCGGGGTCGCAGAGGGGTTGTACAACTCGACGAACTTGGTGGCATAGGGCTGGTTGGCGCTGCCACCTCGGGCATAGACCTCGTTGATGACCGGCTGCTCCCCCGTGGCCGCGGTCAGCTGGGCGGACACAACGATGAGGCCAAGAGAGACAGTGAGCGCGGCGAGCGTGACGCGTCCAATGTGCACGACGATTCTCCTTCGAAGGGTGACGACAGTGACTCTATCGCCCGGCACTGACAGTTGTGACAAGTCCGGCGAACCGGCTTATCAGGAACTGCTGCTCAGCCGGAACCGGAGCCTGTCCCCGCTGGGGCGCAGGGGAGTGAAGCCGCAGCGGGTCAGCACCGCGATCGAGGCGGGGTTGTCGGAGGCGGTCTCGGCGATCACCGACGAGGCGCAGTTGTGGGCCAGAGCCGAGGCGCACAGCAGGCGTACCGCCCGGGTCGCGTAACCGTGGCCGCGAGCCGAGACGGCCAGCCCATAGCTGATCTCGACGCTGCCCCGCTCGTCCGGCGGTGCATGAAAGCCGACATCGCCGACCACTAGCCCGTCGTGCCGGGTGACGATGAGATGCATCCCGAACCCGGGTACCCAGTTGTCGAGCCAGAAGGAGTCGCGGGCCAGGCGAGCCGCGGCCATCGAATCGCTGTGCGGATAGTCGGGGACGCAGGGCAACCGGCAGCGTCCCTCGGCTAGGCCCTGGGCCTCGGCCGGTGTGATCTCGTGCAGCACCACCACGCCATCGCTCAGCACGGCGCGCTCCCGGACCGGACCAAAGGTGGCTTCCAGCCCGGGCAGTCCCAATGCGCGGCTGTCATGGGGGGAGTCTAACCGCGGGTGTTACCGGTGATGCCGTTGCCATCACCGGCCGGTAGGTTGTGGGCCATGACGACTACCCTTCGCCGCGCGCTCTGGCTGGCCCCCCGGATGGGGTTGCTGGTGGGGTCCTGCATCGCGGTCGGGCGAACGCTGACCCGGCGTCCTCCCGCGTCCGAAGAGCGGATCAGCCGTGAACTGGGGGCGCGCCGCACCCCCGTGGGGGACGCGCTCAGCCTGCCCGCTTCGTGGATCACGGATGTGCCGAGGGCCGTCGCGGTGACCGCCGGAACGATCACGGCGGTGTACGGGGCGACCCGCGACTGGCGTAAGGCGTCGCTGCCCGGCGCGGCGGTGGCGCTGGCCTCAGCGGCGCACGTCGCGTCCTGCTTGCTGGTGGGACGAGCGCGCCCAGGGGTGGAGCGGATGGGCGCCGATCAGATCACCTCCAGCTATCCGAGCGGTCATGTGGGTGCGGCGACGGCTCAGGCGGCCGCGCTGGCGATGCTGGCCGGGGATCAGCCTTCACCCCGGCGGCGGCTGATCCGGGGGATCTGCCTGGCCTACCCGCTGCTGGTCGGCTGGTCGAGGCTCTACACCGGGCAGCACTACCTCAGCGATGTGCTGGCCGGTTTCGTCAACGGTGCGGTCTGCGCCAGGCTTGCCCGCCGGGCGACTGGGGCGTGAGACCGGTTGACGGCAACGCTCCCGCGTCCGCTCCCGGAGGGGTAGATTCTGGCCATGGAGGCTCCCTCACGGCGGTGGGAACGGCTGCTGCCCGGGATCGCGGTGCTGCGCGATTACGAGTGGCCGTGGCTGCGCGGTGACCTGCTGGCCGGGCTGACCGTCGCCGCCTATCTGATCCCACAGGTCATGGCCTATGCCGACATCGCTGGTCTGGCTCCGGTGGCGGGGCTATGGGCGATCCTGGCCCCCATCGCGATCTATGCGGTCTTCGGGGCCTCTCGGCAATTGTCGATCGGCCCGGAATCCACCACCGCGCTCATGACCGCGGTCGCCGTGGGTGCCATGGTCGGACAGGCTGGCGCCGATCGCTATGCCGAGGTCTGTGCGCTGCTGGCGATAGCGGTGGGCGTGGTCTGTCTGGCCGGGTGGGTAGCCAGGCTCGGTTTCCTGGCTAACCTGCTGTCGCGTCCGGTGCTCGTGGGATACCTGGTCGGTGTCGCGGTGCTCATGATCGTGAGCCAGCTGGGCAAGGTCAGCGGTATCGCGCCAGAGGAGGGACACCCACTGTATGCGGCCTGGTCGGTGCTGGTCCGCTTGCCCGCGGCTCACCTGCCGACCCTGGCGTTGGCCCTGGTAGCGCTGGCCGCTTTGTACCTGCTGCGCTGGTGGCGTCCCCGGTGGCCCGGACCGCTGCTGGTGCTGCTCGCCTCGGCGGCCGCGGTCGCCGCCTTCGGGTTGCAGGCCTACGGGGTCCGCACGATCGGCGAGGTACCCCAGGGCCTGCCAGGCTTCCGGGTCCCAGACCTGGCAAACCTGTCGCTGTGGGCGCTGATGCCCGCGGCGCTGGGCATCGCGATCGTTGGCTATTCCGACAATGTGCTTACGGCGCGGGCCTTCGCCGCCACCAAGCGGCAGCGGGTGGACGCCGACCAGGAGCTGCTGGCGCTGGGACTGGCCAATGTCTCCTCGGGTCTGTTCCACGGCTTCCCGGTCTCGTCCAGTTCCTCCCGGACGGTGATCGGGGACGCCGTCGGCTCCCGGACCCAGGTGTATTCCCTGGTGGCCCTCGGTTGCGTGGTCGCGACGCTGCTGGTCGCCGGGCCGGTCCTGGCGGGCTTCCCGACAGCGGCGCTGGGCGCGCTGGTGATCTATGCGGCGACCCGGCTGATCGACCTGGCCGAGATCGCCCGGATCGCCAGGTTCCGGTACAGCGAACTCGTGCTGTCGCTGGCGACCGCGGTCGCGGTGGTGGCCTTCGACGTGCTGACCGGGATCGGTCTGGCGATCGCCTTGTCGCTGCTGGACGTGATCCGGCGGATGTCGCACCCCCACGACGGCATCCTCGGCTACGTGCCGGGGGTCGCCGGGATGCACGATGTCGAGGACTACCCACAGGCCACCCAGGTGCCGGGGCTGGTGGTGTACCGCTACGACTCGCCGCTGTTCTTCGGCAACGCCGAGAACTTCCTGTCCCGGGCGCTGGAGGCGGTGCGGGACGCGGCCGGGCCGGTCCACTGGTTCGTCCTGAACGCCGAAGCCAACGTCGAAATCGACCTGACAGCGGTGGACACCCTGGAACTGCTGCGGGAGGCGCTGGTCTCGCGCGGGGTGACCTTCGCGCTGGCCCGGGTCAAGCAGGAGACCAGGGACGAACTCGCCGCCGCCGGTTTTGTGGCCCGGGTCGGCCAGGACCACGTCTTCGCGACGCTCCCGACCGCCGTCGCCGCCTATGCCCGCTGGCACCGGGACCGGTTCGGCGAGTTCCCCGATGGCATCCCCGGAGGTGTGGTCACCTAGCCCGATCTCAACTCGCAGGCTTTCTCTTCGGCCTGGTGTGTCATCAGAACCGGCTAAATCGAGATCCGAAGAAAAAGTGGTGCAGGGGCTGCTCACGTGCCGCTCCGGCCGCCAGGCCAATTTTCAGCCACCAGTACGTTGATGGCGATGGTTCGCCAGCGCTGCGGTTCCGGGATTCTTATCGGGGCTGGAACTGGGGAACCCG
>JAUMYR010000107.1 GCA_030528545.1 Propionibacteriaceae bacterium
GAGTCGTTGTCGTTGCGGTAGTTCTTGGCCGCGTTGATACCGCCCTGGGCAGCGATCGAGTGGGCTCGGCGGGGGCTGTCCTGGTAACAGAAGTTGAGGACGTTATAGCCCGCCTCGCCCAGGGTCGCGGCGGCGGCGCCACCTGCGAGCCCGGTGCCGACCACGATGACGGTCAGCTTGCGGCGGTTGGCCGGGTTGACGAGCTTGGCCTCGAACTTGCGGGTGGACCACATCTTCTCGATGGGCACATCCGGGGCTTTGGCGTCGGCGATGTCAGCACCGACTTCGAAAAACTCGTTGGTCACGGTCGGATTCACTGGGCTCCCCCAATCAGCTTGAAGAAGACGGCCACGGGCATAATCATGAACCCGGCGTACAGCAGCACGGCAACGAACACCGCCAGGCCGTTCAGGATCTTGCGCGAGTTCGCGCTCATGTTCGCCCCGAGGGTGGTGAAGGCGCTCCAGAAGCCGTGCCGGACGTGCATGCAGACCGCGACCATCCAGATCGCGTAAGCCAGCAGAACAAAGATGTTCTGGAAGCTGACCACGACCATGTCATAGGGCTCAGCGTTGGCACCGAATCCGGTGCGCACGACCTGGGCCGTGAACTGCAGGATGTGGAAGACCAGGAAACCAGCCAGGATCACGCCGCCCCAGCGCATCGTGCGGGCCGAATAGGTCTGGGCCAGGCGGTGGTTGCTTTGGTACTTCGGACCACGGTTGGCGATGGTGCGCGCCGACAGGGTCGCGGCGGCCCAGATGTGCAGACCGAGGGCCAGCAGCAGCACGGCACGGAACACCCAGATGAAGACACCCGCGGGCATGATCGGGTACATGATGCCACCGTCTTCGGTAGCTCCCTTCAGCCAATGCGCATAGTGGTTGAACGAATCGGCACCCATGAACATCTTCAAGTTGCCGTACATGTGCATGAGCAAGAAGCCGACCAGCAACAAACCCGTGACGGCCATGATGACCTTCTTGGTTACTGTCGATCGGACCGCTCTCTGATGTGTAGTAAGAGTTGTCGCCACAGGGCCACCATAGTCAAGAGACAGCCCTCTTGTCGTACCTGGGTCAGGATTCGCTCAAAATCCTCCAGAACTGGTCCGACTAGCGCATTTATGCAAAAGAAGAGTTACCTATTGTCTCGCTGGAGCTCCCGGTTTCGGCCGCTCGGGGACCTCCCCGGGAGCTCCGGATTCCTCAGAAGCAGGTCGCCTTGAGGCTGGGGGCCGCACAGTAGGTCCGGCCCCAGGCGAAGTCCTGCCAGCCTGGCAGCTCGGTCACCGTGACGAAGGTGAAATCCTTCTTGGAAAGCTGGTCGATGATCGGAGCGGCTGCCGCGCGCGAAGTCGCGTGGATATCGTGCAGCAGGATAATCCCACCCGGTTTGGTGTCGTTGACCGCGGACGAGACGACGGCCTGGGTGAGCTCCGCCCCCTGGACCCGGCTCTTATCCCAGTCCTTGGTGTCCACGCTCCACATCACGTTGGCCATGTTGTTGGCCTTGATGACCTCGTCGACCTTGGCGTTGTGCGCACCGTATGGCGGGCGGAAAACGACAGGGGCCCAGCCAAGCAGTTGTGACAGGGTGTTCGGGCCGGAGCTGACCTCCGTGCGGACCCGGTCCGCGCTCAGCCTGGGCAGTTCCCCGTGGGTCACCGTGTGCCAGCCGATCTGGTGTCCCTCGATACCGATCTCCTTGAGCACCCCAGGGTGGGCCTTGACGTTGTTACCGAGAGCGAAGAAGGTCGCCGGAGCCTTCTTCTCGCGCAACACCTTCAGTAGATCGGTGGTTTCCGCGACCGGTCCATCGTCGAAGGTCAGCGCGACACATTTGAGCTTGTCGCAGTCTGGTCCCAGGGAGATTCTGGGTCGTGGAGAGGAGGGCTCGGGGCTGGTGGTGGGGGCCTGCGGGGGCTGTCCGGGACTCGCGGTGGGGGCCGCGGAAGCCTCCCGCGAATCGGTCAGGCCGGGGGCGGGCTCGCCGAACTTCTGCGGAGGTTCCGCCTTCTCGGGTTTGACCGCACCCGATTGCAGCTTGCGGCCCAGCGGGGTGAGCATCGGTGTGATCTGCTCTGCCGGGATCACGATCCTCTGATCGCCGAGGACCAGCAGGCTTCCGTCGGCCGCGAAAGCCAACGCCGGGGCGTTGCCGAAAGGAAAGGCATCTTCCGACAGGGCTGGGGCGACCTGGTCTCCGCCTTCGGCTCCAGACACCGCGGCCACCAGTTCCGCCCACTTGGCGGGCTCGATCATGGCGAGCGGGTTGAAGGCACGGTTGGACGCGACATCGTAGGCGATCGTGGCGTAGCGCGACGCGTCTCCGGCCTTGACCTCCACCAGCAGGGCGATCGCGTCCTTGCTCGCGGAGTTGACTGCGGGCAGGATCTCGATCCGTTTCTCACCCGACCAGGCCAGCTGACGCAACACCTGACCGCGCAGGTTCTCTTGGGCCAGGGCTAAGGCAGGGAACTTCGCCACCGGCAGCGTCTCCGCCTTGATCGAGTCTACCGACAGCACCCCGGGAGTCTGGGCGCCCACCATTCCCGGCTGGACCTGAACCGGCGCCGGGGCGGATGGCTTGGATTCCTGAGGCGATCCCGGCACGGCGGCGGACCCGCTGGGTGTGGGACTTGGGCTACAGCCCACCAAGGCCATGCCTGCGATAGTTAGACCTACGACCCAACCCGGGTGCCTCATTCGTTACTCCTCCTTAGATTTCCGGGTTGAGCGTACACGCAAGCCCAGATAGCTCACAGCTTCTCGCGGCGCGATTCAGCAATCAGATCCGGACGGCGCTTTTTCGTCCTGTCGACGGCCTGCTGAGCGCGCCAGGCCGCGATCTCACCGTGGTTGCCGCTCAGCAGGATCGGCGGGACCTCACGGCCCCGCCACGAGGCCGGTTTGGTGTAGTTCGGATATTCGAGCAGCCCCGCCGAATGAGATTCCTCGACCAGCGAATCGGGATTGCCGACAACCCCCGGTAGCAGCCTGACCACCGCCTCAATCATGGCCAAAGCGGCCACCTCGCCGCCATTGAGCACATAATCGCCCAGGCTGATCTCGCGGGTCTCGAATCTCTCGTGGGCATAGTCCAGCACCCGCTGGTCGATGCCCTCATAGCGTCCGCAGGCGAATGCCAGCCGAGGACGGTTCGCCAGCTGCCTGGCCAGGTCTTGGGTGAAGGGTTCCCCGGCCGGAGTGGGCACCACCAGGGTGATCGGACGCGGATCGGCCTCCTCTAGGGCGTCTAGGGCCTCGCCCCAGGGCTCCGGTTTCATGACCATGCCCGCTCCCCCGCCGTAGGGAGTGTCATCGGTGGTGCGATGGCGGTCATAGGTCCACTCCCGCAGGTCGTGGACCGCGACCTCTATGATCCCGGCCTGGGCCGCCTTCCCGACTAGTGACAGCTGTAGCGGGGAGAAATAGTCGGGGAAAATGGACACCAGATCGATCCGCATCAGCTGTCTTCTCCCTCGATCAGGCCCTCGACGTCAGCCAGCCGGACGTGTCCCTGGACGAGGTCAACCTCGGGAACCAGGGCACGCACGAAGGGAACGAGCCGTTCCCCGTCGGCGGTGGTGACCGACAGTAGGTCCTGGGTCGGCAGGTGAACGACGCCGCCGATCACACCAACCTCGTTACCGGTGTGGTCGAGCACCCGCAGACCGGCCAACTGGCGGTCGTAGTACTCTTCCTCGTCTTCTGGGCGCTCATCTGCTGGCACGCTCACCGAGAGCAACGAGCCGCGCAAGGCCTCCGCGGCGTCGCGGTCGTGGACCCCCTCGAACCTGACGAGTAACCGCTCCCCATGCCAGCGCGTCGCAGCGACGGTCAGCGCCCGCTGGGTGCCCTCGATCAGCATGCGAGTGCCGTCGGCGAAGCGCCGTTCCGGCTCGTCGGTGCGGACCTCAATGGTCAGCTCCCCCCGGACCCCATGCGGGCGCCCGATGCGCCCCACGACGACGTCGACCAGCTCGCTCATGTTCTCCTCACGGATAGCAGAATGCCTCGGACCGAACGAATCGATCCGAGGCATCCGACAGGATTCTCAACGGTAGCCGCCGCGGCGCTTGTCCACATCAACGAAGTCGACACGCACCTGCTCGGCACCGGCCAGCGCCTCGATCACGGTCCGCAGCGCGGACGCGGTGCGTCCCTGCCGACCGATCACCTTGCCAATGTCTTCTGGGTGCACCCGCACCTCCAGCATCCGGCCGCGACGCAAGTCTTTGTCCCGGACCCGGACATCGTTCGGGTTCGACACGATGCCCGACACGAGATGCTTCAGCGCCTCCGCAAGCATCTCAGGCCTCTTCGGCCGGGGCCTCTTCCGCTGCCTCATCGGCGGCGGCATCGTCGGACTTGGCCTTCTTCTTCGAGATCGCGGCGACCACGGGCTCACCGTCGGCCTCGGCAAGGGCCTTGTTGAAGGCCGCGAGCTTGTCGACGGGCTCGGGCTGCGGCTCGATCCCAGCTGGCGAGGTGTCGCCGCTGAACTTCTGCCAGTCACCGGTCCGCTTGAAGATCGCGACAACGGCCTCCGTCGGCTGGGCACCAACGCCTAGCCAGTACTGCGCGCGCTCGGAGTTCACCCGGATGACCGAGGGGTCGTTCTTCGGGTGGTAAATGCCGATCTCCTCGATCGCGCGACCGTCACGCTTAGTGCGCGAATCCATGACGACGATGCGGTAATGCGGCGAACGGATCTTGCCGAGCCGCTTCAGACGAATCTTAACTGCCACTGGTGTGGAATCTCCTGGGTAAGCCCGGGGTGCGGGCGGGTGGGTGGTACAAGCGCGGGCGCGTGGGGCACGCGGCGCTTGTGCCGAGGTGAACCAGTGCTCGGAGAGTTAGAGGGCGCTCCGGACACAGATGCGCCCAACATTGTGCCAGATCCACACCAGAAAGGGCGAACCGGGAGGCCACAGACCGGCCCAGTACCACCGCACCGGCTCACCGCCTATGGGCTCGGGCTGCCCTCGCGCCGCTGCACGACGTGGTCCACGCGGTCCGCGTCCGCACCACCCGGAGCACCGGACGGGTCTCTTCCACGCCCCGTTGGGGCTCCAATACCCCGACTTGAGCCCGCCCGCCAGCGCGCCAACGGTTACCGGGCGGCGTCGCAACCGATGCCCGGCCCGGCTCCTAGGGCACGCCGAGGGTAAGCCCCGGTGGGTGCGTCTCAACTACCCGGTTGGGGCACTCTCGCCTGGCGGCGTGACTAGGCTTCGATCATGGCATCCCCGGTTCGCAGGACGATCGTCCTTCTCGGCCCGGCCTTCGTGGCCGCTATGGCCTACGTCGACCCGGGCAATGTCGCGGCCAATATCTCCGCGGGAGCCGAATATGGCTACCTGCTGGTCTGGGCGCTGGTCGCGGCCTCCGCGATGGCGATGCTGATCCAGTACCTATCGGCCAAACTCGGTGTGGTCACCCGCCGCTCCCTGTCGGCTCTGGTCGCCGAGTCCCTCGACAAGCGCAGGCACGGACGCTGGCTGCGGGCCGGATACGGGATTCAGGCCATCGGGGTGGCGATCGCCACCGACCTCGCCGAGGTCGTCGGTGGGGCCATCGCGCTGTTCCTACTGTTCGGCATCCCGCTGTGGCTGGGTGGTCTCATCGTGGGCACGGTCTCGGTGACCGGTCTCCATATGCTGCGGCGGCGCGGCGAGGTGACCTTCGAGGTCGTGCTCATCGTGGTACTGGCGATCATCGCCGTGGGCTTCCTCACCAGCCTGATCTGGATGCCACCCGACCCGGCCCAGATCGCCGGCGGCCTGATTCCCCGCTTCGAGGACGCCACCTCGGTCCAGCTGGCGGCCGCGATCCTCGGCGCGACCGTCATGCCGCACGCGATCTATCTGCATTCGGCCCTGGCCCGGCAGCGCCACGAGAAGGAGCCACGAACCGAGCCCGCGACCCGGCGGCTGCTGCGCGTCCAGAAGGTGGATGTGGTCGCGGCGCTGGTGATCGCCGGTTCGGTGAACCTGGCGATGCTGCTGTTCGCGGCAGCCGGCCTGCGGGGCACCCAGATCGATTCGATCGAAGCGGCCCACGCCCACATCCACGGCCTGGTGGGGGCGGCCCCGGCCGCGATCTTCGCGATCGGCCTGCTGGCCTCGGGCATCGGCTCCTCAGTCGTGGGGACCGACGCTGGCTCTGGCATCATGACCGATCTCGTGCCCTGGCAAATCGGAGATACCCTCCGGCGGGTCATCACCATCACCCCGGCGGTCGTGCTGCTCATCGTCGGGGTCGA
Source organism: Propionibacteriaceae bacterium (assembly GCA_030528545.1). The sequence continues at coordinate 6,271 of JAUMYR010000107.1, forward strand.
GCCGACACAGGCGCTGGTCTACAGCCAGCTAGCTCTGAGCTTCGGGATCGCTTTCGCGCTGGTCCCCCTGGTCAGGTACACCTCTAGCCGGGAGCTCATGGGGGCACACGTCAACTCCCCGGTGGCACGCGCGGTCTCCTGGGCGGTGGTCGCCGCCGTCGTGGCCCTCAACGTGGCGGTGATCGTAACCGCATGATCGAGATCAGCGCAGATGAGTTCGCCAGCATCGTCGACGATGAATTGGACGCCCTGCCCGAGGACATGGTCGAGGGCCTCGACAACGTGGTGTTCATGATCGAGGACGAGCCAGAGGACGGATCCGACCTACTCGGGGTCTACGAGGGCATCGCCCTCACCGAGCGGCACAATTACGCCGGTGTGCTGCCCGATCGCATCGTCTTGTTCCGGGGCCCGCTCACCCGCATGTGCGACTCCAGGGAGGAACTGCGCGACGAGGTTCACGTCACCCTGGTGCACGAGATCGCCCACTTCTACGGCATCGGCGAGGACGAGTTGCATGACCTCGGCTGGGGCTGAGAAGGGAACAGGATTTGCCCCATATCCGCACGCCAGGGCGGTTTTCGGGGCACAGTGGAGGGATGACGAAGCGTCAGTTGACCCTCACCTTCCTCGGAGCGGTCCGCACGGTGACTGGCTCCAAACACCTCCTCACTGTGGGAGAGCGCCGCATCCTGGTCGACGCCGGGATGTTCCAGGGCCGCAAGGACCTGCGCCAGCTGAACTGGCGCGACTTCCCGATCCCGCCAGCCAGCATCAGCGACGTGCTGCTCACCCACGCCCACGCTGATCATTCGACCTATCTTCCGGTCCTGGTCAAACACGGTTTCACCGGGAGCATCTGGTGTACCGAGGGGACGCGCAGGCTTGCCGAGATCGTGCTGCGGGACTCGGGCTACCTGCAGGAACTGACCGCGGCCGAGGCCAGGCGCGGCGGCTGGTCGAAGCACCCAGACCCGCAACCGCTCTACACCACCAAAGATGTCGAGCAGACCCTGCCACTGCTGCGTCCGATCCCTTATGGCACCGATATCGACCTCGGCGATGGGGTGAGCGCACGATGGGTGCGGGCAGCACACATGCTGGGCTCAGCCAGCATCCGGGTGGAGGCCGACGGGGTCTCCGTCGTCTTCTCCGGGGACCTCGGCCGCCACGATCACCCGCTGCTGGCCAGCCGGGAGGTTCCCGAACCAGCCGACTATGTCGTCATGGAATCGACCTATGGGGACCGGGAACACGACGAGCCCGAGCTGCCTCACGTGGCGATGGCCGAGGCCATCAGCCGGACCATCGCCCGCGGTGGGTCTGTGGTCATCCCGGCCTTCGCGATCGACCGCACCGAGGTGGTCCTGCACGCGCTGACCCAGCTCTACCGGGCAGGGCGCATCCCCAATGTTCCGGTCGTGGTGGATTCCCCCATGGCGCTGCGCGCCCTCGCCGTCTACAAAGACCTGGGGCTTGGTGAACTGCGCGCCGACATCAGCGTGGATGATTTCGTTGGGCTGCCTCAGCTCATCGAGACCCCGAGCGCTGAGGAATCCAAGAAACTGAATCACTCGACCGAGCCGATGGTTATCGTGTCGAGTTCGGGCATGGCCGAGGGCGGGCGCGTGCTATTCCACCTCAAGCGCCTGCTCGGAGACCCCCGTAACTGCGTGGTGTTGTCTGGATTCCAGGCTGAGGGCACCCGGGGCAGGGCGCTCGCCGAGGGAGCCAGGGCCGTGAAGATCCACGGAGCCTACGTGCCGGTCCGTGCCGAGGTGGTACAAGAGCGCGAGTTCTCCGCCCACGGCGACGCCTCCGACCTCATGGATTGGCTGCGGGACCTGTCGGCCCAGGGCGATTCGCCGCGCATGGTCTTCCTGGTCCACGGGGAGGAGAAGACCCAACAGGTCTTCGCCCAGCGGATCGCAGAAGAACTCGGCATCCTCGCGGTCGTGCCTCGCTACCGGGAGGTGGTGGCACTGACCACGGACTAGGCAGGCGAGGCCCAGCCTCGGGAGACGGCCTTTGGGGCGTGATCGCTGATGCTAAGAGGCCCGGCCAGGGCCATGGCCGGGGGCCCTCACCTGATCGCGTGAGCCGCCTGGGAAGCATCGCCCGCGGGCTCGGCGCGGAACCCCGCCGCGAGGTGCCTGTCACCGGAGCCTCTCGCCTTGGGAGCAGACGCCGGGCTCGTGCTCGACGCTGCACTTCTCGAAGGGAGGCCCGGTACCACAGCGGTGACTGCGTCCAGACCCTCGACGCTGCCGGTGTTGGGACCCATCCGTTGCGCGAGAGCCGTTGGCGACGGCCCCGATCTAGCGCGGGCCCTTGCCGACTTCGGCGGCGCCCGCCTGGATTTGCCTCAGCCAGGGCGTCGCGACCGTCATGCTGGGCCGATTCGGCGCCAGGTTACGGTCGAGGCCGCGGCCTGCCGGGGCTCTTTCGGTCCACCCCGAGCCCGGTCAGGCCCTGCTAGGCCCACCGTGCGGTTCTTCCCACGGCCCGGCGGCTCCCCTGTCTGCATGGCCTCCCGGGACCGCCCTGCTCAGGGCTGATACACCGCGCCCCGCAGAACGACGTATCTGGGGTGTCGGGCGATGGCCAGGTCCACGCGAGGGTCGGCGTCGAAGACCACGAAGTCGGCGCTGGCCCCCTCCTCGATGCCGGGGTAGCCGAGCCAATCCCTGGCCCTCCAGCTGGCGGCACCCAAGGCGAACTCGGCGTCCCCGATCTGGCCGAGCTGGGCGATCTCTTCGCCAATCAGCCCGTGGGCGATAACCCCACCTGCGTCGGTACCGGCATAGATCGGCACCCCGGCCTCGCGGGCCTTGCGCAACGTGTCGATGCGACGCTCGTAGAGAGCGCGCATGTGGGCGGCATAGGCGGGGAACTTCTCCTCGCCGCTGGCCGCGATGGCCGGAAAGTTCTCCAGGTTGATCATGGTCGGCACCAGCGCGACCTGACGCTGAGCCATCTTGTCGATCACCTCGTCGCTCATGCCGGTCCCGTGTTCGATGCCGTCGATGCCCGCGTCCACCAGTTCAGCGACGGATTCCTCCCCGAAGCAGTGCGCCGTCACCTTCGCGCCGTGGGCGTGGGCCACCTCGATCGCGGCGGCCGCTACGTCCGCGGGCCACAGCGGCGCCAGGTCGCCCTCGGCCCGGTCTATCCAGTCCCCCACCAGCTTGACCCAGCCGTCTCCCCGCTGGGCCTGCACGGCCACCTCGGCGGCGAGGTCGTCGGGCTCTACTTCGGCGGCATAGTTACGGATATAGCGCTTGGGGCGCGCGATGTGCCGCCCGGCCCGCACGATCCGGGGCAGGTCGTCGCGCTCATCGATCCAGTGAGTGTCCGCCGGAGAGCCCGCGTCCCGGATCAGGAGGACCCCGGCGTCGCGTTCCTGCCCGGCCTGCTGCTGCGCTTGCG
>JAUMYR010000108.1 GCA_030528545.1 Propionibacteriaceae bacterium
TTCAGGCTCTCGGCCTGCCCCCACATCGGGATCCCGACGACCCGATCGGCGCAAGCGGCGTCCTCCTTCGGCAGGCCCCACGCCTCGTTGCCCAGGATCCACGCCGTCGGGCGGGCGATATCGCCCGAGGACTGAAGGTCGCTCAGCAATTCTCCCTCGCCGTCGGCGGCGAGGACCTGCAGGCCCTGGGCCCGGCACCAGGAGGTGGCCTCGGCCAGGGACAGCCCGGTGATGATCGGCAGGTGGAACACCGAGCCGACCGATGCGCGGATCGTCTTGGGGTTGTGTAACTCGACCGACCCAGCCATCATGAGGACGGCGTCCGCGCCGAAGGCGTCGGCGCAGCGGATGACCGTGCCCGCGTTGCCCGGATCGCGCACCTGGGCACAGATCACCACGAGCCGCGGGTCGGCCACATAGGACAGCGACCAGTCGCGGCGGCGGCACACCGCGACGATGCCCTGGGGTGTCACGGTGTCGCTCAACCGCCTCATCTGTTCCGCGGTGACGGTGTAGAGCGCGGGCGGGGCGGGGAGATCCCGGCTGTCGGGACGCAGCGGCTTCGCGTTCTCCGGGGGTTCGGAGTCAGCGGCTGAGCGGGCTGCCAGTAAATCCTCATGCTCGGTGAGGTCGACCACGAAGACCCGCTCGACCAGGCCAGATACGCGCAGCGCCTCCCGGACCGCCTGGCGTCCCTCCGCCAGGAAACGGTCCGTCGCCTCGCGTCCCTTCCGGGTCAGCAAACGCTGAGCCGAGCGCAGCACCCCTGGGGTGGCCACGCTCGGCTCAGCGAGAAAACGGCTCAAGGTCAGGCCGCGGCGGGCTGATTGTCCTTGGCTACCTTCACCAGAGCGGCGAAGGCAGGCGCGTCACTGACGGCCAGTTCGGCCAGCATCTTGCGGTCGACCTCGACGCCCGCGTGCTTGAGCCCGTTGATGAAACGGTTGTAGGTCATGCCTTCGGCACGGCAGGCCGCGTTGATCCGCTGGATCCACAGGGCCCGGAAGTCGCCCTTGCGGTTGCGGCGGTCGTTGTAGGCGTAGACCATCGAGTGGATGACCTGTTCCTTGGCCTTGCGGTACATCCGCGAACGCTGGCCACGGTAACCGGAAGCGAGTTCGAGGATCTCGCGGCGCTTCTTCTGCGCATTCACAGAACGCTTGACGCGTGCCATGTCTTACTCCTTGTTAGATGAGGTGATCGGGGACGGGCGGGCGCGTCAGCGGCCCTTGTGCTTGCCGAGCAGACGACGGACCTTCTTGGCATCCGAGGTGGTCACCGCGACATTGCCGCTGAGGCGACGGGTGCGGGTCGACGGCTTGTGTTCGTTCAGGTGGCCCAGGTTGGTCTGACGGTGCATGATCTTGCCCGTGCCGGTCACCTTGAAACGCTTCTTGGTGCCCGAATGCGACTTCATCTTCGGCATTTATCGGCTCTCTTTCTTTTCTCTGGTAACACCTGCAGGCGGGCCTACAGGTCGATGTCCGGATCCATGTTGTCGGCCGGACCACGCTTCTTCTTGGCAGGCTTGGCAGCGGCCGCGGCACGGAGTTCGGCCTCGGCCTGCTTCTCCGCCTCGGCTGCGGATTTACGCTGTGCCATCCGGCGGTCACGATCCGCCGCTTCCTCGGCCTTGACCTCCGTCTTCTTCTTGGTCGGGCCCAGCACCATCAGCATGTTGCGCCCATCCAGCTTCGGCGCGGACTCGACGAAACCGAACTCGGCCACATCGTCGGCCAGCCGCTTGAGCAGGTTGATGCCCAGTTCGGGACGCGACTGCTCCCGCCCACGGAACATGATGGTGATCTTCACCTTGTCACCACCCTTGAGGAACCGGATGACGTGACCCTTCTTGGTCTCGTAATCGTGGCTGTCGATCTTCGGGCGGAGTTTCATCTCCTTGGTCAAGGTGTTGGTCTGATTACGCCTGGCATCGCGAGCCTTCTGGGCGTTCTCGTACTTGAACTTGCCGTAGTCCATCAACTTCGCAACCGGCGGCCGCGCCTGAGGGGCAACTTCGACGAGGTCAAGGTCATTCTCGATCGCCAGACGCATGGCGTCCTCGATCCGGACGATGCCCACCTGCTCGCCCGCAGGGCCGACCAGGCGGACCTCGGGTACACGGATCCGCTCGTTGATGCGTGGTTCAGTGCTGATGTGTCCTCCAAAGTTCGTGTTCATTCGAAACAACACGAAAGGCCTCCGCGAAGGCGAAGGCCTGAGGACAGCGGTGGCGCACGCCACAACCGTGGTTACCGACCCAGCCGGGAAACCCTGCTCAGGTGGAGGATCAGGCCCTCACTTCACGTGGACCAAACAGTCGTTCGATCTCTACGCCCCCGTAGTCTAATAGGCCCGAGTGCTCCCAGCCTAATCGCCAGCGCGGACGGGCGGCTCCTCGGCTTCGGCCCTCAACGACAGCCAGCCGAAACTGCCATCGGCGAGTTCGACCAGACGCCTCCCGGAGGCCAAGGCCTGCAAGATCTCGCCCTCGATGGTGAACGGCACCGGTCCAGCGATATCCAGCAGCAAGGCTACCGCCCCGGCCTCCGGCACGGTCGCCGCGAGATCATCCAGGGTGCAGGGGACGGGGCGGGCAGCGCGTTGCCAGGCCAGTAGGGAGTCCAGCCCGGTGAAGGCGAGTAGGGCCCGCTCACCGGCGGAGTTCTCGACGCTAACCGCCGCCATTTCGGCTCGCCGGTCTGGGTCTGGCCCGGTTGCAGAGTCCTCTCCAGTCGCAACGATCGGCATCAATAGCCGGGAGGTGCACAGCGCCACGACCGCGCGTGCGTAGCTGAGCGGGTCGCTAGCTCGCGCGATCGCCGACCTCACCAGAGGGTCGGGGTCTCCGCGGTCACCGGCGAAGGCGCGGTTGGGTTGGCCGATGCGGGACATGGTCCAAGCCAACCACATCCGCCCACCTCCTGCCGATCTGCCTGGGCACTCGGGTGGCCCGGTAGGCTGTCTTCATGGCTGCGCTGATCTCGACGATTGTCATCACCGTGCTCGCTCTAGCCCTTGGCGTGTGGGCCTTCGTCATCCACCGGAGCTGGCGCGCCCTCGCCCGCGGCATCGGAGCGGGCGTGGCCTTCGTCGGAGTGTTATTCCTCGGGTTCACCGATCTGGTGATCCAGGGAGTCCTCGGCCTCGTGAACTGGATTCAAACGACCGTGTGGACCCAGCAGATGACCAACGCCGCGATCGCCACCGGCATCGGGGCGGTCATCGTCATCCTGGCCGGTTACCTTCCCAAAGGATCCGGCCGCGCCCAGCAGGCCCCAGCGGCCCAGCAGGTCCCCGCAGGCTCCGGACGCCCCGAGTTAACGCCGTCCAAGGCCGCTGCACCCGGACGCGGGAAACAGGCCGCGCACGACCCAGAAGACGACGAGATCGAGGCCCTTCTCCGGGCGCGCAATCTCTGAGCATTACCCGGACACACCCTGGCGGTCAGGCCGGCCTCCCGCCCCCTCTCGATCCTTAGCACCGATGGGGCGGGCTAGGCCGCACCGTCACCCTATCTGCCCGGCGCGTGCCCGATCCCATGAGCCGCGATCACCCCGTGCACTGCCTGGCTCAGGGGTCTCGGCGACGTGCTCTCCGCGCCTTGTGCATCCGGGGGCTCGGTGTGCCGGAGGCGACGGCACCGTGCTCGCTTTCCACATCACGATCGTCCGGCGCCGCCTCGCAGGTCACTCCTCGTGGGGGTCTGGCAGGCCGTGGTCCTCACGGTTCTCATCGCTGGTGTCCGGCTCGTCGGGATCCTTGGGGTCGGCCCCGGTCCCGGGGTTGAGGCGAAGGTCGAGCCACTGCCTCAGTCTCAGCACCTTGGTGGTGGCCTCGCCGCGTTCCAGAGACTGGATCGCCAAGATGGCATGACGCTTCGGTTCCTCGGCGCCCTCGTCGCGCAGCAGCAGGAAAGCCCAGGGGTCACCCTCCCGGAAGCGGACCCCCACGATGTCGCTGAGGGCAAAGGTACGAACCCGGAACATGTTGCGCACCGTGACGCCGTCGTCATTGGCCCACATCCGGGAGTAACCGATCGACAGCATGATCGCGACCATGACCAACACGAAGAAGATCAGAGTGGCCAGCTGGAACTCGGTGACCTTGGCCCGGATCTCCTGCCCCAGGGAGAACCAGCCATACATCGCCAAGACCATGAGGACGATCGAGCCGACCAGCGCCGTCCACATCACCGGACGGCTGACGTAATCAAGGTTCTTCACAGTCGGCATGCCGCGATCTCCGTCACGAGGATGGCCCTGGCCCCCGCCTCCCACAAGTCGTCCATCAGCCGTTGGGCACCCTGCCTGGGCACCATGACCCGGACCGCGTGCCAGCCCTCCTTCGCCAGGTCAGAGACCGTCGGCCCCTCCAGACCGGGAGCGATCTCACAGGTTCTGGCGAGAGCATCGGAGGGGACGTCATAGTCGAGCATGACGTAATTCTTGGCGACCAGCAGGCTCGACAGGCGCCGTACCAGGCCCTGGCTGCCCTCTGGAGCGGGCACCCCCGCGCGCTGGATCAGCACCGCCTCACTGTGCAGGATCGGTTCCCCGAACAGTTCCAGCCCGGCCTTGCGCAGCGTCGTGCCGGTGTCGACCACATCGGCGATAGCGTCCGCCACGCCGAGCCGGATCGCCGACTCCACCGCCCCGTCGAGGCGGATTAGCCGCGCGTCCACACCGGCGGTTTCCAGATAACGCCCGAGCAGGCCCGGATAGGAGGTGGCCACCCTCTTGCCGTGGAGTCCCGACAGCGTCGTGATCTGGTCGGCCGGGGCGGCGAAACGGAACCGGCTGGTGCCGAACCCGAGCGGCATCACCTCGACCGCACCCGCACCAGAATCCAGAAGCAGGTCACGTCCAGTGATGCCGAGATCGAGGATCCCCTCACCGATATAGGTGGCGATGTCGCGAGGACGCAGGTAGTAGAACTCCACGTTGTTCTCGGAGTCGATGAGAGTCAGGTCCTTCAGGTCGTAGCGCTGCCGGTAACCGATCTCCCGCATCATCTGCGCAGCACCATCGGCGAGGGACCCCTTGTTCGGCAGTGCGATCTTCAGCATTCGTTCTTCGTTCACGGTCTCACTCACAGATAGCGGTAGATGTCGTCGGTGGTCAGGCCAAGAGCCAGCATCATGACCTGCAGGTGATAGAGAAGCTGGCTGATCTCCTCGGCGGCCTGTTCCTTGCCTTGGTATTCGGCCGCCATCCACACCTCGGCGGCCTCCTCCACGATCTTCTTGCCGATAGCGTGGACTCCCGCGTCCAGCCGCGCAACGGTTCCCGATCCCTCGGGACGGGTCTGAGCCGTCGCCGTCAGCTGAGCGAACAGTTCGTCAAAAGTCTTGCTCACCCGGGTCAGCCTACAGATCAGACCCGCACGCCAAGCAGAGCGTCCACGGCCGTGAACATCGCATCAATCGCTTCGGGATCGTCCCCGTCGATGGCCAGGCTCGCCGCCGCCCAGGCGTCCACGATCGCGATGGCTTTCGGCGCGTCCAGATCGGTTCGCATCGCGCGGCGCAGTTCCGCGATGGACTCATCGGCGTTGAGGGCCGCCGGGTTGTTGCGGATGCCGCGCCACAGTCTCAGCCGCTCCTCGGCCGCGGTGAGATCGCTGGGGTGCCACTCCCAGTCGCTGCGGTAGTGGTGGGCCATGATGGCGAGCCTGATCGCCATCGGATCGGCTCCCCGCTGACGCAGCCGGGAGACCAGTTCCAGGTTGCCCTTCGACTTGCTCATCTTCTCTCCGTCAAGGGCCACCATTCCCGAGTGGACGCAAGCGCTCGCCAGCGGCTGCCCGGTGACGGCGGTGGCCTGGGCGGCACACATCTCGTGGTGGGGGAACACCAGGTCAGAACCCCCTCCTTGGACATCGAAATGGGCCCCGAGGTGTTTCAGCGCGATGGCGGTGCACTCGATGTGCCATCCAGGGCGTCCGGGCCCAAGCACCGACTCCCAGGCCGGTTCTCCCGTGCGTTCGTAGCGCCAGAGCAGGCAGTCCAGAGGGTGCTTTTTCCCGGGACGCTGCGGGTCGCCTCCGCGTTCGGCGAAGATGGCGATGGCCTCGTCTTGGTCGAGGCGGGACAGGGCGCCGAAGCCGGGAGCCGCGGCGACGTGGAAATACCAGTCGGGGTGTTCGGCGTCCTCGATCTGGTAGACCAGTTCGGTGTCGCGCAGCCTACCGATCAGCTCAATGACACAGGCGATACACTCCACCGCACCGATGTAGTGCTGTGGCGCGATGACCCGCAACGCTTCCATGTCGCTGCGGAACAGTTCGATCTGGCTGTGGGCGAGTTCTTCCCAGTCCTGTCCGGTGGCCTGTGCCCGTTCCAGGAGGGGATCGTCAATATCGGTGACGTTCTGGGTGTAGTTCACCTCAAGGCCAAGGTCGCGCCAGACCCGGTTGAGTAGGTCGAAGGCGACATAGGTGTTGGCATGTCCGAGATGGGTGGCGTCATAGGGAGTGATCCCGCACACGTAGAGGCGCGCGACACCGTCTTTCGGGTGGACTTCGACCAGCCGCTGCGTCGCAGTGTCGAAAACGCTGACGGTTGAAGGAGCGTCACCGCTGGTGGCGGGGACCAGGGGGACGTCGGGCGAGATCCACGAGTACATAGCTACACCGTAGCGGCAACCTGACCCCACCCTCCTCGCCCACGGGGATCGTGGAATGGCCGGAATCGGGCCGGACGCTAGCCCCGGTGCCCATTGGTGCGGGGGCAGAGATGCCCCTGTGAGTCCATCGGCTGCGCGCACGCCGGGCAAAGCGGCCGGCCGGCGGCGATCACCTGCCCGGCCCGCAAGGCAAACTCCTGGGCCTGTTCCACCGGCATCCGCACCAGGAGGATCGCATCGGAGGCAACGTCGGTCAGCTCTATGACGACTAGTTCCCGGTCCCTCTCCCAGCTGATCCGGATCTCACCGGCCCGGAACCTGGGCTCGACCGGCGCTTCGAGGGGGTCCCTGTCCCTAGGCTCTTGAGGAGGCTGCGGCACGGCTACCCCCAGCTCCCTCAGCCCACCGAAGAGCCGCAGCAGCAGAGCGTGCAGACTCTGCGCCTGGGCTTTCTCGATGATCACGCTAACCAGGCGGCGACCCTGCCGCACCTGCACGAAGAAGGTGCGCTCTCCCGGCTCACCCAGCGTGCCGATGATGAACCGCTCTGGCTGGTCAAACAGAGGAGCCATGCGTTCAACTTACCCCTATCGCCGTGGTTCCGGCCTCAGCGCCCGGCATCCGGGCCGCCACCGGTCGGCACGAGGGCTCGCCCCATGCCTGCTCCTGCGATCCCGCCGGTTTCGCCCGGCTTTTCTCGTGGGTTTTCCGGGCCCTTCCCACTGCGTGGCCGGGCCCCTCGACTGTCGGATCTTCGTCCCTCGGTCTAGTCTTGCCCCTGCGATATCGAGTTGAACGGAGTACCCAGATGGGGTGGATTGAGGCCATCGTCCTAGGCATCGTGCAGGGGCTGACAGAGTTCCTGCCGATCAGCTCCAGCGCGCACCAATCGATCGTCGGACAGCTGTTTTTCGCCGGACGCGATCCGGGGGCGGCGTTCACCGCGGTGACCCAGCTCGGGACAGAGACCGCCGTCATCGTGTACTTTGCCCGCGATATCTGGCGGATCATCCGTAAGTGGTCGCTGGCCCTCGTCGGGAAGGAAGACCGCGACGATCCCGATGTGCGTATGGGCTGGCTCGTCATCATTGGTTCCATACCGATCGTGGTGCTCGGCTTGTTGTTCCAGGATGCCATCGACACCTCGCTGCGCAATCTGTGGATCACCGTGGCCATGCTGGCCGGGGTGGCCGTGATCCTGTGGCTCGCTGACCGTGCCGCGTCCCGGAACAGCCGCGAACTCAGCGACCTCACCTGGACGCACGGCATCCTGTTCGGCCTGGCCCAGTCGTGCGCTCTCATCCCCGGTGTCTCCCGGTCTGGGGCTACGATCTCGGCTGGCCTGTTCATGGGGTACACCCGGCCCGCCGCGGCACGCTACTCCTTCCTGCTGGCCATCCCGGCGGTGTTCGGGTCGGGGATCTACAAGCTGAAAGACATTGGCGGTGACATGCATGTCGCCTGGGGGCCCACGATCGTGGCGACCGTCATCTCCTTCGCGGTGGGATATGCCGTCATCGCCTGGCTGTTGCGTTACGTCAGCCACCACAGCTTCTCCATCTTCGTGTGGTACCGGCTCGTGATCGCCGCGATCGTCGCTGTCTTGCTTCTCACCGGAGTGTTGCAGCCCCTCGGGGCCGCGAGCCCGTAGGCTCTAGCCGTGCAACAGCGGACGTTAGGGGCCTCCGGGCTTCAGGTCTCTCGCCTCGGGCTAGGGACGATGGCCTGGGGACGCGACACCTCATGGAAGGACGCGAAAGCCCTCGCCCGTACTTTCGTCGAGGCCGGGGGGAACCTGATTGACACCGCCCCCGCCTATGGCGCGGGCGCCGCAGAGAAGATGCTTGGCAAGCTCATCCACACCGATATCCGGCGCGAGGACGTCGTGATCGCGTCCAAGGGTGGGTTCGTCGTCCGCGACGGCAAGCGGGTGATCGACACTTCACGCTCGGCGATGCTGTCGGATCTGGAGCAGACCCTGAGACGCCTGCACACCGACCACGTCGATCTGTGGCAGGTTCACGCCTGGGGAGAGGCTCCCATCGACGAGACTCTCTCGGCCATTGATGTCGCGGTGAGCAGGGGTATGGCCCGCTATGCGGGGGTCTCGAATTTCATCGGCTGGCAGACCGCGACCGCCGCGACGTGGCAGAAGGCCGTCCCCGGGCGGGTTCGCCTGGTCAGCGCGCAGGTGGAATATTCGCTACTGGCCAGGCGTGCCGAGGTGGAGGTGGTAGGTGCCGCCCGGGCCCACGGCCTCGGGATTCTCGCGTGGTCCTCACTTGGCCGCGGCGTCCTGACTGGCAAATATCGCAGCGGAACCCCCCGCGATTCCCGCGGAGCGACAGATCACTTCGCCTGGTTCATCGAGCCCTATTTGGAGCCACGCTCCCGCGCGGTCGTTGAGGCCGTAGCGAAGGCGGCAGAGGGTCTCGATCTCACCCCGGCGCAGGTCGCCCTGCTATGGGTGAGGGACGCCCCACAGGTCAGTTCCGCGCTGATCGGGCCCCGCACCGCGGCACAGCTCGCGTCCTTGCTGGAAGTGGAGGAGCAGAGGCTGCCGGGTCCCATTGTCTCGGCCCTCGACGATGTTTCGGGTGGCCCGAACGCACTGCGGGCTGAGAACCAGCAATGAGCACCATAGCCTGCACCGTCTTCGTCGCGGCTCCCGGCAACGAAGCAGTCGTGATCCGGCTCGTCCGGCAACTGGCCCTGAAGGTCCGGAGTGACCCAGGCAACGTGACTTTCGAAGTCTCCCAGCTTGATGAGGCTCCCCGGAAGTTCATGATCTACGAAAGCTACGCCGACCCGACCAGCTTCGAGGCGTTCACCGACGCTCCGTACCGAGCCGTGTTCACCGCCGCCCTGACCGAGCTGATTGAGCCTGGCTCCTACCAGGTCGCGCGCTTCACGCCATTGGCTCGGTAACCCAGCGGAACGGGCGAGCTGCCTGGGCTATTCCACCCAGTAGAGCACGAAGTCCCGGGACTTCACACAGCGTGTCCGAGAGAGGACTTGAACCTCCATGCCCTATACGGGCACTAGCACCTCA
>JAUMYR010000109.1 GCA_030528545.1 Propionibacteriaceae bacterium
GGGATGACCCATGAGTCGGCGTGTTGCGCACCCTGTTCCCCACCACGGTGGGGCTCCCTGCCCAATTCTACTGAACTGAGTAGGTGTATTGACAAATGCGATCTCCTGTGTTTAACTAAAGACACTGGATCGGCAACAGCAACAGATTGACACCCGGCACCGACATTTTTCGGGACGGATTGAAACAGGCAGCCAAAGGAGGCGAAGTGAACAAACTGAGTGAACGCGCCACCAGCATCTGGGCGAAGTCTCAGGGGAGGTATTCCTGGCAATCCCTGCCCCAGCACATGGAGGATTCAGCCCGCATAGCCTCCTACCTCTATGACCATTGGCTATGTGAGCAGACCAAAGGACGCTGGGAAGAGCAGCGAGATCACCGCTCGATGCGCCGTATCGCCCTCTTCCTCGCCGGCATCCATGACCTCGGAAAGGCTTCACCCGCTTTTGTTGCACAGCACGAAGGCCTCGCAGAGCGTGCCCGATTGGCAGGGTTGCCATGCCGCGCTCTCTCAGAGATCAAAGAAGACCGGAGGCGTCTACCACACTCGCTAATCAGTGAGTACGCGCTGCGTCGATGGCTAGTAGAGAAAGGAGTAGACGAGGAGGAAGCAGCGGCTCTCGCGTCGGTTGTCGGCGCTCATCACGGCCGCCCCGTTACTAGCCGCGAGCTCAAAGAGGCATCGCCGCGCCGACGGCCTCACGGAGTGGGTGGAAAAGAGTGGGATCAGGTCCGCACTGAGCTATTGGATTGGCTCGCGGCGCTGACTGGCTTCGAGGAGGTACTGGAATCTGGTGCCAACCTTCGGATCGACCTGCCGCAGCTGGTGGAGCTGACGGGTTTCGTCATCGTCGCTGACTGGCTCGCGTCTAACGTGCGCTACTTCCCTTTGCGAGACTGGAGCCAGAACGGCAACCTGGCGCCCGATGGAGAAGGCCGTGCCGAGCACGCGTGGAGCGAGATTGGCATGCCGTCGCCGTGGATGCCACCCACTGTCGACCTGGATGCGGAGGAGTTCTTTCGAAGACGATTCAGCTGGCCACCACACAGGACCCCTCACACTGTACAGAAGGCCGCCTTCAATGCCGCACATTCTTGCGACATCGGGCTGATGTTCATTGAGACTCTAACAGGCGGAGGGAAAACCGAAGCAGCACTTGCCGTCGCGGAAGTGCTGGCGGCACGGAATGGGTCCCAGGGGACCCTCGTGGCACTACCGACCCAGGCGACGACCAACGCCATGTTCAGCAGAGTTCGCAGCTGGCTGGATGCACTGCCGCAACCACCCCTTGATGTCGCAGCATGGTCACTCACCCTCGGGCACGGCAAGAGCATGCTTAACGCTGAGTACGCACAGCTTGTGGAGCAGTTCGCAGCTTTCGAGCGTGCCTTCACCGACCTGTCGGAACTAGCAATCGTGCATGAGGAGTATCCGGGCGAAGATCCTTCAGAACTGCCCGAAGGACTCTGCAATGCAGTGGTCCACCAGTGGTTTCTTGGCGCAAAGAAGCGGCTCCTGGCCAATTTCGCGATCGTGACGATCGATCAGCTCCTTATGGCAGCGCTGCAGCGCAAGCACCTCATGTTGGCTCACCTTGCCTTGTCGGGAAAAGTCGTTGTCATCGACGAAGCACATGCTTCCGATGACTTCATGAACGTCTACCTTGACTCTGTCTTGAGCTGGCTCGGGGCTTATCGAGTCCCGGTCATCGTTCTTTCAGCGACGCTGACCGCCGAACGCCGCAAGGCGATGATGCGGGCATACGACAAGACGCGAGCAGAAGAGATCACTGCCCTGACCTTCGACCCGCGGCGCTATCCCCTCTTGACCATTGTGCCGAAAGATCCTAAGCAAGAGATCCAGGTGCTTCCGGTGGAAGAACGCAAGCTTAGCCGAGACGTCACCTGGTCTTGGCTTGGCACTGATCTTGACGATGTCGTGAATACGGCAGCCACCCTTGCCGAGCCCGGCGGATGCGTCCTAGTAGTTCGCAACACCGTCGGCGACGCTCAGGCCACCGCCGCAGCTCTGGAAGAACGCGGTCTACCGGTCAGCCTAAATCATGCTGCTTTTCTGGCCGCGGATCGAGCCCTGAACGACGATTGGCTGAGATGCACCTTCGGGACGCACGACGACGGGGTTCGCCCAACCAGAGCGATCGTCGTCGCCACCCAGGTCGTTGAGCAGAGTCTCGATATCGATTTTGATGCCCTCATCACCGATCTCGCGCCTATGGATTTGCTGTTGCAACGCATAGGTCGGCTGCATCGGCACCCGCGCCCACGCCCGTCCCACCTCAAGCAAGCGCATGTACACATCGTTGCCGACGCTCCCACCGATGCTGCCCCGCAACCGACCCGTGGCTCCAGCGCCGTGTATGGCGACTACCTGCTACTCAAAACGGCCTCGACTCTCGTCGGACACGGCCCCTCGATCCGGCTGCCCGACGACGTGTCGCCTCTCGTCCAGGCTGCCTTGGGCCCTGGCGACAGCACGCCTTCGGAGTGGATGGAGGCACTCATCGATGCCCGCTGCGCGTGGGAGCACCGGCTCAGTGAGCAACGCGCCAAGGCCGCCACTTGGTGCGTCAAACCGTGGTTAGGAGACCAGGATGACCGCACCACATTGGGCACCTGGCTGACCACCGCCAACGAGTTCGATGAGATCCAGATGGGCGCTTCGGTTCGCGACACGAACCCAACATTGGAAGTGATCGTAGTTCCGCGAACCCCGGACTGCAGCGCCGCCATTCGCCCACCATGGATGACCTCACCGGAGGCGCCAACAGAGGTTCTCGACACATCGGCCCCGCCTAGTGACGACCTGGCACGCGAGATCGCGTCCTGGTCGGTGCGGCTACCAAGCAGGATGACCCGTTTTGATTTGGATGCGGTCATCGCGGCGATCGATTCTGATCCGGCCACAAAACGCTGGACGTGGCGACGCCACCCATTACTCAAAGGGGAGTTGCTGCTTCCCATGCAACAGCTAGAAGAAGGGAGTCATACCTTGTCAACCGAAATCGAGGTGCGAAAGAACGAGCGGCTAATCCGCTACCTCCTTCGCTACTCACCACACCATGGGCTGGAGGTGAACACGCCATGAGTTTCGACCTGCGATCCGAGCTTTGGATCCCGGTGATCCTGAAGGAGGGGACCGCTATAGAGCTGTCCCTCCGGGATTGTTTTCTCCAGGGCGACGAGGTACGCCGGATCAACGGCGAACTGCCGACGCAGAGTTTCGCGATCCTCCGGTTGCTGCTCGCGATCACCCACGACGCCATCGGTTTCTACAAGCCAGCCGACGTGACTAAGGCGATCCGCCACGGCATCGATGTGCAGGCGGTCCTAGCCTACCTGGACGAGCATGCCGACCGGTTTGACCTATTCCACCCGGAGCGTCCCTTCTTTCAGGTGGCAACGCTGCGCACGGCGAAAGACGACGTCTCCGGACTGGAAAAACTCATCAGCGATGTGCCAAACGGAGAGCCCTTCCTAACAACCAGGGCGGGACGCGGCCTAGAGCGGATTTCGGCCGCCGAGGCGGCCCGCTGGCTGGTGCACGCTCAGTCCTTTGACCCGAGCGGCATCCGTTCTGGCGCGGTTGGAGATCCAGCGGTCAAGGGAGGCAAGGGTTTCCCAATCGGGCCTGCCTGGGCGGGACAGATTGGCGGCATCGTCCTTCATGGGACCTCATTGTCTGAGACCATCGCCTACAACCTCGCCCCGACCCCCCGCAATGACCTCGACCGACCGGTCTGGGCGAAGCCAGAGCCACAGACCGAGCAGCGCCAGCACGAACCCAAGCCGAATGGCCCGGTGGAGCTACTAGCCTGGCAGTCCCGGCGCATCCGGCTGGTCGGTGACCGCACCGGAGTGACTGGCCTGGTCCTTTGCCAGGGCGACAGGATGACTCCACAGAACCGGTTTGATCTGGAGCACATGACCGCATGGCGGTACTCGCTGAACCAGTCCAAGAAACACGGCGCCGATGTCTATATGCCACTGAAGCATGACCCTAACCGGTCCGTGTGGCGAGGCGTCCCGGAGTTGCTGGGAAGGTCTCCGAAGACGGAAGGCGGTAAGGAGAAAACATTGCCGTCAACGACCGTGGCGACCATCGGAGCTCAACTCTATGATCTGGAAGACCTCGACCTGACTGTGGGGATTGAGGTTATCGGTATGGACTATGGCGGCAACGAGGCTACTGTTGCCGAACTGGTGCATGACACGCTGGATTTCCGCCTGTCTCTGCTCGGCGAACAAGCTGCGGATGTGCGCACGATGGTTCATGACGCGGTTGGGCTGGCGGACAACTGCGTCTGGATTCTAGGCACCATGGCGAAGAACATCGCCCAAGCCGCAGGCGACTTCGATGGCCTCGATGGTGCCTCCGAGAAGGCGAAGCTGGAAGCCTGGTCTGCCCTGGACGCACCTGCCCGGCGATGGCTGAGCGAATTGCAGTCTGGTACCGACACGATTGCGGCCATGAGCTCGTGGCAGAAGGTACTGCGCAGGGTGTTGGAAAGGGAAGCGGCCAAACTCGCATCGTCCTGCAGCCCAGCCGCTGTCATCGGGCGACGGACGAAGCATGGGTTCATGACGGCGGCGAAAGCCGAATCCTTCTTCCGTAAGAAACTTCGCGATGAACTACCGCTTGCTTATCCCAAGAAACAGCAGAGTGAGGAACACGCAGATGAGTGAAGAATCTTTCGATTGCGGGTGGTTCGTGACGCAGCGGATCGCGCAACTGCTCGGCAAGGATCCGGGCAACCTGAGTTCGGTGTCACGGGCACTGCTTGCCCAACTACGGCAGGCTGAAAACAAGGAGCCCGGCACGGTGCCCGGAGTCTGGGCGATCACTGCGGAGGG
This sequence comes from Propionibacteriaceae bacterium, assembly GCA_030528545.1. The sequence continues at coordinate 4,871 of JAUMYR010000109.1, forward strand.
CATTCCTGACGACCTTCCTCGAAGCACCCTTGAGCGTGCCGAGCAGGCGATCCACATTGCGCTGACCCAGTTCGCGGTGCATCAACAATCCCGATCGAGTTCGATGCATACCCCCAACCGGTCCTTCGGGCGGGCGGTTCGTGCTCTTGCCCAGATCAGCAACGCCGATGAGCCCTATGAGAGCCCGGTCTATCGGCGCTTCACCGCGATGTCCACGGCAACCTCCCTCGCCGGGTTGCTCGCCCACTCCCGCGGCATCATCACCCAGCTGAGATCCGCCGAAATCGGCTTTGACTACGGCGGTTACGCCAAGGACCTGTATCACTTCCAGATCCCCGCCTATGCGGGGGCAGTTCGGAGACGGTGGGGACGTGAGTTCCACCGTCTGCCCGCTATCACTGAAACCATGACCGACAACGAGAATCAAGGAGCCTGACCAATGACCACCTATGTTGAGATCCACGCCTTGCAGTCCGTCCCCCCGTCCAATATCAACAGGGACGACTCCGGCACACCGAAGACTGCCCTGTACGGGGGCGTGACGCGTTCACGCGTCTCCAGCCAGTCCTGGAAACGGGCGATCCGGAAACACTTCAACGACACGCTCGACCCGAGCGATATCGGAATGCGCAGCCGGATGCTGGTGACCGAGATCGCCAGAACCATTTCCGATCGTCAGCCAGATCTCGCTGACGTCGCCGAAGACCTTGCGGTCAACGCGATGGAGGCAGCCGGTTTCAAGCGCCCTGTGCCGAAGACCAGAGGAAAGAACGCTGAGGGCGTGCCAGAAACCGGTTATCTGGTGTTCCTGTCGCAGCGCCAGATCGATTCCCTGGCGGGAGCCGCGATCGAGGCCAGCGCGGATGTTGATCCCCTGAAAGCGATGAAGGCGGCCAAGGTCAAGGCCCTGATCGACACCGATCATTCTGTTGATATCGCGCTGTTTGGGCGGATGATCGCCGATTCCTCCGACCTCAACGTGGACGCCGCTTGCCAGGTCGCGCACGCCCTGAGCGTCCATGAGGCCGTCCCCGAGTACGACTTCTACACCGCGGTCGATGATGCGAAAGACCGGAATGAAGAAGAGGAGGATGCCGGCGCAGGCATGATGGGAACCGTTGGTTTCGTGTCTTCGACCATGTATCGCTATGCGGCGATCAATGTGGATCAGCTGAAGATCAACCTCGGCAATGAGAAAGCGATCCGGATGGCTATTGAGGCGTTCTTGCGCAGCTTCGTCGAGTCCATGCCGACGGGGAAGCAAAATACCTTCGCGAACGCGACCCGCCCCTGCGCCGTCATGGTCACGGTAGGGACGGGACAGCCAACCAGCCTGGTCGGGGCGTTCGAGAAGCCGCTGCGGTCCTCGGAGGGTTACGAGAGCGAGGCCGTCGACCGGCTCGCCGAGTATGCCAGAGGCGTGTTCAGCACCTGGCGGCGTCCGTCCACCGTGCTGGTGACGGCCCTGCCGGGTCACGAACGAGAACTCGCTGATCTGGGGATGAAAGTCTCATTCGACGACCTCGTCACCTCGGCGGCAGACAGCGCGATGGAGTCGGTGTGAGCGTCCTAACGCTGCGTTTGGCTGGGCCGCTTCAAAGCTGGGGAGCGGCCAGCCGGTTCACTCGCCGGGCCACCGAAGCGATGCCAACCAAAAGCGGAATCATCGGCCTGCTGGCGGCGGCTCAAGGACGGCGGCGCAGCGACCCTATTGAGGACCTGCTGGGATTGGAACTGGCGGTGCGCACGGAGCAGCAGGGCACGATCCTGCGCGATTTCCACACGGCACACCACCAGACCAGCGGTAAGGCCATGCCGCTCACGGAACGGTTCTACTGGGCCGATGCCGTGTTTACGGCTCATATAGGTGGCCCGTTCCCGGTTCTCGATGGGCTTGCGGAGGCGCTGCGTGACCCCGCGTACCCGATCTATCTGGGGCGCCGGTCCTGTGTTCCCGATGGACGAGTGGTAATCGGCGTGTCGGACCATTCGGTTGCCGAATCCGTCCGCGACCTGGAGTGGACTCCCGGGTATAGCGGCAAGCGGGTCCACCGGAAGGAGGCACTGGTTCGGCTTGCCGTTCAGGCAGATCAATCGGTGTTTCCGGACGAGACCGCGGCACGGGAATTGAATGACGTCCCACTATCGTTCGACTCAGAACTTCGGCGCTACCGCAGTAGGACGGTCGTAGAAACGATCGTCGGTGTCCCGAATCCGTTTGTCGAACCTGCCTCGGATCACCCGGGAATTGCTCACGACCCGATGGCTGTGCTGGGGGGTATTTCATGATTCTGACGAGGACTTACCTCAATGCTCGCCGACGTGGGGCCCAGCGGTTGCTGGGTTCGCCCCAAGCTATGCACGCCGCGATTCTCAGCGGTTTTCCGCCCGGTGTGGAGGCAGGTCGGCCGCTGTGGCGAGTGGACGACGACGATCCGCTGAAACCCACGCTTTACGTCGTCAGTCAGGAGCGTCCCGACCTGACCCACCTTGAGGAGCAGGCCGGTTGGCCGACGCAGCCAATGACGCAATCGGCCTCCTACGACGGGCTGCTGGGCTCCCTTGAAGCTGGACAGCGATGGGGGTTTCGTATGACTGTTAACCCGACCCGCCGGGTGACCATCAACGGCGTCGCAAAGATACTCGCCCACGTCAGCGTGGAGCACCAAACACGGTGGCTACTAAGCCGGGCATCCGCAATCGGGGTCAGCTTCGGCCCTGAGGAGGAGCCTCATTGCCGACTGGTGAGGCGCAACGTCCGGAAGTTCCGGCGCGGTGGCGAAACAGTGACTCTTGGCGTGGCAAGTTTCGATGGCACGCTCACCGTAACCGATGCAGGCCTTCTGAGATCCGCATTGGTGAGCGGTATCGGCCGCGCTAAAGCCTATGGCTGCGGGCTCATGACGCTAGCGAGACTGTAATGAAGGGAGCTTTGCCTCCCACGTCGCAGGAACTGTTCCGGGTGGAGGATCGGGTGACGTTCCTCCACCTGGAGCGCTGCACTGTCAGCCGCGACAGCAATGCGATTACGGCGACCGACCAGCAGGGCACGATTCACGTGCCTGCCGCGTCCTTAAGCGCCGTGCTCCTAGGCCCTGGAACGCGGGTAACTCACCACGCCATGATGCTGCTAGCGGGTGCCGGGGTGAGCGTGGTCTGGGTCGGCGAAGAAGGAGTCAGGTACTACGCTCACGGGGCTCCATTAGCGACCTCAACAAGGCTCCTCGAAGCCCAAGCGAATGCGGTATCTAACACCCGGAAGCGGCTGGCTGTCGCAAGAGCAATGTATGAGAGACGCTTCCCCGACGAAGTCGTCGACGGGCTCACCATGCAGCAACTACGAGGACGCGAGGGAGCACGGGTCCGCTCAATCTACCGGCGAGAGTCTGAGAGATCTGGTGTTCCGTGGAAGCGCCGCCACTTCGACCCCAATCAATTCGACGCCTCAGACCCAATCAATCAGGCGCTATCGGCAGCTCATTCTTGCCTATATGGCGTCGTGCACGCTGCAATCGTCTCACTAGGGTGCTCACCAGGGCTCGGCTTCATCCACACTGGTCACTCACGAGCTTTCGTATACGACATCGCAGATCTTTACAAAGCTGACGTCACAATTCCTATTGCGTTCGATGTCGTGGCCGAAGAATCCTTGGACGTTTCCGGTGACACCCGGCGCCGTGTCCGAGACGCTATGCGGGCGAACGATCTCTTAGCCCAGTGCGTCCGAGATCTGCGGGACCTGCTACTGCCTGGCGAGTCTCCCCAACTAGATATCAACGTGCTGCATCTCTGGGACGAAAAACTTGAAGCTGTCGCAGGTGGCATCAACTATGGTGGGCAGGACTGGTGATTACTCTTGTTCTCAGCAAAGTACCTGAAGGCCTACGTGGGCATCTGACCAAGTGGCTGATGGAAGTCGCTCCAGGCGTGTTCGTTGGAAAGGTATCTGCTCGCGTCCGGGACGCGCTCTGGGAGATCACCTGTGACGGGCTCCGAGGAGGCACAGCGATCATGATCATTGCGACTGCGAACGAACAGGGGTTCGAAATCCGCAACAGTGGCCATCGCTGGCAGCCCGTAGATCTAGACGGGTTCATAGCACTCAAACGGCCACCCGCAAACGACACCGCCTCGACACCCGTCAAGACGGTCATCCCCCGAGCCGCACGCTATCGCTGGCTGCGAGCAAAGCAAACCAATGCAAAGTGACACAAGGCTGTGGTATAGTCCGTAGCCAACAAGTATATTCCCCGCCCACGCGGGGATGATCCCGGGACGAGGTCGCGGGTGTCGATGTCGGTGCCATATTCCCCGCCCACGCGGGGATGATCCCTGGACCAAGAGAAGGGGGAGTTCCCGGGCGCGATATTCCCCGCCCACGCGGGGATGATCCTAGTCAAATCACCACGAACGAAAGGAACACCATATATTCCCCGCCCACGCGGGGATGATCCTCCCTAGTCAATCCGCATATCGCACTATGCGCAATATTCCCCGCCCACGCGGGGATGATCCGCCCAAGACCAAGGGCCAGCACCACATAGGCCGATATTCCCCGCCCACGCGGGGATGATCCCTAGACCCAATAGACTCGGCGCCTATCTGAGGCATATTCCCCGCCCACGCGGGGATGATCCCAATTTGATGCCCGGGGCGCCTGAGAG
>JAUMYR010000110.1 GCA_030528545.1 Propionibacteriaceae bacterium
TAAAATTCAACACATGATGAAATCCTTGATCGTGGGATTGGACGCGGCTGAGGCCACCCTCGCCGAGTGCGGCGGCAAGGGGCTCAACCTGATTCGGCTCGTGGCGGCCGGTTTCGGGGTCCCGGCGGGGTTCGTGCTGACCACCGGGGCCTACCGCCGCTTCGTCGAGGCCAACCGCCTGAACCCGGTCATCCGGGACGCCTGCGCCCGCCTCGACGCCCGCGACCCGGCGTCACTGGAGGCCGCCTCCTCCGCGATCCGGGGCGCCTTCGCCGCGGGCACCGTCCCGGAAGACATCGCCGAGGCCCTGCACCAGGCCTGCCGGGAGCGCTTCGGGGAGGGGAGCGCGCTCGCTATCCGCTCCTCAGCCACCAGCGAGGACCTTCCCGAGCTGTCCTTCGCGGGCCAGCAGGACACCTTCCTGAACGTGATCGGCCTTCGGGCGGTCCTCGCGGCGGTGGTCGGCTGCTGGTCCAGCCTGTGGACGGCCCGCGCGATCGGCTACCGCGACCGGGCGGGCATCCGGCCCGAAGACGTGGAACTCGCCGTGGTGGTGCAGCAGATGGTGCCCGCCGAGGTCAGCGGGGTGCTGTTCACCGCGAACCCGCTGACCGGGGCCAGGCACGAAACGGTCATCGACGCGACCTTCGGCCTGGGAGAGGCGCTGGTCTCGGGCCAGGTCGAGCCCGATCAGGTGATCGTCGACGCCCGCACCGGCGAGATCCGGCGCACCACCGGCGCGAAGGCCGTCCTCACCGTCCCGCTGAACGGTGGCGGGGTGGAGACCAGGACGCGAGACGGCGACGCCCAGCCCTGCCTCACCGACGCCCACATCCGCGAACTGGACCGCATCGGCCGGGCCGTGGCCGAGCGCTTCGGGGAACCCCAGGACATCGAGTGGGCCATCGCCGGTGGCGCGGTCCAGCTGGTGCAGGCGCGTCCCATCACCTCGCTCTACCCGGTGCCCGGCACCGACCCCGGCTCGGTGTGGTTCTCCTTCGGCGCCATCCAGGGCATGCTGCAACCGATCACCCCGCTGGGACGAGACGCGCTCGGGTTGCTGTTATCGGGCGCGAGCGAACTGACCGGGGCGCGCAAAGACCTGGTCGCCGCCGGTTATGTGGGCTCGGCGGGGGAGAGGCTGTGGATCCGCTACGACCGCGTCCTGAGGCACCCCTGGGGAGCCCGCCACGCTAGCCGGGTGCTGCCCATGATCGAACCCAGCATCGCCGCGATCATGGCCGGTCTAGCCCGCGAGAAGGGCTGGGACGCACCAACTGGGCGCCCCAGCGCCGCGAGCGTGCGGCAGATCGCCAGGGTCGCCGCCCGGATCCTGCCCCGCGCCCCGCTGAGCCTGGCCCGCCCGGAACGCCGCCGCCGGTTGCTCACGGACCTCACCGAGCGGATCGTCGCCCAGGCCGCCAGCGGGTTCGCGGACGCCGCCACGATCGGCGATCCGTGGGAGAGGCTGGGCGCCCGCGTCCGGGTGACCCGCCGCGCCCTGGAGACGACGCTGCCGCGGCTGCTGGGTTCCTTCGCGCCGGTGTTGCTGCCCGCCGTCGCGCTGCTGGCCAGGCTGGGCGTCGAGGCGTCCCGGGCCGACGGCCAGGCCCGCGCGCTGGTGCTGGAACTCTTGCGCGGCCTGCCGGGAAATGTCACCACCGAGATGGACCTCGCCCTGTGGGAGGTCGCCACCCAGATCCGGGCCGACGAACGGGCGCTGGCGGCCTTCCGGGATCAGGACGCCGCCACCCTGGCCGCCCAGGCCCTCGCCGGGACCCTGCCGGGAGTGGCGCAGTCAGCCGTGGCGGGTTTCCTCGCCCGGTACGGGATGAGGGGAGTCGCCGAGATCGACCTTGGGCAGCCCCGCTGGCGCGACCAGCCGCTCGATCTCATGGGCACCCTGCGCAGCTATGCCGGAGTCGCCGACCCCAGCCAGGCCCCCGACGCGGTCTTCGCCCGCGGGGTGGAGGCGGCGTCCCGGGCGGGTGAGTGCCTGGTGGCGCTGCTGGCCCCGGGCACCGGCCCCCTCGCCAGGGCGAAGGCCGCCCGGTTGAGGTTCATGATCTCCCGGGTCCGGGCCCTCTTTGGGGCCCGGGAGACCCCGAAGTTCACCATCGTCCGGGTGCTCTCCCAGGCGCGCGACGCGCTGCTCGCCAGCGGCGCCGACCTGGTTGGCCTGGGGGTGATCGAGCAGGCCGAAGACGTCTTCTACCTGCACCTCGACGAGTTGGAACGCCTGTCCCCGGACACGGCCGAGGGCTGGCCCGAGACCGTCGCCGCCCGCCGGGAGGCCACCCGGAGAGAGCAGCGCCGCAGGCAGGTGCCCCGAGTCCTGACCGGGGACGGGCGGGCGTTCTACGAAGGGTTGGGGCACGGCGGGGACGCGATCAGCGGCAGCCCGGTCTCACCCGGCGTCGCCGAGGGGCGGGTGCGGGTGGTCTTCGACCCGCAGGCAGCGGGCCTGCGACCGGGCGAGATCCTGGTCTGCCCCGGCACCGACCCGGCCTGGACCCCGCTGTTCCTCGCCGCGGGCGGACTGGTCACCGAGGTCGGTGGGATGATGACACATGGTTCGGTGGTGGCCCGGGAGTACGGCATCCCGGCGGTGGTCGGCGTCCACGAGGCGACCTCGCGGCTGCGCACCGGCCAGCGGGTGCGCATCGACGGCACCAGCGGCAGCATCGAAGTCCTCGACGATGACGATTGACCGGGAGGACGCATGAACCGGGCGGGCCGATTCACCGGGTCTGCGCTGCCAGGCGGCGCGGTCGGCGTCCTGGCGTTGATCTCGACCATCAACGCGCTGTCCACCAGCGCCTACCTGCCCGCCCTGCCAGCGGTCGGGGCCGACCTGTCCGCCTCGGCGACAATCGTCCAGCTGACGCTGACCTGCTATCTGATCGGGACGGGGATCGGCCAGCTCACCTGGGGTCCGTTGTCGGACGCGCTGGGGCGCCGCCGCCCGCTGTTGGTTGGTCTGGCCTGTTACATCGCCGCATCGGTGCTGTGTGCGCTGGCGCCCGGCTGGTCCTGGCTGCTCGTCTGCCGGGTGGCGCAGGGGTGGGCAGCCTGCGCTGGCACCGTCCTCTCGCGCTCGGTTGTCGCCGACCATGCCGCCGGGACGCGCCTGGCCCGGCAGCTCACTGTGCTGTTGCTGCTCGGCGCCCTCGCCCCCGTGGTGGCGCCGCTGATCGGCGCGTGGCTGCTGCTGGCCGGATCGTGGCGGACGGTCTTCCTGTTCCTGGCCGCGACCGGGGTGCCCATGCTCGCCGGTGCCTGGTGGGTCGTGGCCGAGTCGCTGCCCCCGGCTAGGCGCCGCCGGCTGAGCGTGGGCGCGGTGGCTAGCGCCGCCGCGGGGCTGCTGAGGAACCGACGGTTCACCGGCTACGCCGTGGCGCTGGCGTCCGGGTTCGCGACGATGTTCGCCTTCATGTCGGCGGCACCCTTCCTATTCCAAGACCATCTGGGCTTGTCTGCCCAGCAGTACGGGTGGGTCAACGCGGGCGTGGCGGGATGCCTGGGAATCTCGATGGGGCTGGTCAGCAGCCACCTGAAGCGGGCGGAGAAGCGCGGCGTGGCCAATCCCGCCGCGACCGCCCGGGCCGGGGTCACGGCCATGTGCGCGGCGACCGGCGGGGTCGTCATCGCCGCCGTGGCGGACGCGCCGCTGGCCGCCTGGGTCCTGGTGCTGTCGGCCATGGCGGCGAGTCTCGCGCTGGTCGGAGGCAGCACCATGTCGCTGGCCCTGGACCAAGCCCGCGACACGATCGGGACCGGCACCGCGCTCATCGGGCTGGGCCAGGCCACACTCGGTGCCATCGCGGCCCCGCTCGCCGGGCTGGGCGGTGCGCACTCCAGCCTGCCCATGGCGATCACCATGGCCTGTGCCGCCGGGCTGTCCGCGGCCGCCTTCCTGGTTGCCTCAACCGGCACCGGTTGACTAGCCGTTCCCGTTGCTCACCGGGCAGGCTCTAGTCATCGGTCAGTCTCCTTGCCATGGTGAGACGTGCCCATGGGACAGCGTCGATGCGTGAGAAATGTCAGTGGCCGTTGCCATGCTGACCGTGTGGCGCTTCGCGGAATCCTCTATGCGTGTCGAGTCGGGGGTGATGAGCCGCATAGCCAGGGAACAACACTGTCCGGAGAACGTCCAGCTCCTTAATCGTCCTGCTGCTCTTCGCAGGCAATCGCTTGAGCGACCTTTGCGCCTTCGACAGCAGCAGGCATGCCGGAATAGACACCAGCATGTAGGATGGCTTCAACGATCTCTTCGAATGTGCACCCGTTACGTCGCGCACCCCTGACATGTGTACGTAGTTCCTCTTTCCGATCGAGAGCAGCGAGGATTCCTACGGTGATGAGACTGCGCTCACGCAAAGTCAGTTCATCCCGAGGCCAGAGGAACCCCCAAGGTGTATTCTCGAGAAGATCAAGGACTGCTTTAGCGGGAGCCCAGCCCTTAAGCGTAGTGTTGACATACTGGTTGCCAAGAACCTGCCTCCTGATTGTATCGGCGCTCTTTCCTTCTGCACTAATCATTCCTGAACTCTTTCGTTGCGAGTGCTTTTGGGAGTATCAGCGCGCTCAGTGAGCATCGTATGCGCGATGCGGTTTGCGTCTTGGAAGATAACGGAATTGACGAAGGGGCGAATCGTGGCCGCGGTGCCCCACTGCAGGCCCTCTAATGGCACGCCGTAGAGGAATACACGGTCGTCGGCGTTTCCGTGCTCGTTGAGGACGCGAAAATCGCGCGGTTTTACAGCAACCGCGCCGGAGCTGCTGGAGCTGTCGGTAAACCGGTGCAGGCCAACGAGGCCGGAGTCGAGCAGACCCTGCAGGAACTCGTCTGCGGTGCCGAGCGCGTCGACACGAGGCTGTCGCGACTCGACAACGGCTTGGACTGACAACGGCTCGGCTGAGAAGTAACGGCCGGTAACAGTGACAGAGTGCTTGCCCGTGTCGGGACTGATGAAGGGATCCGGAGGCAGTAGCACAACTGTTCCCGCCCGCATCGCGCCGACGAGCTGCTCGACTCGGTAAAGAGGCGGGCCAATGGAAACGAAGGAATTAAACGGCGTGTAGAACGAACAGAGCTCCTCATGAAAGGACCGGTCCCCGATAGCGCCATCCTGCACGGCCTGTCGGACTTCGTTTCGGATATCACGTAAGACGTCTAGGGCTGCTTTAATGGGTCCCTGCTTATTGCCGAGGCAGGCCTCCGCGATGTCTTGCTGCAGGTATGCGATGGCTCTTTGCTGGTACTGCGCAAGGTTCTCGATGCCCTCAGTGCCGATTCGCGGATCAAGCACGGTTTCCCACGGGAAGCCCGCCTTTGGCAGATTCGCTTTCTGTCGTAGCTTCTGGTAAGCATCCGGGTCTGCCTTGAGCGCTGCGTAGATACTCTCTTTGTCCAGCCCCGCGCTCGTCTCATTGCTCTGGGTTAGCGTGTAAGCAAGCTCAACCTCACGCACAATCATCGGCTATAGGTCGCGACCGAAAGAGACGCTTCCGGGCTCACGCTGTTCGCGAAGTTCCGCGGCATAGCCGAGGGTAAGGAACCTTGGTTCCCATCGCTCAGGGGGAGCTTTCTGGTTGACTCCGCGCGCATGATAGGGGACGCCTCTGCGTGAGCTTGCATAGATCTGGGGCTCAGCACCTGAGGGCTCGTAGCTGAGCGTGCCGTCGGTGCGCACGTACCGGCCGCCGAGCCCGGTTGTGAGTAGCTCGAGGTAATCAAAAAAGGTCAATCCAAGACCGAGGAGGAGGACCCGCTTCTTACGCGCCAGCCTGGCTGCAGCCTGTACCGTTGCATCGCTGGCAGGTATGTACAGGAACTTCGCATCTTTGGCGGCTGCTAGCCACCAGCTCTCTCGTGGAGTCGGACGGGCTGGCAGGTGTCCGAGAGCAAGTACGACGTAGTCGTAGTCCCAAACCCAGCCATCACTGGTTGTGAGCCGTCGACAATTCGGCTCGCGGCTAAGAGAAATCACCCGGCGGGGAATGCGCCGAATCCGCAGGCTTGACCTGGCCACCGCGACGATGCGAGCGGCGGACCACGTCAGATAAGCGCCATAGAGCGCACGAGAGGTGTAAGTGTTCGGTTCGATGTTGTCCCGTTCGGACAGGAGCACGGGATCATGCTGAAGCCAACGCTCGGCGTCCGGGCTCTGGAGCCAGCCGTAGAAACCTGGCCCATGCACGTACTCCTGACCAAACTCGGCCGAGGCATCTGGGGAAGCGGATAGTTGAGAGCATACGGTGTTCATTAGCAACGCAGTTGTCTGGTACGGGCTCCACACGCGCCCTGCCCCGAAGGCAGTGTCGTCATACCAGTCGAGGCAGACTCTCTGCCCTCTTACCCCTGCTAAGGACGCAATACGTTCGGTCACGGCCAAGCCACGCGGTCCAGCGCCGACGACTGCAATACGCAGACACGGAAAGTCGTTAGCATCGGGTGGGTTAGACTCATCAGGAGAAGGAGAATACGGGAGTAGGCTGCGCACGATCGCAGCGGCGGGTTTTGCGGCTACGTGAGCGAAACCAGTTCCAGCCCACAGATTGAGGTGCTCAGCATCGTTCTGCTCGTCAGCCTTCTTACGTAGCGCTGCGGTGAGGAAATGTAACTGCGGGTAGATACCCGGAGCGCTGTCCGAGAGGCAATCAGTAAACCGGTTCGCGATCGCACGTGCCGGTCGTCCGGTGAAAGCCGCGGTAACCACCGTATTTCTATCGGAGAACTCACGAAGAGCTTTCCTGTGAGTCTTCTTGGTCCCGGCCTCATCCGCGTCCAGAAACAAAGTGCCAACCTGAACCGCACTCGCTCCGGCACGCAATAGAACGAGTACATCGGCGGCGGTAGCCACACCCCCTCCAGCGATAACGGGCTTGTCGGAAATAGCGAGGGCATGCTCAACCAGCGGGACAAGAGGCTCACAGGTATCGTCATCGGTTCCGGCGACCGTTGCCCGGTGCCCTCCCGCATTCGGGCCCTGAATTCCGATCACATCGGCCTTCGTCGTCGCGATGGCGTCAATCCCTGGACGACTCGTCGCGTACAATACGACCATCTTCCCTGTGGTCTGGATCCGCTCGATCACCGATGCTGGCGGATGGCCGAACGTGAACGACACGAAACGAGCAGTCGATTCAAGGACGATCCCCAGTTTCTCATCGAAATAATCATCCGACCAGACAGGGTCTACAGGCAGAAGTGATCCCTCGACGCTAACAGTCTCCAAGATCTTGTCCCGGTAACGGCAGTAGGCATCGAGGTCACAGGCCTGCCCACTCAGGTCTGGCACAAAGAGATTCACCCCGAAGGGCGCCGAGGTCCTGCCCTCCAGATCCTTGATGTCATCCCGGAGTTTGTCAGGGCTGAGATACCCCGCGGCCAGGAACGGCAACCCACCTGCTCCAGCAACGGCCGCAGCCAGCCGAGGCGTAGACGGCCCTCCAGCCATTGGTGCCAGCACCAAGGGCCGCAACAACTCCACTACTCGCTTGTCATAGCCCATGATCTCCTCCCGGCATCGTCGTTTTGGCTAGCAGGGCTGAACACCGCCCGGCCTTCGGAAATGACACAACGGGATGGAACACATCGCATCTGACCAGCAGCACGTTGCCCTCCCGTCGGCACTCACTAGGCACTCATGGAGGACCCGCCACCAAAACACCTAGCGGATACCGACACCCTAACCCAGATCCCACGCCGATGACCCGAGTCAGCACAAAGATGCTAAGAAATCCTGGCGTTGTCGGATTGAGACGCCTGGGGACAAGTAGAGCATGGGGCGTGCCAACGCCCATGCGGCCCGGGATTCCGCACAGGTGAGCAACGCCGAACGAGACAACCTGACCCGCGAAGAGCAAGCCCACGGTCACGGAACCGAAGTAGAAGACACAGCGTCACAGACCTTTCTTTGCCACTGCGTTCGCTGCGGCTACAGCTAACACAGCAGCAATCAGCGCTCAAGCAGAGGGCCGGTAGCTGGTCTAGGCGAACGGGGCGCCGTCTAGCTTGTGCGAGACAGTCAGGATCTCTCCTCCATCACCAACGATCCCAATCCCCAGCCCGAAGAACCACGTCCACCAGGGGCATTCCACCTTTCAGCAAGAGTGTCGGAACAGTACCCAGGCGATCAGTGCTGCCAGCGGCCAGTCACCTCGCAGAGCAACGCCGACTCCTAGCTGTACGCATAACGCGAATCCGCGCGCCGCATTCTGCCAGTCGGTGTCCGCCACCACGAGATGGCATGGCCGAAAGCCGCGCTCAGTGCTCCATAGGGCAGCAGTAGCCCGTCGTTGCCGTCCATAGGCCCACCCCTTGATAGTGAAGGCTCCAGGACCTCCGCGTCCGGCTCGATGTGGGCGGCCTTCAGCCCCGATAGCAGACTGCCAATGCCAGACGCGCAGCGGGACGATCACGATCACGCCCAGCAGGAGCCTCAGGTGGGAAGGCCCCAGGCTTGGACGGAGAGCATGGGCAGACTCATGTTGGTGAGTGCTGGCCTGGTCCCGAAGGAGGTCGGACGTCAAGAGTTGAGCGGGTGAGCGCGGCGATCAGCCCGACCGACTTGAGCCGGCCTATCTCACACATCTTGGCGCCGCCCATGCCGCACCCAGCATGGCGCTGAGGGGCAATGCGATCACCACCGCGATAATCCCGATCCTGGAGGCTCGCCTCCTGCGGCGTGGCGTCAAAGGTCAGTAACGCGGGGGCGTCCCACAACGCATTATTGGTGTCGGGCTGTGCTAGGGGCAAGGTGGCCTGATGTTCTATCAGCGTGGTGAGCCTGGGGTCTGGCGGAAGGCTGAGAGCCTCCTTGGCCTCCATACATGCGCAACACGAGATAGGGTCACCGGTGAGATCGCAGCCGACGATTTGCTCGATCCGGCCACGGATATCGTCCTGGACCGCTGGCTTAGAGCCTCGGTCCCTCAGTAGCCGGAGGCTGTCCGCTCGATACCGGGGCCCCTGACCTCGGCGCCGGTTATGGCTGGATATCTGGTATAGCAAGCCCACGAAAGAGTTCATAGTCTTTCTCGTCCGGGGTCCGGTTCGGATCGCAGACGAGTTTCAGGCTGAGGTCCGCCTGGAAAGATGCCAGATCGGTGCCCGTTGGCTCAAGGCTGGCGTGGCCGGAAGGTGCGGGCGAGCCAACCAGCTGTTCCACCTGGCTGCTCGCCACGATGCTTGGGGGCTTGGCTCAGACGCTTCTGCGCTGATGAATAGTCCAGACTCCGATTGATACCTCATGGAATCTGCGGCGAGCCTTTCACAAAACCTCGGCGAATGGGAAGGCTCGCACGTGAGGTCACAAGCGCTAGGGCGACGAGAGATACGGCAACGACGCTCCAAAACAGGCAAGGGGGATGTTCAGCCATAGTCTTAGATGTGCGTCGACCCAACTCTGTTATTTCTGTAGGGGCAGGCCGATTCTGTGCGAAAAGAATCGGCAGGGCTGCTTGGTGGCGCT
>JAUMYR010000111.1 GCA_030528545.1 Propionibacteriaceae bacterium
ACCCATGAGTCGGCGTGTTGCGCACCCTGTTCCCCACCACGGTGGGGCTTCCATGCGACCTAATTGAACTGAGCGGGCATGGGTTTGCTATTCCTACAGACTTGCTGCGACTTGGTGTTTACCCCCGAGAACTAGAAGTTTTTCTGACTCTATTCCGCGCTCTGGCGGGATATCCCTCTGCCATAAGCTATCTCGACATTCCTTCGGGATAGCAGCACCCTTAGCGGTGATGACCTGCGCTCGGGGGTTGGATTCTTGCCGGTCATTTGCGATGTTCCTCCCAAGAGCTGAGCGCAGCACCCAGTCCTCGCCTGAGTTCCGCGTCATCGTGCCAGAGTGGCAACCGCAGCATGGTGCGGTGACCATCGTGAGGCGAGAAACTCGGTCCGGCGGCGAGCCGGACCCTGGCTCGCTTGGCCTGCTCGACGAAAGCGACGGCGTCCGTGCCGGTATCGACCCATAGGCCCGAACCGCCAGCGATTGGGTGCCAAGTCCACGATGGGGCCAGTTCCCTCAGCACGCACTCCGTGGAGGCTAAATGCACGGCAAGCATCGTCTGCCTTTCCCTCCGGGCATCCGATGCCCGCCGCAGCAGCCTCACCGCATACAGCTGGTCGACGATCGAGGTGGCTAGGTCGTCGATCTTTCGCAGTTCCACCAGCCTCCGGATACGAGCCTCGTCGGCCCTCACCCAGCCGATGCGCAGTCCTCCCCAGAACAGCTTCGACATCGTCCAGCAGCTCACGTGCAACTCAGGTGCGACAAGCCCCGTCAGCGTCGACGCTGGACGCCCCGACAGCGTCAGGTCATAGGAACAGCAGTCCTCGATCACTGGGATGCCGCAGCGGTTGATGACCTGGGCGAGGGCCACCCGCGTGTCCCTTCTCATGCTCTGGCCGGTGGGGTTGTGGACGCTGGTCTGGCAGTGCAGCGCAGCCGGACGCCGAAGCGCCGCCCTCTCTACCAGACCCACATCGATACCGCCGTCACGCAGCGGGACCCCCTCCAGGCGGACTCCGTGCGCCCGCAACGCAGACAGGGCTCCCCGGTAACTCGGGTCCTCCGTGAGTACTAGATCGCCCGGGTCCAGCAGTCCGCGAATCACCAGTGAGGTGGCCTGCTGGGCCCCGCTGGTCACCAGTATCTCCGCGGGCCGGGTCGGGATTCCATCACGGGTGAGATGCTCCGCGATCGCCTGCCTGAGCACCGGCAGCCCGGCCGGGAAGTACCCGTCGGTCTCCAGGTAGGCGTCCAGCCCATCCAAACCGGTGGACAGCACCTCTCTGGTGACGTCCGAGGCGGGCAAAGCGCCACTGGACAGATCGACGACATCGCGCGGTGCGTTGGTGAAGGAGAACAAGCGCCCACCCGACCGCTGTCCGCCGCCGAGCCGTCCCGACCGGACCCGTGTGCCCGAGCCGCGTGTTGAGACCACATAACCGCCGGACTCCAGCATCGCCAGCGCCGCGGTGACCGTCCCCCGAGAGACGCCCAGCACCTGGGCTAGCTCCCGCTGGGCCGGGAGTGTGCTCCCCGCGGGCACGAAACCATGATCGACCAGGTCGGAGATGGTCTTGGCCAGCGCATCCGGCAGCCGGGCGTCCGCGTCTGTCCACACCCCGAGCAGCCTCGACAGCTCCGCCGAATCCATACGCGCTTCCACCCGTAAGAGTATGCCTCAGCCGACTGATCCAATTCGGTCGGATTGGACTAGTCGATGCTTGTGAACCACCGTAACCTCGTTCTCGCATCTGGACGCTTGACCGCCACGCTCGCGCCCTACCCGGGCGCACACAACACACGAAGGAGTGAGTCCGAATGGCCGTCGTCGCACTGATCGGGACGCTGGACACCAAGGGCACCGAATACGCCTGGCTGGTGAAACAGCTGGAGCAGCACGGGGCACAGGCCCTGCTCGTCGATGTCGGTTCCTTCTCGTCTAGCCCTATGGCCGACATCAGCGCCGACGAGGTGATCGCTGCTGCCGGTGAGGACGCCGCCGCACTGCGAGAGCGCCGGGACCGAGGCGAGATGATGCGGGTCATGAGTCGCGGCGCGGCCCACATCGTCCGCGGCCTAGCCGAGTCGGGACGCATCCACGGTCTGCTATCCCTGGGTGGGTCAGGCGGTTCCTCCGTCGCGGCCGGGGCGATGCAGGCCCTGCCGGTCGGATTCCCGAAACTACTGGTCTCCACCATGGCCTCCGGCGATGTGAAGCCCTATGTCGGGGAGGTGGACGCGACGCTCATGTACTCGGTCGTCGACGTCGCCGGGATCAACTCAATCTCGTCTCAGGTGTTCGGCAACGCCGCCGCCGCGATCGCCGGGATGGCTAGGGCATACGAGGACCGGCAGACCGCTGCCCCGGCCGGCCACAAACCGGTCGTCGCCATCACCATGTTCGGGGTGACCACCCCGGCAGCTGACGAGGCCCGCGCCACCCTGACCGACCTCGGCTACGAGGTGCTGGTCTTCCACGCCACCGGAGCGGGCGGACGCGCCATGGAGAAACTCGTCGAGTCTGGGCTGCTGGCCGGGGTGTGTGATCTCACCACCACCGAACTGGCCGATGACCTGGTCGGCGGCGTCCTGTCCGCCGGACCGCGGCGGCTGGAAATGGCGGGCCGTGTCGGTCTGCCACAGGTCGTCAGCCTGGGTGCGCTCGACATGGTGAACTTCGGACCCGCCGACACCGTCCCTCCCGAGTTCGCCGGACGCAACCTCTTCGTCCACAACCCCACGGTGACACTGATGCGCACCACCCCTGAGGAGATGGCCGAACTGGGACGCCGCATCGCCGCCAAACTCGCCTCCGCGACCGGGCCCACCGAGTTGTTCATCCCCCTCCAGGGAGTGAGCGCCATCGACGTCGACGGAGCCCCCTTCCGGGACGCCGAGGCCGACGCGGCGCTGTTCGATGCGTTGCGCTCCGGGCTGGCTGGCTCCAGCGTGATCGTCCACGAACTCGACCAGGCGATCAACTCCCCGGGCTTCGGCGCCGCGATGGCCCGCGCCCTGCACGCATCCATCACTAACTGAGAAGGAGAGACATGTCACGCCGAGAGATTCTCAATCGCTTCCGCGCCCAGGTGGCCCAGGGCCAGCCGATCATCGGCGGCGGTGCGGGCACCGGTATCACCGCGAAATCCGCCGAAGCCGGTGGCATCGACCTGCTAGTCATCTACAATTCGGGCCGGTTCCGCATGGCCGGGCGCGGCTCGCTGTCTGGGCTGCTGGCCTACGGCGACGCCAACGCCATCGTCATGGACATGGCCAACGAGGTGCTGCCCGTGGTGAAACGCACCCCCGTGCTGGCGGGAGTCAACGGCACCGACCCCTTCCGGGTGATGGGGCACTTCCTGCGCCAGGTGAAAGAGATCGGGTTCGCCGGTGTGCAGAACTTCCCCACCGTCGGCCTCATCGACGGCGTGTTCCGGGCAAACCTGGAAGAGACCGGCATGGGCTATGGCCACGAGATCGACATGATCCGCATGGCCCACGAGCTTGACCTACTCACATCCCCCTATGTCTTCGACGTGGATCAGGCCAAGGAGATGGCCCGCGCCGGAGCCGACATCCTCGTCCCCCACATGGGCCTGACGACCTCTGGGACGATCGGAGCCAAGACCGCGCTCACCCTGGAGGAGGCGGCGGTCAAGGTGCAGGAACTCGCTGACGCCGCCAAGAGCGTCAATCCCGACATCCTGTGCCTGTGCCACGGCGGCCCGATCGCCAACCCCGAGGACGCGCAGTACATCCTCGACCACACCGACGGCATCGTCGGCTTCTACGGGGCGAGCTCTATCGAACGGTTCCCGGCCGAGGTCGGCATCCGCGCACAGACCGAACAGTTCAAGGCCATCACCTTCAAGAAGGGCTGACATGACGATCTCCTACTACAGCACGATCCTGAACCACCCAGCCGACCAGGTCTGGCAGACCCTCCGGGACTTCAACGGCCTGGCCACCTGGTTTGGCAACGCGGTTTCCGAAAGCCACATCGAGGACGGCCTGAGCGGCACCACGGTTGGCGCGGTACGGAACTTCCGGCTCGGGGAGTCGCGGATCAGGGAACGCCTTCTCGCCTTGTCAGACGTTGATCGCAGCTACTCCTACGGGTTCTGCGACCCGGCCCCGTTCGACGTGACCGGATACCTCTCCACCCTGAAGGTGACCCGGGTGAGCTCGACTGACCAATCCCTCGTCGAGTGGTGGACCGAGTTCGACTGCGCCGCGGACGAGCGGGAACACTGGGAGGGTTTCTTCGCCAGCCAGGTCTTTGCCCCGGCGTTGGCCGGGCTGCGCGATTATCTCGGCTGAGGCAACCTCGCCGGTTGCCGTGCCGGGATGAGGGTTCCGTGGCGCGGTGACTGGCGCTGGCCCCGGGAGCCTGGGGCCCGGCCCCGGCGACCCCACCGAGCCCCGCGGATCATCGGCGCTTCGCGGCGGCTCCGGGGTGGGGATCAGCCCGGGTCGGGCCCCGCGTCCGCGACAACGGCCCAGCCCTGCGCGTCCGGGGTTCCCAAGGCTCGTCTTCAGTCCAGCGCCCAGGCCGGCAGGCCGACGATATAGCTCTCGACGTCGCCACCGCCGAAGTTGCTGGCGAAAATGATCCGGCTGAGGTCGCGGGACGCGCTGGCCTGGGGCTCAAGGAAATATGCCTCGCTGGAGACGGCCTGATCGTTCCCGCGGGTGTGGGCGAGGCTCAGTTTCCGGCCCGAGGGGACCAGTTCCAGCAACCACACCTTGCGGTACTCCGGGCGCGGTGTCGGGGCTGGCCGGGTCGCACCATAATCGGCGGAATCCGCATAGGTCGAGACCACGACCCAGCCTGGCCGGTCGAAGGCCTGGCCGCTGATGTGCAGGGCATAGGCTTCTCCGGGGGCGGGATAGAGGGGGTGGAGATCGAGGAGTTCACCGTTGTCGACATTGATGGCCGCGATCTTGCCCGCGTCATAATCGGCGTAGACCAGGTAGTCCTCGCGGTTCGGCCCGAAGGCGAGGTCGGAGTGTTCCGACCCGCTGGTCAGCTGGCGTGAGCCGGTGAAGTCTGGGGTATAGGCCCGGGTGCCGCCCTGGCCCCCGAGCCAGGAGACCACGACGTGTCGCCCGCTCGGCGAGGTGCTGATGTGGTCGGGGAAGGCGTTGGGTACCGGGAAGGAACTGGCGTCGAGAGTGCCAACGATCTTCCTGGCCTGGAGGTCCAGGGTGACCAGTCCGTGAATGGTATTGCTTCGAGTCGACTCGTCATAGCTGGTGGCCATCAGCGCCAGCAGGCGCCCATCGGCGCTGGTGGTCCCCTCCCCCTTGGTCCAAAAGGAGGTGGCCTTCGGCCAGTCCGTGGCTCCCGCGAAGTCGAACACGACCTCCTTGGCCCCGTTCTCGATGTCGTGGAGCCACCAGAAGGTGCCGCCGTTGCGCGTCGTCAGGTACAGCTTGTTGGGGTCCTTCGGATGCCAGATGGGTTCGCAGTCGCCGACGAGTTCGCTGAGCACCCGCAGCTTGGTGAAGGTCCGGGCGTCGTAGAGGTACCAGCGGCCCGTCCCGTCCTGGGCAAGATAGCGGGAGTTGTCCGCGTTGAATGCTTGCCGCCGGGAATACTCGTGGCGCATGCGTCCGCCTTCGCCGTCGGCGGAATCCGTCGCCCGATAGAGGCGAGTGCCATAGACCGGATCAGCCATCCCAGATTCCGGACCCGTCGCCTGGGCTGGCCGCTCAGCCTCCGGGACCGGGTCGCTGGCAAGGGGTTTCAGTTCAAAAGCCGGGTCATAGACGGCGTCGAAGGGATTGCTGGCGGCCGGGGTCGCGGCCGCCTGGGGCGAGGCCACCGCAGCGGGTGGGGTGGAGACGAGCGGCGCGGCGGCCGAAGCCGGCGCCGGGGCGGGGGATGGGCTCATCGTGGTTCTGGCGGGTGTCGGCGGGCCTGGTTCGGGCTCCGCCGGTGGCGGCGAGCAGGACGCGAGCAGGAGCGCCGTGACCGCGCACGCGACGCCTCGGCGGGCCGGGTTCCTGTCAGTCATCTCGCCTCCTCTGAGCACGCGCCTAGCCGCTCCCGCGTTGAGGACGCGGGAAGCCCCGTCCAGTTCGCGACAGAACCCCTTCCAGCGAATCTACACCGCGCGAGTTTCACTCCCGGACGCCGCAGCCCGCCAGAACTTCGCCGGTGCTAACACTCCCTGGGTGTGATTCCCGCCCCTCGGCGGATGCGGGAATCACGAAGCTATGGCCCGCAGATGCGCTCATTCAGCGTCCCGCCGCTCGGCGGGTCCGGGAATCACCGGCTAAACAGCGGCCGTTCCTTCCCCGGCGTGGGAGGCGACCCGGCTCGGTCCTGGCAGGAGGGGCTTCCAGAACTCCGGCCGCGGGGCTAGGCCTGGCGGCTACAGGCTCACCACGGCCCAAGCCCCCAATGCCCTCGTGCCACGGTTCGGGACTGGCCCGCCGCCAAGACGCATCAATCACCCCATGCCCGCGAGTTACGGGCCTATGCTTCCCGCCCCGCGAGGGCTTCCACCCGCGTCCGAGAGCCACCGGGATTCCCGGCGGCTCGGACCCCGAGACCTCACCGGGCCCGAGAGCCAGACCTAGCCGGTCAGGCGATCTCGTAACTCATCCGGGCCGGGTTGGTCAGCGTGTCGTGGACCGGGCAATGGGCCTCAATGAACTCGACAAAAGCCGCGATTTCCTCGGGGGTGTTGTCGGCATCAATGTAATACCGCGTCCTGATCGAGGAGAATCCGACTTTCGCGTCTGGGTTCTTGCCGAGGAAACCGTCGGGGTCGAGGGTGCCGTCCAGCTCGATCCGCACGTAGCGCAACCGGATCCGGTTCCTGCTGGCGAATGCCCTGGCCACGATGCACTTGCATGCGCCGAGGGCTGCCAGCAAAGCCTCGATCGGGTTCATGCCCTCGTCCTTTCCGCCCAGCGAAGGCGGCTCGTCTAGAACGAAACTCATACCCCGCGAGGTGCAGCGCGTCGCCAATCCCTCCATGGACTCAGCGACTGCGGAGAAAACAGTGTCAGCCATGATCCTCCCTTTCCTTGATCGCTTTCCTCTCAGGCTACCCGGGGCCCCTCCCCAGCCGGTCGAGACGCGGGGAGGCGCAGTGTGGAGGTGCCGCTCCGCCGTGGTCTGCTCACCGGTAGGCTCGCCGTCATGGCTGACACACCCGCGAACTCTTCCCCCTGGTACGACTTGGACGCCTATATCGCTCTGCCCCGGCTCGGAGCGCTGGCGCTGTCTCCCGACGGGACCCGGGTGATGGTCTCTCTCGCCCAGCCGGACCCCACGGGAACCTCGTACCAGAGCGCGTGGTGGGCCCTGGACCCCTCCGGTGCCAGCCCGGCGCGACGCATGACTCGTTCGTCGGAGGGGGAGAGCTTCGGATCCTTCCTGCCCGACGGGTCCTTCCTGTTCGGCTCGAAACGCCCCGTCCCGAAGGGGGCCGAACCCGCGGCCGAGGACACCTCAGCGCTGTGGCTGTTGCCCGCTACCGGGGGTGAGGCCTATCCGCTGGCTCAGCGCCCGGGCGGCTATAGCGGGCTCATCGCGTCCGCCACCTCACCCACGGTGTTCGCCAAAACCCCTAGCCATGCTGGTGTCGCCGATGATGAGGAGGACGCGGCCAAGCGCAAGGCCCGCAGCAAGGCGAAGGTCTCGGCGATCCTGCACGAGACCTTCCCGGTTCGGTTCTGGGACCACGACCTCGGCCCGGTCAACGACCGGATCGCCCGCCTCGACCTGACCAGTTCCGGGGGTGAAGTCAGCGCCTCCGTGCGGGGACTCGGAGGAGACCTCGGGGCGGCGCTGGCACAGACCAGCTGGGCCCTCAGCGCCGATGGTTCGCGGCTGGTCACGGGCTGGCAGGTTCAGCGCAGCCGCAGTGAGGTGTCCGGCACCGTGGTCTCCATCGACACGGCTACGGGGGAGCGCACCACGCTGGCCACCGACCCCGCCGACGAGTTCTTCGCCCCGGTCGTCTCCGCCGACGCCACGCTCGTGGCGTGCGTGCGCAGCTACCAGTCGACGCCGGAGCGGGCGGTAGACCAGAAGCTGTGGCTCATCGACTCCTCGGGTGGGCGGGTGCTCGCCGCGTCCTGGGACCGGTGGGGAGAGCCCATCGCGTTCAGCCCCGACAACGCGACCCTCTACGTGTCGGCGGACGAGGACGGCGACCACCCCATCTTCGCGGTCGACCTCGCGACCGAGCAGGTTAGGCGCCTCACCGGGGCGGGAGCGTTCACCTCCGTGACCCTGTCCACCGACGGTAAGACGCTTTATGCCATCCGTTCCTCCTACTCAGATCCTGGTTCGGTGGTCGCGATCGACGCCGCGACCGGAAACCTGCGGGAATTGCGTTCCCCGGTGTCCTACCCGGACCTGCCGGGCCGCGTGGAGCGGGTCGAGACCCGCGCCGCCGACGGCACCCGGGTGCCGGGCTACCTGGTGCTGCCCGAGGGTGCGTCGGCGTCCGACCCGGCGCCGCTGGCGCTGTGGATTCACGGCGGCCCGCTGGGATCGTGGAACGCCTGGTCGTGGCGGTGGTGCCCGTGGCTGCTGGCCAGCCGCGGGTGGGCGGTGCTGCTGCCCGACCCCGCGCTGTCCACCGGCTACGGCCTGGACTACGTCCAGCGCGGCTGGGGACACTGGGGACGCGAACCCTTCACCGATCTCATGGCGCTGACCGACGCCGCCGTCGCCCGCCCCGAGATCGACGCCGAACGCACGGTCGCGATGGGCGGGTCCTTCGGCGGCTACATGGCGAACTGGGCGGCCGGGCACACCGACCGCTTCCGGGCCATCGTCACCCACGCCAGCCTGTGGAACCTGGAATCCTTCGGCGACACCACCGACGCGGCCTGGTACTGGTCGCGCGAGATGAGCCCCGAGATGCGGTCGGCCTACTCACCGCACCTGTCGGCGTCCCAGATCAGGACCCCGATGCTGGTCATCCACGGCGACAAGGACTACCGGGTGCCCATCGGGGAGGGGCTGGCACTGTGGTGGGCGCTGGCGTCCCACTGGGACGGCGACGAGGCCGGGTTCGGGCACAAGTTCTTGTACTTCCCCGACGAGAACCACTGGATCCTCACCCCGCAGCACGCCAAGGTCTGGTACCAGACTGTCTGCTCCTTCATCGACGCCAGCATCGGAGCTGGCGAGTTCGTGCGCCCGGAACTGCTGTGACCTGCGCCCCGCTCAGGCGGAGAGGCCCTG
>JAUMYR010000112.1 GCA_030528545.1 Propionibacteriaceae bacterium
CGACGGGTGCCAAGCCCTTGTCGGAGGGCTCGGTATCGCCGTCCGGCGTGGGCGAGGTGCGCGGCCCGCGTCTGGTGGCCCGGCTCGGATCGGCCCACCGGCATCACGGTCGAGGGTTTCGAATATTTCGTTTTGCTGCGCTGGGGTTATGGCCGCACCGGTGCTTGAGCTCCGCACGATACTTTCCCCCGAGTATTTTGAGGCGATGAACGGCCTCTCGAGGTTTCTCGACCAGGTCTCTGAGCCGACGGCCCTGCTGGGGCCGGACGGTCAGGTCGTGCCCTTGCCGATCGAGGCATACCGCGTCCTGGTCGATGTTGTTGCCGCGATGCGAGAAGGCCTAGCCATTACGCTGGTGCCGACTGAACAGCGGCTCACGACCCAGCAAGCGGCCGACTTCCTTGGGATCAGCCGACCCACCCTGGTCAAGCTGCTTGAGAAGAGGGAACTTCCCTACGACCGGACGACCGGCGGGCGTCATCGCCGGGTCCGCCTCCAAGACCTGCTCGAATACCGGCGCCGCTCCCGGGTCGAGCGTCGCGCGATCCTGGACGACCTCACCCGCGAGGCCGTCGCTACCGGCCTCTACGACGCGGACGCGGAATCCTATTCCGAAGCCTTGAAAGCTGCCCGGCGGAAAGCAGCACAGTAGGGATGGCTCGCTTCGCCGCGCTTTTGGATGCCTGCGTCCTCGTGCCGATAGATGCAGCAGACACACTGCTACGCCTCGCGGAGGCTGAGCTGTTTCGGTTGGTGTGGAGTGGGCCGAACCTCGGCGAGGGCGGGTGCGTCACGGGGTAGGTGTCCCCGCGACTGGCAGCTAGCAAGGCCAAATACGCACCGGCCGGATGTGGGCCGCGTTTCCGATGCGCGTCCGCGCTCACTCGACGCTGTTCGTATCGATGGGCAGGACGCCCGGCCTTCGCGGGCTCAACCAGTTCGAGGGTGTGGCCGGGGCCTGAATCCGCCTGTCACAGTGAGGCTGCGGACGATGCCGTGGACGGGGTTTCGGAAACTCAGTGGCGCGCCGCGGAGTTATTCCGAACGCCCGTTGAGCGGTCTGCCTATAGTTAGGGCAGCCGTTCAGGAGTAAGCAGACGTGATCGTTACCCATGACCCTGAGGACTTCCTTTCGAAGACCTTGGGCCACCTCAAAGTCGAGGCGCAGAGTCTCGGCTATGTCTTTGTGGGCCAGCGTGACCTCAAACCAGGCCCCATGATGGGGTGGGCTTGCCCTGTTTTTGTGGATACCTGGGTGAGTGGGGCGAGGGTTTCGCGGAAGGCAGGGTGTGTCCTGGTAGAGCAGGAGAGATGCTGGAGGAGGTTCACCCCCCGGGGGGTATCGGGTGTGGGGTGGCCTGGTTGGTGACAGGGGACTGGTCGTTCGGTTACCGGGGGTGGCCTGCGGGGTTCGGGTGTGGTGAACAGCTTCTTGGGAAGTGGGTGCGCACCCGGGCGTGATCGTGCGGGGTGGTGAGCCCTGTCTGTGTGTGCTGAGTCTGGATGAGCGGGCCTGGGTAGGGACGGTTGCGCCAACGGGTCGAGGAACTGCGCAAGGATCACGAGCTTGCTGGGAAAAGCGGCAGCCTTCCTGCTGTGTCGAAGCGACCACCGCCGATAAATGGTGTGAACTGATCGGTGGCGGAAAGGAGGGCGAACCTGCGGGGTTTACCCGGATGGTCAGGCTGTTGCGGGTGCCTCCTGGTTGGGCTATGACCGGTGAGCCACGCACCGTGTGCTGGCCCTGTCAGGCCCTGTGGGGTGGTGCGCCAGATGGGAGCTTGACCGGCGGGTACCGGGGGATTTTCACTGACTCACACGATACCTATCCTGCCTTTCGCGGGTCACTGCTGAGGTGCGGGGTCAGGGGAGGGTCAGTGAACGTGACACCGAGTGCTGCATCCATACACCCGACAAGGGCCCGGGGGTCTCCCCGTCGGGGTTTCCGGCCAGTCACCACGATCGGTACGACGCCGTCTCATCACACTCCGCTGGTCGTGTGAACCGGCCCTGGGTACCGGTGAGCTGAACCGGGTATGGGACCTCGGGGTGTCACCTATCTGCCTACCACCCCCCCGGGGGAGGCTGGCTCTACCCCTTGGGTGGTCCGGGATGGCTGCCCCCTGGGCGGGTGCTGGGCTGGGGGCAAGGGACTCCCACCAAGACACCGGCCCCGGACCCGGCGGGCACTGACCATAGCGCAGGACCCTCCACCGGGGCCTTTCCCGGCCGGGACGGCTGTTTCACCCCTAGTCCGGGGGCGCCCAACACCACCTCAGACCAGCTCGGACGGGCCTGCCAGCACCCCAGGCATTGACCAGATCTATCGGGGCTGTGCCGGGATGTGTGTCGATCACGGTGATGGGCTGAGTCGTTCTGGTCAACACTGAAACACGAGTTCTACCACCGGCGTTCCTGCCCCGACCCGAGCCAAAGCCCGCCGCGAGGTCGCAGCCAGGACCCGGGGTGGTCTACAACCGCCGCCGACTCCACACCCCCGGGCAGGGATACCGCCCACCAGTCGAGTACGGGACACCACCACAAACAAATTGAACCATCAACCACATAGTCAAGCCACGTAAGCAGGACATGTCCACAATTTGCGGATAACCCTAGACTCAGCTACAAGGAGAGGAAGATATGTTCGTGAACTCTAAAACACGGCGCTCCTCCCGCATAGCTTCGAGAATTGTTGGTATTATGGTCTATGCTGCTATCTAGGCTTTTTGCCTATGTCCGATGTGGAGACTGAGTGGAGGTGGCCGTGGACCTGCAAGCGCTCACCAGCGATGTCAGTGCCGCCCTCGGCTTCGACGAACCGCAGGTGCTTACCCAGGGCGGTCAGAAGGTGGTCCTCAAAGGCGCTTTGAGTGGAGTACCTGCCGTAGCGAAGGTCGTGCTCCTTGCCGCCGGCCCCAATAGCGACATCACCCTGCAACGTGCCCATCGAGAGGTCGAATTGCTCTCAGCGGTCGATTCCGAGCGAGTCGTCAAAGTTCTGACTGAAGCTGTAGAGATCGGCGATCCACCATCCGCGGTCTGTTGGGCAGAAGAGTATCTTGACGGCGCTGACCTGACGTCGCACTTGAGCGATGACTGGAGCGAGGCCGAGGTCTGGTCCCTGCTTGAAGACATGGCAGAAGCACTGGCAGCTTGCCATGAGCTGGAGGTCGTTCATCGTGACCTCTCCCCAGCCAATGTGCGGCGTCTCCCTGGATGTCGATTCGTCCTCATGGATCCAGGACTTGCGCGACACCTTGAGAAGACCGCGATCACAGGTGCATTTCAACCTGGAACCCCTGGATGGCGTTCGCCCGAACATGTGCCTGGCGGCTCACCCATCCCAGCTAGCGATATTTTCGCACTAGGTATTCTTGCCTTCTACGCGCTCAGCCACAGGTATCCGACCGACCCGACCGTCGATCCAGGCGAATATGACCGGGCCCTCGCTGAGCAGCAGGCGCCGAGTATTTTGACGCTGCGCCCAGGACTCTCACGCGAGCTTGCTTCGGTCGTCGATACCTGCCTAAACCGCCAACCCGCACGCAGATTCCTCGATGGTGCCGAGTTGCTGAGCGAACTCCGGCGTTTGAGGGGTGAGTCATGAGCGGCGTACTCATTCATGATGGGCGTCGTGGTGGGCATCGGAAGTGGTGTGTCGAGGCCATCGCGGGCCGCTGTGCTGATGGCGTGATTCTCACTCCTTTCTCCACCCCCAGGGTCTCTCGCCCGCGCCATCCGAGTGCGTCAGACCTTGCGAGCGCCGTGCATGATGTAGGTGGCGAGGTCATTTTCGACCCCATGACGCACGCACTGCTCTTGCCTGGCACCAATCGCCGCGACTTCTATGATGCTTGGGGTCTCTGGGGCGCCGCAGGTACGCGACTCGACGGCATGGCTGAGCAACTGGCACATGTCGAACGGGTTTTTGAGCGGCAGCGTCAGATTGGTGCTCCGACGCTTGCCCCTACACTTCAGCTCTCTACGCCGCAGGCGCCAGATGCATACCGGGCACTGGAGATTGCGAACCTAGCTCGTGGCCTCGATAGGGACTGCTGGCAATCGCTAGTTGGTACGCGCTCGTTCTGGTCTTCCGGAGCAGAACTCGACGCCTACGTTGGGAATCTTGCTGCTCTTCGCGCTCCGGTCTGGAATATTACGGTAGCGAACGAACTGGTTGTGGATCATCTCCCTAACCTCACGGCGACCGAAGCTTTCTCTGGTCTATGTAGAACTGTTCACTCCCTTTCTCTCCGTGCGCGGGTAGTTATCTCGTTTGGTGATTTCTCAGCATTGCCCGCAATTGCGGCCGGTGCTGACACGGTTGGAAGTGGATGGGATCGGGGGCAACGTACCTTCGACCCCCTCGCATTTCGTGAGAACTCAGATCCGGGCATCAGGATTCCCGCCTCGTATGTGACGCATGGCGGTCTAAACTCAATCCTTCGCCGCGACACTGCCGAGGCGATTGAGCGCTGGGATTCCGGCCGCGCCCGAACGATTCGAGGTGGCCCGATGCCCCCTAGCGATCAAACGCAACGGATGCACCATCTTCTCCAGCTCCGACAAGCAGTTCAGCAAATCGATGCGGCTGGCGGCAACAGAGCTGAACGTGTAGCACTTCTTCGGAGTCGCTATAACACTGCAATCGCAGATTACGACACGTTAATTGCTGACCTGCCACGTATCGTCCGCGAGACTGATAAAGTGGCTTGGGTTTCGAACCCAGCAGCCGTACTGGAGTCATATGCCAGTGTGGAAGGCTTCTCGAAGCTCTGATTCGGTAATCAACCGGGCCCACTGCTCTGACATAGCTAGACGTCGGCCAGGGTGTGGTCGCCCGAGCCTGGGCCGCACGACCCAACGATCACCGACAGCGAGCCCCAGGCCCATCGCCGAACATCGCTTCCTCACTTCGCCGAGGTCGCGTGGCGGACGGAGGAGCACAACGGCGGCGGCGTCGCACCAGGTTGAGTAGCGCAGTGCTTGGCTCATCCCTTGGCGCCAATCGCTGACTTTCGCCTCAAGCGCGTAAGCGTGCCCAATCGGTTCCATTGCGGTAGCACGCCTGAAGCCCGAGCCCCACGGTCTCACATGACCGGTTGCGGTCAGCGAACGCAGTCGCCGAGTGATCTGCTCTTCACTCATCCCGAGTCGTTTGGTGAGGCCGCCGACAGTTCGAGTTTGTCTCGGTGAAAGAGCGGAGATGATCGTGCAGTCGGTCTCGTTTTCTAAGAATGAGAGTGGTGCTTCGATTCTCTGCGCCAACGCTTCCTGCCATCGCGTCACTGCCACGACATCAGCGATGCCGCGACCGCCAGCGAACTCCCTTACGACGATCAAGTCCTCCGCGCCTCCGGGTACATGCTTCGCAAGCGTCAGGAGATCGTTGTCGAGCAGACGCTCGTCGCGCGGCTCAAAACGTCGGCCGGGTCGCGACCCGGCCGACAATTCACGCACGACATGCGAATCTGGCATCCCGAAGCCCGTCGCAGCCGTCGGAGACAACGACATGTCTGATAGCCTACCGTGGGCTCTTAGGTGTCTGTTTCCTCGGAAACATGCACGCGGACACACGGGCTTCGGCGAATGGGGCGGTTCGCGAGTCGAGCCCCTTTCGCGGACACCTCTGATGTCGTATCAGCGCACGAGAACTCGGTCATCGTGCCCGCGTGGCAGACCGTGGGTCTGTCCGTTAGACGGCGCGCGGGGTCCGGCGGTTTCAGTGGGTGGTTCTCTCGAACCATTTGGCGAAGATGGGTTCGCGAACGCGTTCAGCGCGGGCTTGCACCTCGTCTATCAGCGTGCCCGGCCACCGCCGGTGGGGGCAAGCGAATGCGTGACCAGGTACAGGCGCGTGGTCGCTGCGGCCTCGTTCGGGAAGTGCCCTCGTGCCCGGATTGCCCTGCGGTAGCGGACGTTGATCGAGACTGGTCGCGTTGGTCGTGCAGATCACCCGGCGGATCACGGGCGTCGTATTCCAGGAACGGCACGATCGCTGGATACCGCGCACCATTCGGCGGTGAACTCGGCGACCCTGTCTTTCGCTGCCTCCTCAGACGCAGGGCGTGTACACGGGTTTGAGCCCGCGGACGATCGCATCCCGGTGCTGCCTACTTGCAGTACCGGAAGTTGTTGCGGATCAGGTGCACGATGCACTGCTGCATGAGGTGTCTGCTCCCAGGTGCTGTCGGGTCGCCTCCGGCAGCCCTTCAGACCGTCGCACACCGCGATCAGCACGCCCTTGAGGCTGCGGTTCTCCCGACTCGCTGAACACCTCCCGACCAGAACCGGGCACCCTCCGCACCGTTGCCAGCCCAGATGCCAAGGATGCCGCTTTGCCCGTTCATGGTGACGCTCATGACGACGTAGAACAGGGGTGTTGCGGACCTGTCCGTCACGGACCATTGACCACCATCGCGTCGACGACGATCACCGGGTAGATCACTTCCAGCGGCCTACTCGACCATTCGGCGAGTTCTCCGGTGATCTGGCTGATCGTGTCCTTGCATGACCCTTCGCCCGTAGACCTCGTCGACGTGCGCGGCGATTCTCTCCGGTCGTCAAACCTGTGGTGGTCGCCGACGAGCACGATCTGGTCGATCCCGTCCAGTAGGTGCTTGCGCTTGGGCGCGATCACCGAGTCGAGCAACCTCGTCATGGTCTTTGGGGACTTCGACCTCGGACTGGGCCGATCTTGGTGAGCACCGTCTTCGTCCGGGTCCGGTTGCGCATGTTCACCCCCAGCCGGGGTTTCGCAGTGCTCGTGACCGAGATGCTCGGTCAACTCGACGTTCAGCGCGGTCTCAAGCACGTTCTTCGGGCGCTGGTTTAACACCCATCCTGGGCCGATCAAGGCTCACACCCTGCTATTTCGCCTGCGTCAGTAAGCGATCAGCGAGGCCCCTTTCTGATCGATGATCTCCACGAGGTCACTGGATCGATCATCTCGTCGTCCAACAGTTCGATCGCATCAGCCACCGCCATCTCCTTTCAGATCAGGCCAGACCCTCACACACCGTTCTCCTGACAGTCCCGAGCAGAATGATGCTGAGCACCTCAATCTGTGGGCAGGAACGGGTTTCTCTCAGGTGGCCGAGAAGCCTGCCGATGTGATCGTGCGCAGCCTGCTCCCATGAGCTCATCGATGAGTCAACCCGCTCGGTTGTTCGCCGCTTGTCAATGATAGTAACCTCGACTGGTGCGGCGACATTGAGGAGGTGATGGCGATGGATCTTGTTGGTCTCGCTCTTAAGGGTTTGCCGAGGCTTGCAAAGGTCGGGGCGAAAGTCGCCGTTCCTCTCGGGGTCGGCACCGCCGCAGCGATTGCTGCTGCGGTCAAGGGTGCGGTGGATTTCGGCAAAGGCCGAACGATCCGCGGTGACGCTGCCCAGCTCTGGGAGTTGGCGCAAGCAGACCTCAACGCGGTCGAGGTTGAGACGGAGTCCATCGCGCGAGAGTATGGCGAGCTTCAGCTCCGCGTTCACGCAGCGAATGTGGGTCGCTTCGCCGACTGGCTCGAACGGAACCAAGCACAGGTCAAGCGACTCAAGTTTAAAAAGGTTGACGGCGTACGCATCAGGATTCCGAACATCCCGAAGTATGTGGCCAGGGTTCAGGAGATCGCGACTGGTGTTGCCGGGCTCGCCAGTGCGGTGGGTGCAGGAGTGGCCGCTCCAGCAGCAGCGCTTTGGGGCGTGTCGACTTTCGCAACGGCGGGAACCGGTGCAGCAATTTCAGGACTGAGCGGTGTCGCGGCCACTAATGCGACCCTTGCCGCGCTTGGTGGAGGCACGCTTGCCGCAGGTGGTGGCGGGATGGCCGCTGGTGCTGCTGTCCTCGGGTTGAGCGCAGTGATCCCAGCATTACTTGTCGGTGGTTTCACGGTGGGCGTCTTGGGAGCGCGATCTAAGACGGAATCGCAGAAGATCGCTGCCGAGGTTGCTCAGGAGATTAAGCGTGCCGCACTTGCCGAAGATCTCCTTCGCGCTATCCAACGCCGTATCGCGGAGTTGCGAGACTTACTCAATCGCATGGCCCGGCGCTCGTCTGGAGCACTGGATGTGCTGGAGTCGGTCGAGTTCGAAGCGGAGCAACACGCGAGTGAATTCCTCCGAGCCTTCCAACTCGTTACAGCAGTCAAAGAGATTCTGAACACTCCGATCCTCGACTCTAAGACAGGTGATCTGAGCGAGGCGTCGATTGAGATCATCAGGAAGTACGCATGAGCCAGTCCGACAGTCTTCAAACTCTCCGCCAGACCGCGAAGAAGGTTCTACCGAAGCCCGGCCCCGAGATGGTGGTGGACACCTTCAAGCTGGTTCTCGCTTCGGCGAATCAGTGGGTCAAGGCGATTAACGAAGAGAAGACGAAGCGCGATGAGATTCGCGCATGGGAGCGGACGCAGATCGAGATCATCCGCGTGCAGCAGGATTTTTTACTGACTGCCCTGGATAAGACCTTTGACGAGCGGCGGGAGAACTTCCGGCGGCTGTTTGACAACCTCGACGCCGCGCTCATATCGGAGAGCGATGACGCGGGTGCGCAGGTATCCGAGATACTTGGCGCTATCACTGAGCTCGCCCAGACGAGTCCGTTCAAGGATTTGAAGAGCCCTGCTCTTGTCGTTCAGGAGTTCCTTCAAGGGGGCAAGGTCATCGAGCTCTGAAGACTATTGCTGATCCCGGAACCAACGGAGGATTCCAGGGGCATCGTTGACCACCTTGGATGACTCTCCTCGCTGACCGTCATCGTCCTGGTAGCTATAGTCCTGCCGAATGCCGACCTTCTCAGTGAAGGTCTCTTCGGGGGTATGTTTTCCGTCTGAACTCCATCTGGTGTAGCTCAATATTCGGCTAACGCTCCGGGCCTTGTGTTCCTCGTTGTAGCCGTCGATGAAGTCCCGCAAAGAATCGGCCTCATTATCTGCGGGCTGCAACCCAGATATGTCGTGGTGCTGGCCGATGCGGCTCCTCAGCTGCTTCTGCTCCCTCCGATCCGTCGCCGTAGGCCCCGCCGGAAAATCTCGCGTCCGGCCAGGCCGTGCCGCCCGGACGGCCTTCTGATGTGCATCCTCTTCTGCGTGAGAGAATGAGGAACCCCGGCCGTGTGATCGGCCTTGAGGGGCTACAGGGACGGTT
>JAUMYR010000113.1 GCA_030528545.1 Propionibacteriaceae bacterium
GACGCTGGGTCGCGCTGACCGCCGTCGCGCTCGGCACGTCGCTGGTCATCATGGATGCGACCATCGCCAACGTGGCCCTGCCGGTCATCATCACCGGCCTAGAGTTAACCCCCACCCACGCGGAATGGATGAACGCCGTCTACTCCCTGGTATTCGCTTCCCTCATGCTGACCTCGGGACGGCTTGGGGATCTCTATGGCCGCAAGACGATGTTCCTCATCGGGATCTCAGGGTTCGCGCTCTCGTCGCTGGCGATCGGATTCGCCCCCGATCCGGGCATCCTCATCGCGGACCGGCTCGCTCAGGGAATCAGCGCGGCGATGGTCTTGCCAGCGACCCTATCGAGCATCAACGCGCTGTTCCGCGGGCAAGAACGCCCCGTCGCCTTCGCCGTCTACGGCGCGACTATCGGCGGGATGGCCGCCCTCGGTCCCCTGATCGGGGGGTGGCTCGCGGCCAGCATCTCCTGGCGCTGGGCATTCTGGCTCAACTTGCCGTTTGGGCTGCTCACCCTCGCGCTAGCCGCGTCCACCCTGCCCGAGACCCGCGACCCCCAGCTGCGGCACGGCCTCGACATTCCAGGGACGATACTGGCCACACTCGGGCTGGGCTGTGTGGTCTTCGGTCTGATCGAGGCGGCCACGTTCGAGTGGTGGCGCCAAGCGGATGACTCCTGGTCGCCCATCCCGCTCGTGATCGCTCTCGGCCTGGGCGCCACTCCTAACCTTCGCCATCGTCGAGGCCCGGCGCAGCCACACCCACCGGCCGGTGCTGGCCCACCTCGGACTGTTCCGGCTCAGGACTTTTCGCTACGGGGCGATCGCCGCGTTCATCGTCCACCTCGGCGAGTTCGGGCTCTTGTTCACCCTGCCGCTGGTGCTCCAGGAGGCCATGGGATACGGCCCGCTGGGCACGGGAGGGTTGATCCTGGCGCTGGCCCTGGGCACCTTCGTCGCCTCCGGGCTGGTCCCCGCGTTCACCCGCAGGCTCGGCCAGCAAGGTGTCGTGCGCTTGGGGCTGGCTCTCGAGCTGGGCACCGTCGCCTGCTTGTCCCTGAGCCTGCCGGGGGCCGCCTGGCTGCTGGCGGGCCTGCTGTTCGGCTACGGGGCGGGGTCGGTCTGGCTACCGCGCAACTCACCAGCGTCGTCCTCGCCGAGGTGCCCCACAAGCTATCGGGGGGAGGCTCCCGACCTCCAGACCACCGTCCGCCAGCTCGGCTCAGCCCTGGGGGTGGCCCTCGTCGGCGGGCTGCTGATCTCTTCCCTGGCCGCAGGCACCGAGCAGCGGCTCCATGATGCGTCCATCCCCGAACCGGCCCGCTCGGGCATCGTGGCGGCCGTGCGCGGCTCGGTCGGGGGGCACCGATCTTGCCTCCGCCGCACTGATGTTGGCCGCCAGGCTCACCGTGGGGCGCCGCCGCGGGCTTCCTCTCCCTTGGCCTACTCTCGACAATCGCGCTACCCCCTCCAGGAAGAGGCCCTGACAAAGGAAGACGAAAACTCCTCGAAGTGCCCCTCCGAACTCGCCTGAGGTGCACTCCTGCTGGGCTAGGCTGGCCGCGAACGGGGCGAAATACATGCAATTGGGGAGGCAAAACCACATGACACAGCAGCAGCACATCAGCAGACGGAGCGTCGTGAAGGGCGCCGCGTGGGCGACCCCCGCAGTGCTCGCCGCAACCGCGATGCCTGCTTTTGCGGCATCACGCAATCCATCGGTGGAGTTGCGGACTTTCCTCGCTCGCCACGAGCACAACCAGAAGGGCTATGTCTACCGCTTGGCTTTCGTCGGCGGCACCCCGGGCAGCCCCTACACGGGCCTTGTCGTGGCGGGGCTCACCCCGGACCACACTATCGAGGGCGCGACCATTGAGCTCATGCTCTCCGATGTGTCCGACGACATGCACTTCGAACCGGATCCGACCAGCGCAATCGGCGACCGGGCGAACCGCTGGTCGCCGCTCGCTCGGATCGGCACCGTCACCAAGAACGGCCGGGTCTATGATCACTTCGTCTCCACCTACATCGGGCCGCCGCTGCCCTTCCAGTCCATCTCGATGTCGATTCCGCTAGCGTTCATCTCCCAGAGCATGACGATCGACGACCTAGAGCCGACGTCAGGTTACACCATCGCGAAGGCCACCGTGAACGGCAAGACGTTCACGCACGAATCCCCGCCTCGCAACCTGGGCTGGAGCATTGGAGGGTTCCGTTCCCGTAGCGCTTCCGCCGGACGCGGCAACGCGTTCGCAGTGCTGCCATAGGAGAAGACCGCAGCCATCGGATGTGCTAGCAGGACACGTTGTGGGCCGCACGCCACACATGGCGGTGCGGCCCGCAACGCCATGGACCGGGATCTTTGGTCGCAGGCATGCCTCACCGGCTCCCCAGGTTGGGTTCCAGGCCTAGTCAGCCCAGCTCCCAGGACGCGCCTAGCAGAAGACCAGTAAGATTGCGCTGTCGTCCTTGGAGGGAGTACTGCGGTGGGACTGTTCGACAGAGCCGAAAAGAAGATCGAATCGGCGGTCAGCGGTGTCTTCGCCCGCGCCTTCAAAGGCGACGTGCAGCCGATCGAAATCGCGGCTCAGCTGCAACGCGAATTGGACGCCGAAGCCAAACTGCTGAGCCGCGATAAGCGACTCGTTCCCAATGACTTTGTGGTGTACCTGTCCGAGCACGACTACAACCGGCTCGCCCCCTATTCCAAGACGCTGAACTCCGAGATCATCGCTGAGCTACGGGAATATGCCGCTGAACGCGGCTACATGTTCAACGGTCCCGTTTCGATCCACTACGAGCTGGACTCCGAACTGCCGACCGGAAAGCTGGGCGTCCGCAGCGCCGCGGTCGCCGGGGTCCAGGCTCCGGAGGTGCCCCTCCGGCCTCGCCTCGGGAGACTGGTGCTCGAGGTGAACGGGGTCCGTCACCCGCTCGTCGGTTCGCTGGTGATCGGGCGGGGCAGCACCGCTGACCTGCGGATCAACGATCCCGGAATCTCCCGGGAGCACGCCCGGATCACGGTCGTCGGTTCGCCCGACAACCCCGCCATCACCATCGAAGACCTCGGTTCGACCAATGGGGTGCGGGTCAATGGGATCCGCACCACACACGCCGCGCTGACCGAGGGCAGCCGTATCGAGATCGGGTCGACTCGCATGCTAGTGCATGCACCGACGGGGGACGCGTGAACGATCTCATAGTCGCCACCATCAAGGTTTCGTTCCTGGCCTTACTGTGGCTTTTCATCCTCTTCGTCACCAACGTGATCCGGACCGATATGTTCGGGCGCAGGGTACCCACCAGCGATCTGCCGAAACTCTCCGGGGAACCCAAGCGCCGGTCGAGACGCCGTAAGAATCAGCCCACCAGGCTGGTGGTCACGCAGGGGCGCCAGACAGGCCTTGAGGTGCCAGTCGAGGCCGTTATCAATCTGGGCCGCTCCGCCGATTCCACCATCAACCTGGACGACGACTACGCCTCCACCCGTCACGCCCAGCTGGTGCAGGAGGACGCTGAGACCTGGAGCGTCAACGATCTACAGTCGACGAACGGGACCTTCGTCAATGGAGTCAGAGTCGTGACCCCGGTGCAGATCCGGATCGGCGATGTCATCCGGATCGGACGAACTCAGTTGAAGTTGGACCGCTGATGTATTCCCTGAGATTTGCGGCGAGATCAGAGGTTGGCCGCGTCCGCAAGAACAACCAGGATTCCGGTTATGCCTCGCCGACGCTCATCGCGGTCGCGGACGGCATGGGTGGAGCCGCAGCCGGCGATCTGGCGTCCGCGGTCGCCGTGCGGGAACTGGCCAGTAGCGATGCTCGCTACGAGGGCGAGGAGATGCTCGAGGCGCTGGCTGGAGCGCTGTCGCGGGCCAACGACGTGCTATGCGCGCTGGTCGCGGCAGACCCGATGCTGGATGGCATGGGCACCACGGTCTGCGGCGCGATGTTCTCGGGGACCCAGCTCGGGTTGGCCCACGTGGGTGATTCCCGCGGTTATCTGCTGCGCGAAGGCAACCTGATCCGGCTGACCCACGACCACTCCTGGATCCAGTCCCTCATCGACGAGGGGAGGCTGACACCGGAACAGGCCGAGACCCACCCCCACCGCTCGCTGCTACTGAAGGTGCTCAACGGGCAGCCCGCCCACACCCCAGACGTGGAACTCATCGATGTCCGCGAGGGCGACCGCGTCATGTTCTGCTCCGATGGGCTGTGTGGCCTGGTCCATGACGACGAGATCGCCGGATTGCTCGGCCAAGACGACCTGGAGCAGGCCCTCACCGACCTGGTCGATGCGGCGAACCAGGCGGGCGGTCCCGATAACATCACCGTGGTGCTGGCCGAGGTCGTCCCCCACTCGGATGAGTTGGACTCCCGCGAGCCCCTCATCGTCGGCGCCGCCACCGAAAGGGAGATTCCCGATCCCGACTCTTCCCCCTCGTCTCCCGCTTTCCCCGCAGTCACCCCACCGGCGGATTCGGCGGAGGACGAACGCTACGCACCGCACCACGGCAAGTTCCGCTGGGCGAGCACCGCCTTCATCGTCATCGTGGCCTTGCTGCTGATCGGCGCGGGCGGGTGGATCACCGACTCCTACGCCCGGACCAAGTACTTCGTCGGCGCCAATGGCGAGGTCGTCGCGATATACCGTGGCTTGCCCGGGGACCTGCTCGGGTTCAGGCTCAACGAGGTGGTCGCTGACCAGAAGACCAAGGTGAAGGACCTGCCGGTCTATCACCAGGACCTCGTGCGCCGCGGTATCTCGGTGGAGTCTTTCGGTAAGGCCGAGGAGACGGTCGCTGAACTGGCGGCAAAGGCGGAACGCTGCCTCCTGGTCCGTAAACAGCGTCAGGAGTCCTCGGAAACTCCGGGAGAGGCCACGACTCCTACCCCTGGGGCCAGCCCGTCGGAGCCCGGACCGGCCTCTCCCGAATCTAGTTCCTCCTCCCACGATGGAACCATGGCGGTATCACCCACCGTCAGCAATTCTCCCTATCCGAACGCGCCCACCGACCCGGAGGAGTGCTGATGGCGGTGCTCGCCGAGGTGCCCGCTCCGGACACCGTCGTGGTCTACGGCAAACGCCGGATGGCCGAGTTGCTGCTGCTCGTCTTAGCCCAGGCCCTCGGGTTGTC
This sequence comes from Propionibacteriaceae bacterium, assembly GCA_030528545.1. The sequence continues at coordinate 5,140 of JAUMYR010000113.1, forward strand.
GGGCTGGTTCGTGACCTACCTAAACCAGTACAACAAGCTGCCCGACAACTGGGTCGCGGCCACCGTGACGTGGTTCGGGCTGGGTCTCATCGCCCATGTGGTGGTCCGGTGGCGGACGCCGTGGGCCGACCCGATCATGCTGCCGTCGGTATTCCTGCTCAATGGGGTGGGCATCGCGATGATCGCCCGGATCGATCAGTTCTCGAACCCACCGAGGGAAGAGGCAGCGGTCCAGCTGATGTGGACCGGTCTCGGCGTGATGCTGTTTTGCGTCATCGTGATCGTCCTGCGCGACCACCGGGTGCTCGGACGCTTCAAGTACCTGCTCTTCCTGCTCGGTTTTACGATGCTCATGTTGCCCTTGATCCCGGGCCTCGGCGTCGAGCGGGGTGGGGCCCAGATCTGGATTGAGATCGCCGGGTATTCCCTGCAACCGGCTGAGTTCGCGAAAGTCGTGTTGGCCTTCGCCTTCGCCGCCTACCTGAACGAACGCAAGGATCTGCTGGCCCTGGCCGGGAAGCGCTTCCTCGGCATCGACCTGCCGCGTCCGCGCGATTTGGTGCCGCTGATGCTCATGTGGGGAGCCTCGCTCATCATCCTCGTCGCGCAGAAGGACCTCGGCACCTCGCTGATGTTCTTCGGGTTGTTCTCGGTGATGCTCTACGTCGCGACCGAACGTCCCAGCTGGCCGATCCTGGCTGGCTTGCTCATCGTGGTCGGGGCGATCGGCGCCTACTACGCGACATCCCATTTCAAGGTGCGGGTCAACGGCTGGCTCGACCCATTCGGCAACTTCGACCAGAACGAACAGCTCATCCAGGCCCAGTTCGGCATGGCCTGGGGGGGGCTGAGCGGTCGTGGCTGGGGGCTGGGACGCCCCTATCTGACGCCGATCTCCAAGTCCGACTTCATGATCGCCTCACTTGGGGAAGAGCTGGGTCTGGTTGCGCTATTCGCCATCACCCTGGTCTACGCCATCATCGTGATGCGGGGGCTGCGCGCCGCGCTGACCTGCCGTGACGGATTCGGCAAATTGCTCGCCTGCGGGTTGTCCTTCGTCGTCGGGCTACAGGTATTCACCATCATCGGCGGTGTCACCCGGCTGCTCCCGCTCACCGGTCAGAACGCCCCCTTCATGAGCCAGGGAGGCTCCTCACTGGTCGCCAACTGGGCCATGCTCGCGGTCCTCATGGTCGTCAGCCATGCCGGTCGCCGCCCCCAGTTGACCCCTCCCGCCGATCCCGTGGTCGACCTGTTGGACGAGAACACGAGGGTGATCTCATGAACGGGCCGCTGCGCAAGGTCGCCGCCTTCGTGGCGCTGATGTTTGGGGCGCTTCTGCTCAATTTCACTCACTTCTCTGTGTTCCGCACCGCGCCGTTGCTGGAACATCCACGCAATGTCCGCGTCCGGGACGCCGAGTTCTCCCAGGACCGGGGGGCGATCCTGGTCGGGAACACCCCGATCGCGCTGACCTCAACCTCGACGGGTTCCCGGTTCAAATACCAGCGGACCTATCCCCATGGCGCCCTCTACGGCCACATCACGGGGTTCTATTCCTATAACTTCGATCGCGTCGGGCTGGAGAAGACCTACAACTCCCAGCTGGCCGGGACCGACTCCTCGCAGGCCTTCACCCGGTTCCTCGATCTGCTCAGCGGACGCAAACCCACCGGGGCCAGCGTCGTCACGACCATCGATTCCAGGGCCCAGCGCGCCGCTGCCAAGGCCATCGGGGACCGGCGCGGCGCGGTGATCGCCATGGATTACACCACCGGCGAGATCGTGGCGATGTACTCCTCGCCGAGCTATGACCCCAACCTACTGAGCAGCCATGACCACCGGGCGGAACTGGACAACTGGAACCAGCTGCTGAACGATCCCAGCGAACCCCTCAAGAACCGTAGCTCGACCGAGATCTTCCCACCCGGATCGACCTTCAAGCTGGTCACCGCGGCGGCCGCGCTGGAATCTGGGCTTGAGGCGAGTTCCCTGCTGGAGGGACCGGCCCGCCTGCAATTGCCCGGTACGACGCACACCATCACGAACTCCGGCCCTTGCGGCGATGGCCAGATCAGTCTGCGGGACGCGATGGTCTCATCGTGTAACACGGCTTTCGCCAACCTTGGCATGACTCTCGGCGCCGATACCTTGCGCGCTAAGGCCCGCCAGTTCGGTTTCGATACGGAGCTGAAGACCGATTTCACGACTGCGGCGAGCAAGTTCCCGGCGAAACCGGACAAGCCCCAGACTGCGATGAGCGCCATCGGCCTGTACGAGGTCGCGGCCTCCCCCCTGCAGATGCTGCAGGTCGGCGCGGCCATCGCCAACGACGGCGTCCTCATGAAACCTCACCTGGGCAAGCAGGTGGTCGCCGCGGATCTCAGCGTGCTATCGAGCACCTCACCCACCGAGCTGGGGCGCCCGATCAACGCGAAGACCGCTCGCGCGCTCCAAGACATGATGCGCGCCGTCGTGACCCAGGGCACCGGGAAAGCGGCCAACTCCAACGTGGTGAATATTCACGGCAAGACCGGAACCGCGATGCAGCCTGAGAGCCGGCCAAATTATGCGTGGATGGTAGGTTTCTCCGATGAGCCGAAGATCGTAGTCGTAGCGATGATTGAGGATTCGGATTCCGATCGCAGCGACATCGCTGGCGGGCGCCTGGCGGGCCCGATTGTGCGACAAGTGATCGAGTCGGTGCGATGATAAGGGGTGCACGTCTTGTGGCGACTGATGCGATAACGAAAGGAACCTGGCGATGACGGAACGCGGAGCGCTGCTCGGCAACCGCTATGAGCTAGAACAGATCATCGGCCGTGGCGGCATGGCAGAGGTCTGGAAGGCTCGCGACAACCGGCTGCACCGGGATGTCGCCGTGAAGCGGCTGCGGGTCGATCTAGCGTCGGACGCGACTTTCCAGGCCCGGTTCCGTCGTGAGGCACAGGCCGCGGCGGGGCTCAACCACCCCAACATCGTGAGCGTGTACGACACGGGCGAGGAGATTGACCCGAAGTCAGACGTCCATGTCCCCTTCATCGTCATGGAGTACGTTGACGGCGTCACGCTGAGAGAGGTGTTGCGCGACGGACGAAAGATCCTGCCCGAACGCGCCCTGGAGTTCACCCAGGGCGTCTTGGACGCTCTGTCCTATAGCCACCGCGCCGGGATCGTCCACCGCGATATCAAGCCAGCCAATGTGATGCTGACCAGTTCGGGCGCGGTGAAGGTCATGGACTTCGGCATCGCTCGTGCGGTCGCCGACACCTCGGCCACCATGACGCAGACCGCGGCGGTGATCGGCACGGCTCAGTATCTCTCTCCGGAGCAGGCCCGGGGTGAGAAGGTCGATGCGCGTTCCGATATCTATTCCACCGGGTGTCTGCTCTACGAGTTGCTGGTCGGGCGTCCGCCGTTCATCGGTGATTCCCCCGTCAGCGTCGCCTATCAGCACGTCCGGGAGATCCCGGTGGCTCCGAGCACTCTCGATCCCGAGATCACCCCGGCCATGGACGCGATCGTCCTCAAGGCCCTGGCGAAGGACCCGAACGAGCGCTATCCCGACGCCCGCGCCATGCGCGAGGACATCTCGCGATGCCTCGACAATGTCCCGGTGACCGCCGTGGTGCCGAGGGTCGCTCCGGCTCCGGCTCCATCGGCCGAGCCCGCGACTCAGGTCATGGCAGGCCCTGAAGCACCGACGACCGTGACCGCCCGTCGGGCCGCCGAGGCCGGGGGCAAGAAGGTGTCGGCGGCGACCATCGTGGTCAGCACCCTGGTCGGCGCGCTCATCATCACCATCGGTATCGTCGGCTATATCCTGAGCCGTCCGGGGACCCCTAAGGTGGAGATGGTCGAGGTGCCCGGTGTGGTTGGGTTCACCTATACCGCCGCCGATGACAGCCTGTCCAAGGCAGGTTTCAAGGTGGAACTCAAGCGGG
>JAUMYR010000114.1:0-2705 GCA_030528545.1 Propionibacteriaceae bacterium
GTTGGGGGACGCCCTGAGCGGTGGCGACCTGGCGGCATTGCGGGACCGCTGCGGTGCCTTCTCTTCTCTCGCCGGGGCCGACTGCCGCGGACCCGAGCCGACGGCAGGCGGGTAAGCGCAGCCGGACCGGGCTTCCGCTCTGCCGATGCGGGGCCGGAAGATATTCACCGTTCGGGCTCGACGCCATAACGGTATCGGCTCCTGCCAGGGAAAGCCCGTTCTGTCGTATCTACATAGCGTTCGGTAAACGAGGTGGGCTTGGGGATGGAACCCGTTAGAAGTGAAACCTAGCTAGGTCCTGCCGCCATAGGACTCAATGACCTTGGCGAAGACCTCGCTCGGGTAGGCGCCGTTGATCGGGGTGTCATTGATGATGAAGAACGGCGTCCCGCTGATCCCGATCTGTTTGGCATGGGCGGTGTCGTCCTGCACGGCCTTGGCCAGTGCGGGGTCGGCGAGGTCCGCGGCGAACTGAGCGGGGTCCAGGCCCGCTTCAGCGGCGAACTCCTTCACCTTGGATTCCGGCATCGGCGGGTGCCCCGAGGCGGGTGCGGCCTTGGCGATCGCGGCCGCATACTCCCAGAACTTGCCCTGGCGTCCCGCGGCCCGAGCCGCGATCGCGGCCCTTTCGGATTCCTCTCCGAACAGCACTAGGTCACGGTGCTCGATTCGCAGGCTGCCCGAGTCGATGAACGGCTTGAGCTGGGGCAGGGTCTCGCGTTCCCATTTGGAGCAGAAGGGGCACCGGAAGTCGCTCCACACGGTGAGGACGACCTTCGCGTCGGGTCGGCCCAGCGCGAGTGGGTCCTGCTGATCGCGGCGGGGCAACTCGCGGGCGATCTTCAGCGCCTCGGGGTCGGTCACTGGCTGGGGGATCTCGGCGGCCGGTTTGGCGTTGGCTGACTTGCCAGGCTCCTGGCTGGCCGCCTGGCCCGGTGTCGCGCGCAACTCGGCCAGCTGCGCGGACTGCATGATCAGCATCCCAGCCAGGACGCCGCAGGCCACGGCGAGGACGCCCACCAGCACCCAGGAGATCATGGGGCCGCGCGGCTTTTGCTCATGCTGGGCGGGCGGGGCTGGAACCGGGTAGCTCGAAGTCATGCCTTAGAGAATAGGAGAAGGCCGCGACGGTGGCCTAGTCTGGCTAGGAGCCGGAGGGCTCGCGGTGGTCGAGGAAGGAGCCGCCTAGGCCATCCAGCAGACTCCCGTCCTCTGGGCCGCCGGGCTGGTGCCCGTTTCGGCCAGCGTGGGAGCGGTAGGCGAAGAAAGCGGTGAGCGAACCTGCGCCAATGGCGATCGCCAGGGTCGGGATCGCGATCCACAGCAGGGCCCCTGAGGAGCCCGCCGCGGGCTGGGCGCTGCCGACGGGTGAGGCGGACGCCGACGCCGGGACCGCCGCTAGAGACGTGGGCGTTGGGATGGCCGAGGGTGCCTCCGGGGAGGGGTCCTGCTCGCCTGGGGTCGCGGTGCTGACTGGTGCTGGCTCACCGATGACGACGTCCCAGCCTTCGCTGGCCGCGCCCGCCGTGGCATTGCCGCTGTATCGGGCCACCAGGCTCAAGGTACCCGGAGCCTGACTCTCGGGAATCGTGACGATGGAGGAGAAGGACCCGCTCGAATCCGTTGAGGTGGTGGCCTCCTGCACCGCGCGGCCCCCGAGTGCGAAGGTGATGAGGGCATCGGCGAGGGGGGTTCCCGCGGCGTCGGTGAGGGTACCGCTCACGCTGAGGACGTCCCCGGCGACCACGGTAGCCGGGTCGACCCCGCCGCTGATCCTGCTCGGCAGGGCGTCCCCGGTCTCGATCACCAGATCGATGCTGGACGCCGCGTGGCGGGCGTCCCCAAGGAAACGTGCGGTGATGGTGTGGGAACCAGGCCTGGCTGAGCCCATGGAGAAACCGAAGGCGAACTCACCGCGCTCATCGGTACTGCTGGTATCGACGACGACCCCGTCCAGAGTGATCTCGATGCGGCCCGAAGCCACGGCCTTGCCCTTCGAAGTCACGTTGCCGGTGCCCGAGACAGCCCCGGCTGAGGTCACGCCCGCCGCGGCCTGAGTCTGGGTCTTATCGAGGGCGCTGGCTTCCGGCACGGGCAAGAACGTGAGCGCGCAGCCGATCAGGAACGCAGCGAGACGTCGACGGGCAGTGAGCCGTCCGGTCATGGGTCCCCCTTCCGAGCATGGTGACGGGCCACATCATACGAGTGACAACGAGGTTGACGGACATCGGATGACCCGTCTTGAATGTAACCTGAGAATTGCTTAGTATTTCCTGAGAATTCCCAACCAGGAGGACTAGAGATGGCAGGACCTCGCCGAGCTTACCTCGACACGGACGCCCTCGACCTGCCGGTCGAGACCGACGATGTCGTGCACAGCCCGCGCCGGGCAGCGAGCGATGAGGCTCCCGCTGTTACAGCTTTCACCAAGAACCCTCGCAAGGGTGGCCTCTGGCGCCGCTCCCTCGCCCCGGTGGCGGTTATGGCCGCCTTCTCGACGATAGCTGGCATGGGCATCTTCGAGCGCACGATCGAGGCCGTTCCGGCACCCGCTCAATCCGCTGTGGAGATGTCCTCGCAGGAGGGCGATCTGGCTGGCCTGAGCCGTGCGGTCGCGCGTCCGGAGCTCGGCGAGGCAAGCCCGAGCGCTTCTGCGGAGGCTGAGGAGTCCAGCGCTCCGGAGTCCCCGTCTCCCTCTCCCGCGG
>JAUMYR010000114.1:2805-9021 GCA_030528545.1 Propionibacteriaceae bacterium
TCTGCGGAGGCTGAGGAGTCCAGCGCTCCGGAGTCCCCGTCTCCCTCTCCCGCGGCGGAGAGCTCCTCTCCGGAACCGGTCAAACCCGAGGCCCCAGCGCTCGGTAAGGACGCCGGAACCAGGTATATCTCCAGCCGCGGTGTCAACATCCGCAGCGGACCCGGCAAGGACGCCGAGGTTGTCGCCACGATGAATACCGGTCAGCAGGTGACCATCACCAATGTCGTCCAGGGCGAGTGGCAGCAGATCAACCGGAACGGCTCGGCGGCCTGGGTCGTCTCGAAGTTCCTGACCGAGAAGAAGGCCGCTCCCGCGGTCAGCGACAGCGTCCCCGAGGGGGAAGTGGCCAGCGAAGGCGGCTATTCGAGCGCTCCGTGTAAACACGGTTCTGCCATCGAGTCCGGCATCACGGCCAACACCAAGCGGGTCTTCAGGGCCTTCTGCGCCGTCTTCCCCCAGATCAAGAGCTATGGCGGATACCGCAAGGCCGAATCCTGGAGCTATCACACCCGGGGAGCAGCGATCGACGCGATGGTGTACGACCGCGACCTCGGCTGGCAGATGGCCAAGTGGGCGGCCGCCAACGCGAACGCCCTGAAGATCGACCAGGTCATCTACGCCCAGCGCATCTGGACCAAACAGCGTCCGACGTGGCGTCCGATGGCCGACCGCGGCAGCGTGACTGCCAACCACTACGACCACGTGCACATCTCCGTCGGCTGAGCACGTCTGTTTGAGGAGACCGGCGGCAGGGTGGGTGACCGCCCGGCCGCGCCGGATCGCCTCGGGCGGGAGGCCCCGCCGCGGAGACCGAAGAGTCCCCTGTCAGGATGGGGGCCGTGTCTCGTGGCCGGAAGGAGAGTAGTCATGTCCATTCCAGTCCGTAGGTTGACCACCTCAACCGCACTCGTCGCCGCGTTATCGGCAGCGTCGGTGATTTTCGTCCCGGGTGTGGCACACGCCGCGACGGGGGTCGTCGTCACCCATGGCGCGACGCTGACCATTAGGTCCACGCCCAGCACCTCCTCGTCCAAGCTGGGCCAGGTGCCGAACGGGACGGCCATCAATCTGATCTGCAAGACGACGGGAGCCACCGTCAAGGGCTCCCAGGGCACCACCAGCGTCTGGAACAAGATCAGCTACGCGGGCAAGACCGGCTATGTCTCGGCTGCCTATGTGCGTGGCGGCACCGCCGGGTCGATCCCGGCCTGCGGCGGCGGGCAGCCGGGCTATCCCACCAACCCGCACTCCCCCCAGATCGGGCCCAACGGCGGCTTCACGCCCAGCGCCCGGTGGCTGAAGGGCCAGATCGAGAGCCGCTTCCCTGGGTCGAGTTGCACCACCTACCGCAGCTCAAAACCCAATAGCGACCACCGCACCGGCAACGCGCTGGACTGCTGGGGCAAGCTGACCCAGCGGCGCGAGATCGCGAACTGGGTCGCGGGCGGGCTGACGCCTCTCAAGGCGAAGTACGTGATCCACGAGCAGAAGATCTTCACCGCCAGCAAACCCTACTGGAGGCCGATGGCGGATCGCGGCAACCCAACCGCGAACCACTACGATCACGTGCACATCTCGGTCCGCTAGGAGGAATTGACTAGCAGCCGGGAACGGGCGGGCGTCATTGAGGCTGGCGGTAGGCTGGGGGCATGACTTTGGTTGATGCCACGAAGACCGCCGCGTGGGCCAGATTGCAGGCCCTCAAAGACTCGATGACGCCCGACCTGCGCGCCTGGTTCGCCGCCGATCCCACCCGGGCGGCCAGCTTCAGCTACCAGGCTGGGGACCTGTTCGTCGACCTGAGCAAGAACCTCATCACCCGTGAAGTGGTGAACGCCCTCGTCCAGCTCGCCGAGGAGGTTGACCTGTCTGGACGCCGGGCAGCCATGTTCTCCGGCGAGCGCATCAATGTCACCGAGGATCGCTCCGTGTTGCATACCGCGCTGCGGCTGCCCAAGACGGCCAGGCTCTCGGTCGGGGACCAAGACGTGGTGCACGATGTGCACGAGGTGCTGGGGCGGGTTTACGCCTTCGCCGATCAGGTCCGTTCGGGGGCCTGGGTGGGCGTGACCGGCAAGCGAATCGAGACCGTCGTCAACATCGGCATCGGCGGCTCCGACCTCGGCCCGGTCATGGTGTATGAGGCGCTGCTGCCCTATAAGAAGCCCGGCATCGAGTGCCGCTTCGTCAGCAACATCGACCCGACCGATATTTACGAGAAGACCTCTGGGCTGGATCCCGAGACCACGCTGTTCATCGTGGCCTCTAAGACCTTTACCACATTGGAGACCCTGACCAATGCGCGCCTAGCGAAGGCGTGGCTGCTGCGGGAGTTGCATGAGCGTGACATCACCGACGACGCCGAGGCGATCGCCAAGCACTTCGTCGCGGTCTCGACGGCGCTGGACAAGGTCGCCGAGTTCGGGATCGACCCGGCCAACGCCTTCGGCTTCTGGGATTGGGTAGGCGGACGCTATAGCGTCGACTCGGCCGTTGGCACGGCGCTCGCCGTGGCGATCGGACCAGACAATTTCCGCGATTTCCTCGCCGGTTTCCACGCGATCGACCAGCACTTCCTCACCGCGGCGGCGCACGAGAACGTCCCGCTGCTGATGGGCCTGCTGAACATCTGGTACGTCAACTTCTTCGACGCCCACTCCCACGCGGTGCTGCCCTATGCGCAGTACCTGCACCGTTTCGCGGCCTATCTGCAGCAGCTCACCATGGAGTCCAATGGCAAATCGGTGCGGGCCGACGGGACACCGGTGACCTCGCATACCGGCGAAGTCTTCTGGGGCGAGCCGGGAACCAATGGTCAGCATGCCTTCTACCAGCTCCTGCATCAGGGCACCCGGCTGATTCCGGCAGACTTCATCGCGGTCGCCAACCCGGCCCGCCCGCTCAAGGACGGGGACGTGGACGTGCACGGTCTGTTCCTGGCGAACTTCTTCGCCCAGACCGCTGCGTTGGCCTTCGGTAAGACCGCCGAGGAGGTCCGGGCCGAGGGGACGCCGGAGCCCATCGTCCCGGCGCGGGTCTTCGAGGGTAATCGTCCGACCACCTCGATCATGGCACCCGCGCTCACCCCGAGCGTGGTTGGTCAGCTGATCGCGCTGTATGAGCACATCACCTTCGTGCAGGGAGTGGTCTGGGGCATCGATTCCTTCGATCAGTGGGGCGTCGAGCTGGGCAAGAAGCTGGCCCTCGAGATCGCTCCCGCGGTCTTCGGCGACTTGGACGCCCTGGCTGCCCAGGACGGGTCGACGCAGTCCCTGGTCTCTTGGTACATCGCAAACCGAAGCGCCTGAGGCCCTGGCTCGTTGGGGCCGGTGGCCTGGTCCTGGCTCTGTTGCTGGGGGTCATCGGCCCGGCGATCCATATTTGGGTTGCCTCCTCGGGAAAGGAATACGGAGCCGCCGATGTGCCGGCTCGTAGCGTCGGCATCGTGCTGGGTGCCCGGGTCTATCCCGATGGGACGCCATCGCCCTTTCTGAAGGCGCGGCTGGACCTGGCAGTCAGCCTGTACCGTCAGGGAAAGGTCAGGGTCCTCCTGGCCTCTGGGGCCAACACTGTCGGCTCCTTCCGGGAGACCTCGGTGATGGTCGACTATCTGGTTCAGGCTGGCGTCCCGGCAGACAAGGTGGTGGGAGACCCGAAGGGGTATGACACCTTCGACTCCTGCTACCGGGCCCGTCAGGTCTACGGGGTGACCTCTGCGACCGTCATCAGCCAGGGATACCACCTGCCGCGCGCGATCACGCTGTGCGATGCGGTCGGCATCGACACCGTCGGGGTAGGTGATTACACCCGAAGGCAGTCGCCCTCGTGGCGCAGCGGAGCTCTCCGGGAGTGGGCGGCTGGCCCGAAGGTCGAGTACGACCTCATCTTCGGTAAGACGACCGACCCCTATGACCCGGCGGTAGCGAAGGCGCTGAAGGGCTGACCCCCTGTGGTGCGATCGCTCGCGCCAGCTTTACCAAATAATACCCCCAGGGGTATTATTTGGGTGGATTTTGGACCTGACCTAAGGAGAACCACATGTGCCGTCCCGCTACCTGCAAAGACTGCGGAAAGACCACCTGGGCCGGATGCGGCCAGCACGTCGACTCGGTGATGCGTGACGTCCCAGTCTCGCAGCGCTGCACCTGCGACCGGACCAAGCCGAAGCCCGCGGTCTCGGGAAGCGGGCTCTTCGCCAAACTCTTCGGGCGCTGACATGGCGCGCCGGATCGTCATCGTCGGCGGAGTCGCCGGAGGCATGTCGGCGGCCACCCGGTTGCGCCGCCTCGACGAGCAGGCCGAGATCGTCGTCCTGGAGCGGGGGGAACACGTCTCCTTCGCCAACTGTGGGCTTCCCTATTACGTCGGGGGCGTCATCGCAGACCGGGAATCCCTGCTGCTCCAGACCCCCGGCTCTCTCGGCGCCCGGTTCGCGCTGGACGTGAGGGTCAACAGCGAGGCCACCGCGATCGACACCCAGGCCCAGACCGTCAGCGTCCGTGGCCCGCAGGGCGACTACCAGCTGTCCTACGACGAGCTGATCCTGGCACCCGGGGCGAGCCCGTTCGTCCCGCCAGTGCCGGGGATCGAGCGCGCGCTCACCCTGCGCAACGTCGCCGACGTGGACGCCATGGTGGCCGCGGTCTCGGACACCCCGCGCGAGGCGGTGATCCTCGGGGCCGGGTTCATCGGACTCGAGGTCGCCGAGAACCTGCGTCACCGGGGGATCGGTGTCACGGTGATCGAGCTGGCCGATCAGGTGCTGGCCCCGCTCGATCCCGAGATGGCCGTGCTGGTGCAGCGGCGCCTGGAGGCTGAGGGCGTCGCGGTGAGGCTCGGGGTCAGCGCGACCGAGATCACACCGGACGCGGTCATCCTGAGCGACGGGTCTCGCATCCCGGCCGGTCTGGTCGTCGCGGCCATCGGGGTCCGTCCCGACTCGACCCTCGCCTCCAGCGCGGGGATCGAGACCACCGAGCGCGGCGGGATCGTCGTCGACTCCTACCAGCGGACATCGGCCCCCCACGTCTATGCGGTCGGGGACGCGGCCGTGAAGAGGGACGCGATCAGTGGGCAGGAGACCCTGGTGCCGCTGGCCCAGACCGCCAACCGCCACGGACGCCTCGTCGCCGACGTCATCTGCCGCGGCCTCGGGCAGGCCAAGCCGGTGCTCGGCACCGCCGTGGTGGGGATCTTCGGCATGACCGCCGCGGTGACCGGCTGGAACGAAAAGCGGGCCAGGGCCGCCGGGCGCGAGATCACGGTGATCCACACCCATCCCTTCGATCATGCCGGGTACTACCCGGGCGCGGAACAGATGGCGCTCAAGCTGATCGTCGACCGGCACACCCAGCGGATCCTCGGCGCTCAGGGCGTGGGAGGCGCCGGGGTGGATAAGCGCATCGACGTGATCGCGACCGCGATGCGGGCTGGGCTAAGCGCGAGTGACCTCGCCGACCTCGAACTGGCCTATGCGCCCCAGTTCGGCTCCGCCAAGGACCCGGTCAACATGCTGGGTTTCGTCGCCGAGAACATCGTCACTGGGCTGTCGGAGACCATCCAGTGGCACGAGCTCGCCGCGGCCCAGGCGTCCGGGGCCAGCGTCATCGATGTGCGCACCCCAGCCGAGTTCGCGGGCGGGGCATTGCCTGGAGCCATCAACATCCCATTGGACGAGTTGCGGGAGCGCCTCGACGAACTCCCCGACGGAGAGCTGATCGTGAACTGCGCGGTCGGCGTCCGCGGGCATACGGCGCTGCGTATCCTGGCCGGGAATGGCCGCTCGGCCCGAAACCTCGATGGGGGCTATCGCACCTGGGCGAGCGTGAACTGAGGAGCGTCCGAGTCTGGGGCGTGGGACGCCGGTTCCCGCGCCCCGGGCTGCTGGCAAGATGGTGCCTTCTGGGGTAGGTGCGCGCAGTGAGGAGCAACATGGAACTCGATCCGATAGAGCTGAAGCCGTCCATCGCGCGCCTGAAACGGGCGAACGGCCAACTCGCCGCCGTGATCCGGATGCTGGAGGATGGCCGCGACTGTGAAGACATCGTGACCCAGCTCGCGGCGGTCTCCAAAGCGCTGGACAAGGCGGGATACAGCATCGTCGTCACCGGGATGAAGGCCTGCCTGGTGGCCGACCCATCGGGGGAGAGCATCGACTCGAAGAAGCTGGAACACCTCTTCCTCACTCTCGGCTGAGCCGACGCCCTCTCATAGGAG
>JAUMYR010000115.1 GCA_030528545.1 Propionibacteriaceae bacterium
TCTTCTCCCCCGCCGGGCTCGCCCGGGTCGGGTTCAACCACGCCGCCATCGGGTTTGGCGATTGCGGCCGGTTCAGCGTCGGGGCCCAGGCCGATCTGGTCATGGTGGACCTCGGCTCGGTGCGCACCACGGGCTGCTCCCCAGACCAGGTCTGGCACGTCGCGTCCGGCGGTGACGTGACCGATGTGCTGATCGCGGGACGCTGGATGGTGCACGAGCGCAGGCATCGGCTGGGCGAGGTGTCTGAATTGCTGGCCGGGGCGTTGGAATCGCTGTGCTAAGGGGGTTTTCGTGGGTGGTTGACGCCGACCTGGCTGGGTTGGCCCAACCGCACGGCCCCGCGGAGTGGCGGGAACTGGCCAATCTCGGGGTCGGCCTGGTCGTATGCCTGGCCCGCCACGCCCCGGACCAGGCGGATCTAGCCCCGCTGGGTCTCGACCTGGTGCATCTGCCGGTGCCGGACTTCCGCGCGCCAACGCCTGCCCAGGTGAGAGTGCTGGTGCGCGCCGTCCGCGAGGCACGGGCAGCCGGGCGGGCGGTCGCGGTGTGCTGTCGAGCGGGCCTGGGACGCACCGGAACCGCCCTGGCCTGTGTGTTGGTCGACCGGGGGCTGGCCCCCGAGGAAGCGATCCTCGCCGTGCGAGCCGCTCGTCCAGGCAGCATTGAGACCACGAACCAGGTGCGGGCCATTCACACGGCCGCGGACCGCCAGCACGGGCAGGAGTACACATGAGCACGGTGGTGACCGGCATCAGCGAGCTGGTGACCTGCGATGGTCAAGGCGAGGCCGGGATCGGGGCCTACCCAGACCTGGCGCTCGTCGTGGAGGACGGGATCATCGCCTGGGTCGGTCCGGCCAGCCGGGCTCCCGCCGCCGACGAGCGGGTGGACGCTGGCGGGCGCTGCGTGCTGCCCGCCTTCGTGGATTCCCATTCCCACCTGGTGTTCGCTGGGGATCGCTCGGCGGAGTTCGCCGCCCGCATGGCCGGACACCCCTACGATGGGGGTGGCATCGCGACCACCGTCTCGGCGACCAAGGATGCCTCTGACGACGACCTGCGGCGCCTGCTGGCGGCCCGCGTGGCCGAATGCCGCGCCCAGGGCACCGGGGTGGTCGAGATCAAATCGGGGTATGGGCTGGATACTGAGACCGAGGCGCGGCTGCTGCGGCTGGCGCGGGAGGTGACCGAGGAGACGACCTATCTGGGCGCCCACGTGGTGCCGCGCGGCGCCGACCGGGAGACCTATCTCGACCTGGTGGTCGGGGACATGCTCACGGCCTGTGCCCCCTATGCCAAGTGGATCGACGTGTTCTGTGAGCCGGGTTCGGCGCACGCCTTCACCGGCGACGAGGCCCGCCGCGTCCTGCTCGCGGGGCGGGACGCGGGACTGGGGCTGCGCGTGCACGGCAACCAGCTGAGCCCCGGTCCGGGGGTGCGGCTGGCCTGCGAGCTGGGGGCCGCGAGCGTCGACCACTGCACCTTCCTCACCGCCGCCGACGTGGCCGCCCTGGCCGATTGCTCCGGCACCACCGTCGCGACGCTGCTTCCCGGGGTGGAGTTCTCGACCCGTTCGCCCTACCCGGACGCGCGGGCACTCATCGCCGCCGGGGTGAGCCTGGCCATCGCGACCGACTGCAACCCGGGGACCTGCTATTCATCGTCGATGCCGTTCATGATCGCCCTGGCCGTCCGGGAGATGAAGATGACACCAGCCGAGGCTGTTGTCGCGGCCACTCTGGGCGGGGCGCGGGCGCTGCGGCGCAGCGACATCGGGCGGATCGGCGTCGGCTGCCGTGCCGACCTCATCGTGCTGGACGCACCAAACCACACCCACCTGGCCTACCGCCCCGGCGTCCCCATCGCCCGGCCGCTGGACGTCGGCTGACTGCTCAGGCGGCAGGCAGCCAGCGGGTCAGTTGCGGGCGATCCGGGAACTCAGTTCGCGGGTCGTGGCGACGAAGTCGTTCAGCCACCCGTAGTGCGCGTTGCGCAGGTGGTCCAGACACGAGGAGACCTGATCCAACGCGGCGGCCGCTGCCTTGTCATCGAACTGTCTGAGTAGGTCGCGGGCCTCGCTGAGGTAGCTTGCGGCCCTTTCCAGGTGGTGCACGATCCCGTTGACGCCCTCCGATCCTTAACTCTAAAAAGTCTAAGTGATCTCGAAGCGTCTAGGTCGGCTCAACTCGCTGTCTTGAAAAAGCTTGCTCTTCCAAGTCACCAAGCATCCGGGTACTGCACCATCGACGCCGGTCCATACCAGCCCGGATCGAGCAGAAATGGAAACGCAGCGCCGCAGAGTGATTGAGAGCCCATCTAGACACAGCCGATAAGCATCAGCGATTCCGCAGCCTGGCATTCAGCGTTCTTCCCAGTTCTTCCTACGGCGGTCCTCGGCACGCGGACCGCCTGATCTTCGTGGATCAAGAACGAGCGGGAGCGGATTCCTCAGCCCCACTGAATCAGCAGTGAAACACCGGACCCAGCACTCGCGACCCCTGCACCGCGATCGGTGCCGCGGCTCCCTGAATACCCAACGACATCCCTCCAAGGTTGGACTCAGCAGTAACCACATGTGCCACGGTCATCGGCGCCTCTTTATCTATACGACGACTGCCACTCCCCTCATTTCTACCATTACTCAGACCTCAAGCACTTGCACCTTTGCAAGACGGCCGACAAAGCTCCTACTCCCGAGCTTCGACTCTTCCAACTACCTTAGACCGCTCTATCGCTATCCAGGAACCAGTGAGGTAACCTAAAGCCAGCAGAACGACCACGATAAGGAATACCTGCAGCACAGGAAGCACTGGCAGCGAGACATACGACTCTAGCGCGTGCACACGAAAACCTATCCACAATCGGACTAGCACTAAAGCAAGGGCGCAGGTCACGAGTAGCAGCGCCGTGAGCAGGAGAACACAGATCTCCAGCAGAACCGACAACCTGCAGGCGTTCCTGCTGACACCCAATGATCTCACTACCTGGAATTCACCTAGTCGCTGCCGCCCGTAGCTATAGGCACCTTGAGCCATGCCGACGATCGTGATCGCATAGATCGTCCCAAAAAGCATCAGGTTACTGCGTTCAGAATTCTTCACCCTCATCAAACTTAGCTCTGCCACATAATCTTTCTTGGCTTGGACTAGGCCCCCCAAGTTCTGCGCACGCAGGAGAGCCACCGCCGAATCCGGGGAGCTGCAATCAAGCAGCGCCTCAACGCTCTCCAGCTCCTTATCATCCTCCGCCAGCGAGTTCCAATCGCTGTAGAGAGTCTCGATCTGACCGAATTTTGCCGTACCGACCACAACGAGTGTCCGCTGAGCACCGCCTAACGTCGTAAGGACTATCTCATCGCCTATTCTATCCTCTGGTCGTGTCGATATCACCTCTTTATCATCGAGCAATTCGACCTTTCCCGCGGAATCGCTGAAGGACAATACCCGAGCTCGGTCAGCAGTGTCTATGAAGTTCAAAATAATCGGCGGTACCGCACCTGTTCTCTCGAGGTCTTGAAACGCACTCGATTTGGCCTGCCTCACCACAATACAGTTGTCACCAATCGCCGATCTTATCTTTCCAACTTCACTCTGATCCAGTTTCGACACGACAACGTTTGCCAGGATAGCCCTATCATACTCCGCCGCGGCACGCGCCTGCTCCGGCTGGACACCCAGGGTGAAACCACCATAAAGACCCACGACGATGAGCACCGGAACCAACTTTCTCGCGATCGCATGTCGATCCTTGGTGATGACTGCTTGCGCTAGGAACATCGGTCCGGGACTAGCCTTTCCAAGAAACCTTACGAGAAGCTTGACTACCGCCAAGAGAATCACCGGTGCCGCGATCGCAAAAGGCACGATGGCGGCTAATGGACTAACTAGCACCCAAGCACCCGCATGCTCTCCGGTGACTGGCGCGAAGATGAATGCAGCGACGACAACCACAAGCCACAACGACGCCCAAAGAATCCTGCGAGTGCTACTACTCCGCACCGCTTCCCGGTGCCACACATCCGGAATCAACGGGTCCTCTGCCCGCCGCGTGAACAGGATCGCAGCGACGGCAGAGGACGCCGCAAAGACCGCCACTACGCCTAGAACAACCAGGGGTGATATCCCAGGCATCATACCCTCGATGCCCCCCAGCAGGCCGACCGCCCTAAACCACGGCCACATCAGAAAATGGAGAGCCTGCCCCAGAGCCGCACCCACGACAGAGAAGAGCACTGCAATTAAAACAAGTTCCCATAGAATGATTCGCGAGACATATCTTCTTGGGGCACCAAGACGCCTGAAGACAGCCAGTTCAGACCGCCTCGCATCAATGACGTCAGCAAGACCACGATAGCTGAGGTACATGGTGACACCAACCGTTACGACAGCTATCACTGTGAGCAGAAGCTGGTTCTGCAAGACGGCATTGCTGATTCGCCACAGCTCGACCCCAGAAACGGTCCCTTTAAGGCTGGCACGAGCACTTAGGAGCCGATCGATCAAAAGAAGCTCCAGAGTGACAAGCATCGAAGCCACACTAATGAAGACGCCAGTACGGAAGTACTTTCGAACGTGCGCCCCAACAAGAGTCCGAACGAGCCGGATATGAGACGTCATCGCCTAAACTCCTCGATCGCCGCAAGCCGGGACGCAATCCCCGCAGCCGAGGATTTTTCGATAGAGTCGACGAGGCGCCCATCGTAAAGAAACAAGACCCGATCGGCGAAGGATGCAACCCAGGGGTCATGGGTAACCACCACTACACCCGCACCAATAGCCTTCAGCTCCAGAATCAGCTCCAGTACCTGCTGCCCACTGGCCCTATCCAACGAGCCGGTCGGCTCATCCGCAAAGACGTAGGCACGGCGTTGGACAACAGACCGAGCGATAGCTAAGCGCTGCTGTTGACCACCTGACATCTCTCCTGGATAGCGATGTGCCAGCTCGATGAGACCGAGTCTCCGCAGCACATCCAAAGCTTCTTCTTCGGAGACAACTTTTCCACCAAAGTACGATGGAAGCACGATATTTTGAAGCGCAGTCAAGGCTTCAACAAGATTCAATCGCTGAAAGATGTATCCCACCTTGGTCAGCCGAAGGTTATCAAGCACCGCTGGAGGCGCCCCGCGAAGCTCAAGGCCATCCACCGTGACCGAACCTGAGCTCAGCGGCAACAGACCTGATAAACAGTTCAAGAGAGTGCTCTTGCCAGACCCCGATGGCCCCATGATCGACACAATCGATGCCGACTCAAACTGGGCATTGATGCCCTTTAGCACCAGCACCTCGGGAGCCGTACGCGAGAACGAAAACTCTAAGCCTTTAACGATAATCATAACTTGACCTTATCGAAATACCTTTAGCCAGCAGAAGCGACACCCTTACCACTTTCCGCCAGAACGATCCGTGAGCTAAATTCTCTTGACATCATTTCACTGCCAAGGCGACACATATGCTGAGCAAGCGCCCCTGACCCACATTTATCGATCTTCCGCGAGGACAGCAACCCATTCGGTTTCCTCCATCCCTTTTCAGTCACGACTCAAGGTCCATATCAGTCACCAGTCATCCCATAGCGGCGCTTCTCGGCTAGAGGTACGGGCCGTGCTGAGGCATCATTTTTCGAGGTAAACGTTGAGGTCTCTCGCGGACGAAGGCTTCAACGCACCCCACCCAGAAGGCCTCGACAAGTCTGATGCTACCCCGACAACCGGTCTAGATTGTGCCAATCTGGGCACTTTCGAGCATTGCGAGGTCCTCACCGGGCAGCCGACGGTTCGAGCCGGGTGCTCGCTGAGGCTGTCGAGCCGGTGCTGGAGCGTATCTCTGGTAGAAGAAGCCGCGTCTGCGGTGGAACGCACAGCCGTCTTGTCACTCACAAGTCTGCCTTCAGGCCTCCCAGCATCGTTCGATGCCCCGAGAGCGCTGGAACCGGTCTCGGCATGAGAGGCACACGAGCATGTGCGACGGGCAGGCGGCTAGCTTTGCTTCACTCTGAGGGCCGTCATACCGGGGCAGAAACGATCTTGAGTGGCTTACCACGACGCGATCGCTAGGTTTCTCCCCGGCAGCGATCGTTTGGTCAGCCCATTAGTGCTCTCATGATGCCTGACTGTCACCGGCTCCCGCTCGCCTCCAATGGGAGCACGAGGAGGTCTTCATGTGGTTTTCCCTGCCCGTGATTCTGCTTCACTGAGTCTCTGGACGCCTCACGATGGGGCCGGCGCCTGGCAACTAGGGACGAGACCCGGCACATCCTTTTGCGCCCGAGAGCAGGAGCAGCACTTGGCACCAGGTCCACGCTAGAGAGGACGACCAACGATGGAGTCCCCTTCAATGCCGTTCAGCGAACCGTATGGAAGAACCACGACGCCCAGCAAAATGCGGCGCCCCCATCGCCCGGCCACTGGACATCGGCTGAGTGCTCAGGCGGCCCGTTCGGCGTCCTCTTTGACCCGCACGGCGAGGCAGGAGCCGCTGCCCCGCAGTTCCAACTCGGGATAGCCCTGGAGCATCCGTGACAGGTTCGTGTGACCATAGACCTTCGGGGAAAAAGAGGGGTCCGCGGCACGCAGCTGGCTGCCCACCCGGGTCAGCGGAACCCATCTGCCCGGTGTGGCCGCACCCAGTGCTTTCACCGTGTCCTGGAGCGTCCTGGGATAGCGCTTGGGCCGCGGGGAGGGAGGAACATTTTTAGGGGTTGCCGCACCGGGTGCCGCGACGGTTTTCTTCGCGGCCGCGGGTTTCTTCTGCCCTGATGCGTCCGTACCGGGTAAAACCTTGAGGGCCACGGAGGGCTTTGTCGGCTTTTTCGGTTTGGCGGCCGGTGCTGGCGTCCCGGCGGTAATTGCCGTTGAACCCCCGGCCGATTTCTCCGGGCCACCATGGAGGTGGAAGCAGTCCGCAGCGTTACGCAGCGCTTTCGGGGAACGTGCGTCCCCGATCAGGTGAATCCTGGCGTTGCGTTCCCGGAGCTTGCGGCACAGGTAGGCGAAGTCGGAGTCACTGGTGACCAGGCAAAACACATCGGCGCGCCCAGTCAGCAGGTCCTCCATCGCGTCCACTGCGAGCGCGATATCCGCAGTGTTCTTCCCTGCGGCATAGCTGAACTGGAGGCATGGCGAGAAAGCGGCCTCGACGAGTTTCTCCTGCCACTTCCCAGACAGGGAGGAGAGATTTCCATAGCCGCGGCGAACCACCGGTTCTCCCACCGTCCGCGCGACGTTCATCGCGCGATCGAGCATCTCCGGTGTGGAATTATCACAATCCACCAAGACCGCCACTTTTGGCGCATCACTACTGCCGTTCAACAACCCCCACCCCATCGTTCACTGAACTCAACACTATTTATCCATGAAACCCGTCCCAGGATATTCCAGAAAAGCCAGATCCGCAGCATAGGGGCGCGCGCCACCGCTCAGGAGGCCGAGCCGAACCCCTCCTACGATCCGACCCCATCCACCAGCGGGCTCTCTAGCCCCGCGCAGCCGAGACCGGCGAGACCCCACAGCGGACGGCCGCACAGCCGGGACGCGCCAGGCAGCGTCAGCCATAGGCCAATGCCCGCAGCTCGCGCGGGAGCCTGCGGCAGGAAACCGAGAACGGGTACCAGACCCCGCAAACTATTGATAATGACCGCCATTATCAATTACTATCTCGAGCAGATCACGGAAAGGAGGTGTCCTATGAACCAGGATCTGACGTTCGAAGTCGTCGCGCCTCAGCGCGGCAGCGCCTCCGTGGCGCATCCGACCTGCTCGAACGCTCTCGTTGAAGACCTCTTCGGCGACGAGTGACCACGACGCGGTGAGGTGGGGGCGTCCCACCTCACCGCCCGGCCCTCAAGGCACCAAGGAGTATGCCATGTCTGCCTCCAGCGCGCTGATCGACACCACGCTCGCCGACGGCGTCTGCCTGTTCCGCACCGGCGGCGGGTGGGCACTACGCCGCCCGGACGGCCTCTTCGTCCGGCTGCACGGCGCGGCCGCCGGTGCGCTGGATCAGGCCACCGAGGTCGGAAACGATCCCGTGCTCGGCCCCGCTTTCGCCGAGGCCGGGTACCTTCACGAGGGCGCCGCCGCCAGCGTCCACCCAAACCTGCGCCCCCACGGCCGGGGGGTGCTGCACGACATGGTCGCGCCGCTGCTCACCGCCGCGTCCACCCAGAATGGTGAGGTCCCGCCCGTCCACTGCCTTCTTCTCGACGCCCCGCCCACGGCCCCCACCGAGGACTACGCCCTGACCGCCTGGGCCGAGGGCGACCGGGTTCTCGTCAGCCCGTTCGCCCCCGCGGGAGAGGCCGAGCCCTGCCTCGTCACCGACGTCATCGCCCGGCGGATCGCCGCCTCCGCAACCCCCGACCTGCTGCGGGACCGCCTCAGCGACCCCGGACGCCGCCCGCCGCTCCGGCTGAACACGCCCGCGGCGCTGCTCGTCGCCCACCTCATCGCCCGCCAGGTGCACGATGTGCCCGCCAGCCGCAGGCGCCTCTACAGCCTCGACACCGCGGCTGGCCAGTGGGAACAGCACCTGGTCTATCCGGTGCCGCGCCCGTGAACACTATCCGGGTCACCACCGACGATGGGCTGAGCCTGCACACCGAGATCACGCTGCCCGAGCGTCTCCCCGCCCCCGCCGTACTCATCCGCACCCCCTACGGCACCTCCGCTCACCGGCAGGAGGCCAACGGCTGGGCCAAGCGGGGATATGCCGCCGTGGTCCAGGACGTGCGTGGGCGGTACCGCTCCGCCGGTTCTTGGGTGCCCTACGCCCACGAGGGCGGGGACGGTGCGGCCACCATCTCCGCCGTCGCGGCCAGCCAGTGGTGCGACGGCCGGGTCGTGTGCCTGGGCTCCTCCTATAGCGCCCACTGCGCGCTGAGCGCGGCCGCCGCCAACCCCGGCCCGGTGGCGGCCATCGTGGTGACCGTGCCCGCCCTGTCCCTGCGCCGGGTGGCCCGCGACCGCGACGGGACTCCCCGCTTCTACGGTCACTCCTGGTGGTGGTTCCAGCACGGGCAGGG
>JAUMYR010000116.1 GCA_030528545.1 Propionibacteriaceae bacterium
TCGTCTTCGGCGAGGGACTCGACTCGCGTGGTGACGTCATAGCCCCGCTGGGTCAGGACGCGGGTGGCCTCAGGGTGGATGTTCTCGAGCAGGAGTGCCTTCACGATGAGGCATTCTAGGCCGATCGGCGCGCCCTGCCGAGCGGGCTCACGGTTCTGGGACGCGGGGCACTGAGGCCAGCAACAGCTGGGTGTAGGCGTGGGCCGGGGCGCCAAGAACCTGGGCCGCCGGACCAGACTCAACGATGCGTCCCCGGCGCAGCACCACGATCTGGTCGCACAGTGCACGGACCACCGCGACGTCGTGAGACACCACGACCATGGTCAGCCCCATGTCATCCACCAGGTCGTTGAGCAGGTTGATGACCTGGGAACGCACCGACACGTCGAGAGCCGAGACCGGCTCGTCTGCGATCAGCACCTCGGGGCGGGCGGCGAGCGCACGGGCGATCGCGATGCGCTGGCGCTGGCCACCGGAGAACTCGTGAGGGAAACGCCCTCCCGCGTCCGGGGGCAGCCCCACCTGGGCCAGGACCTCTCGGAGACGGGCCTGCGGGTCGTGGGGCACGTCAGGCCTGGAGCGCAGCAGCGGTGAGCGCAACGGTTCCACGATGATGTCGCGGGTGCGCATTCTCGGGTTGAGGGAGGAGCGCGGGTCCTGGAACACGAACTGCACCCGGGAACGCAGGTCACCCAGTTCGCGTTCCGGGGCCCGATCGATGCGGACCCCGTCGAAGTGCACCTCGCCGGAGGTCGGACGATCCAGGGCGACGAGGTGGCGGATCAGCGTCGACTTACCCGATCCCGACTCCCCCACGATCCCGAGGCGCTGACCCTTGGAGATCGTCAGATCGATGTTGTCGAGTGCGGTCACCGTTCGGCGTCCCGAGGTGAAGCGACGGGTCAGGCCCCGCAGTTCGAACAGGCTCATGGGCGCGACCTCACGAAGTAGTCATCGACGACTGGGAGCCGTTTCGTGCCCGGCAGCGGTTCCATCCGCGAGGTCGCGATCAGCCCCCGGGTGTAGGGGTGTTCCGGCTTGCTGAGGACGCGCGAGGTCGGCCCAGACTCCACGATGGTGCCGTCCAGCATGACCGCCACCTCGGGGCACACGCTTGCCATGACGGCGATGTCGTGGGTGATGAACAGGCAGGCCTCCAGCTCGATGCGCAGCAGCGTCAGGATCTCGGCCTGCACGACGACGTCGAGGGCGGTGGTGGGCTCGTCGCAGATCACCAGAGCGGGATCGTTGACTAGCGCCATTGCGAGCAGCACCCGCTGTCGTTGTCCTCCCGACAGCTCGTGGGGGTAGCTGTGATGTAGGCCCTCGATCTGGCCGAGGCCGACCCGGTCCAGGGCTCGGATCGCCACCTCGGAGGCCCCCCTGGCTCGCCGGTGGTGCAGCAGATAGGCCTCGGCGACCTGGCGTCCGACCTGCATGGTGGGGTCCAGAGCCGTCATCGGCTCCTGGAAGACCATCGACAGCTGGGACCCGCGGATGCGCCGCAGTTCGCGGTCGCTGGCCCCCAGGAGCTCCTGTCCGCGGAACCGGATGGACCCCTCGACGTGGGCGTTCTCCGGCAGGAGTCCCATGATCGCCAGGGCCGTGACCGACTTGCCCGAACCGGACTCCCCGATCAGCCCGAGCCGTTGACCTTCGGCGATGTCGAAGCTGACATCGTTCACGGCGATCCGGCGATGCTGGCCGAAACGCACGCTCAGGTTGCGGACCTGAAGCATCACGACACCTCCCTGAGCTTGGGGTCGAGGTAGTCGCGAAGCGCGTCGCCCAGCAGGTTGAAACCGAGCACGGCCACGGCTATCGCCAGTCCCGGCCAGAAAGCCTGGACCGGATCGTTGAAGATCTGGTTCTGGGCGTCGCGCAGCATCCGGCCCCAGGTCGGGGTGGTGGCCGGTGTCCCGAGGCCGAGGTAGGACAGGCCGGCTTCGGCCAGGATCGCGATGCTGAAACTCACCGAGGCCTGCACCCCGATCAGCGCCGCGACGTTGGGCAGTACGTGACGCACGGCGATCACCGGGGTCGGTGTGCCCGATACCCTCGCCGCTGGAATGTAGTCCTGGCTCATGACCTGGAGCGTCCCGGCCCGGGCGATCCGCACGAAGGCCGGGATGGTGGCGACCCCTACCGCGGCCATGGCGGTCCAGGTGGATCCGCCGACGGCGGCGGCCAGCAGGATCGCCAGCAGCAGGGCGGGGAAGGCGTAGAGCACGTCGGCGGTGCGGAGGATGAGTTCGCGGAGCCACCAGCGCTGGGTCATACCGGCGAGCACACCGAGCGGCACCCCGATCCCCGCCGCGATCGCGACCGCGACGACACCGACCAGGAGGCACATCTTCGCCCCGACCATGATGCGTGAGGCGATGTCGTGGCCCATGCCGTCGGTGCCGAGCAGGTGGGCTCCTCCGGGAGGCAGCAACCGCTGGAAGGTGACGCTGGAGGGATCGTGGGGCGTCCACACCAGGGCGAGGATCGCTAGCGCGACCACGAAACCGACCAGCACCAGGCTGATCCACAGGGTGAGCCGTTTCATGGGCGTCCCCTCGTCCGCAGCCTGGGATCGATCGCCAGGTAGGCCAGGTCGGTGATCAGGTTGAGTGTCAGCACGGCGAAGACCAGGACGAAGACGATGCCCTGCACCACCACCAGGTCGCGCAGCCCGACCGCCGACAGCAGCAGCGTGCCCAGGCCCGGCAGCGCGAACACCTGCTCGATGATGATGGCACCGACCAGCAGCGTCGCGAGCTGCAATGCCAGCACCGTGATGACCGACAGCGCGATATTGCGGCTGCCGTGGCGCACCAGCGCCCCGATCTGGGACCATCCGATGGATCTGGCGGTGCGGTAATAGTCCTCGTTCAGCACCTCGATCACCGCGCTGCGGACGTACCGGCTGAGCACCGCGGCCTGGACCAGCGCCAGGGAGGCCACCGGCAACACCAGGTGCCGCGCCCAGGCCCCCGGGTCCTCGCTGAGCGGAACATAGCCGTTGGCGGGCAGCCAGCGCAGCCGGACCGCGAATAGCAGGACCAGCAGCAGACCGAGCCAGAAGGCGGGCACCGACAACCCGACCTGGCTGAGCGCCGAGGCTGCGAAACCGCTGGCGCGGCGCCGCTTGATCGCGGCGAAGGCCCCCAGCGGGACGGCCAGGATCATGGCGCCGATCATGCCGAAACCGACCAGCCATCCCGTGACGGATAGACGCTCGCCGATCTCGGGACCGGCCAAGTCTCCGCTGGCGATGGAGGTCCCGAAATCGCCGCGCATCAGACCCCACACCCACTCGCTATAGCGCACCAGCCAGGGCCGGTCGAGACCGAGTTCGTGGCTCAGCTTCTCGACCTCCCCTGGCGAGGCATTGACGCCGAGGATCGCGGCCGCGACGTTGCCGGGTAGCGCATTGGTCACCCAGAAGATCAACGCCGTGGCGGCGAGCAGGCTGGCTGCGAAGGTGGCCAGCCGCGTCCAGATGCGCCGGCGCACAACTACTTCGCGGCGATGCGGGTCAGGTCGAAGCTGAGCGTCATGGCGTCGGCGGACACCCCCGAGATCTCGGTCGTGGTGATGACGATATTCGGCAACAGCCACAACCAGTCGGCGGCAGCGTCCTCGGACAGCAGCTTGGCTGCCTGCTTCAGCAAGGTGACCTGCTGTTCCGGGGTCGCGGCGTCCGCCTCGGCGTACAGGCGCCGGAACTCGGCGTTGTCGTAGCGCCAGTAGTAGCTGGGGTTGGCGAACCGGTCGAGGTCGCGGGGCTCGACGTGGGCGACGATCGTCATGTCGTAATCGGCCTTCTGGTACACCTGGTCCAGCCAGCGGGCGGGGAACTCCAGTTCGTCGAGGGTGACATTGATACCGACGGCCTTGAGCTGGCTGGTGATGTACTGACCGGCGGCGGTCGCATAGGGCAGCGTCGGGACGCGCAGCCGCAGCGTCAACCCGCCGGAGTGTCCGGCCTCGGCCAGCAGCGCCTTGGCTTTCTCGGGGTCGTAGGGGTAGGCCTGAGACAGGTCCTCGTACCAGGGATCGAACGGCGGGACCATGGAACCGATCAGGTCGCCCTTGCCGCCCCAGACCGCGTTGAGCAGGGCTCTGCGGTCGATGGCGTAGTTGATCGCCTGGCGGACCTTGAGGTCCTTCATGGCCTCGGCGGAATGGTTGAATCCGAGCACGACCTCGCCGCTGGTGCGTCCCTCGAGGACCGCGTAGCGGGTCGGATCGCTGAACTGGCCGATCGCATCCGGTGAGGTCAGGTTGGAGACGATGTCGAGCTGGCCAGCGAGCATGGCGGTGGTCATCGCATTGGGGTCGCTGTAGTACCGGAAGACGGCTCCCCGCACGGTGGTCGGCGTCGACCAGTAGGCGTCGTTGCGCGCCAGGGTCAGGGATTCGCCCTTGCGCCATTCCTTGAACAGGAAGGGACCGGAACCGGCTGGCTGTTTCTTGAGATCGGTCGCGGCCGGATCGTAGATGATGCCCGCGGTGGAGGCCATGGCATAGAGCCAGTCGTTGCTGGGCTGGCTGAGCTTGATGGTGACGGTCTTGTCATCGGTCGCCGTGATGGTCTCGACCGGGGCCATCTGCTTGGTCAGCACCTCCAGCACCGGGGCGCCAGCCTTCACCCGCTGCAAGCTCTTGACCACGGCCTCGGCGTTCACCGGGGTGCCGGAGGCGAAGGTCGCCTCAGCGAGATGGAAGGTATAGGTGAGCCGGTCCTCGGAGACATCCCACTTCTTGGCCAGCAGCGGGGTGTACCCGCCCTTGCCGTCCGGTTTGAGGAGGGTCTCATAGACGTTGTAGAGCAGGACGAAGGGGATCGCGGCCCCGGAATCGGTGCTGGGGTCGAGGCTCAGCGGCTGTGCGGTAGCACCGATGTTGAGCACCTTGGTGGGCAGCGGTGCCGCGGCCGACGAACCGCTGGCGGTGGGAGGCTGCGGGTTGGAGGGGGTGCATGCGGCCAGCGTCAAGGCGAATGCGATGACGACACCGACCCAGCCCAAAGGTCGGCGGGGAGAACGAATCATGGCGGTCTGCTCCGATCTGACGGACGATGGCACCCGAAAGTGTACCGGCCACCGGCACCGGCGAGTATCACCACCGCGGTCGCGCCGCCGATCTGGGGCGGAGACTGCCGCCGGGGTGGGGCATGGTCCCCGGTCACGGGCCCGCCTGGCCGGGCCAGGCCGCCCGTCAAGGGGCACCTCGATCTGCACCCCGGATGCTGGGGTCTTGACCGCCTCACCTCCGGCCGGTCCCTGGCGTGGCGTCCACCCAAGCCGGGTCATGGCCGATGGCTGCGGTCCGGCTATCCGTGCCGGAGGAGACAGCCGCGGCGAAGAGGCGCGACGGCCATCAGCGGGGTGCCCACACATTGTCGAGAACATCGCGATAGAGTCCGGAATGCACTCACCCGAAAGCCGGGTTAGATTAGGCTAACCAATCTAAAGCTTATGGTGTGAGCCGGATCGATTTCGCGAGCCAAGGAGAACGTTATGACGCTGGCGCCACCGCCGGATGCGTCCCTCACACGCAGTGAGGATTTGCCGCACGGTACTAGCGGCTCTCAGCTCCACTCCCCCGCCGCTGGCGATGGGCCGCCTCGTCGCCGCAGTGCGATCGGCACCAGGAGCGGAACCTGGACCAACCTGGCCACCTTTATCTTCGGGTGTGGCGCATCCCTGGCTCAGGCCGGGGCGCTGATCGCGGTCGGCAGGGCGATTGGCGACATCATCGTCTCGCGCCCTCCGAATGCCCAGCTCGTGGTCGCCACGGTGTGCGCGACGGTGTCGGCGCTGTGCCACCTCACCGCCCAGGCGATCGCCCGCGAGTCGGCCTCCGCCGAGGAGAACCGGCTACGGCGGCGCGTGTTGTCCCATCTGCTGGCTCTCGGCCCGGCACGCAGCGTTGAGGTTCGCACCGGAGCCACGGTGTCTACGCTGACCGACGGCGCGGAACGAGTCGCGCTGTACCGTCAGACCTTCCTGCCGCAGGCCATCGCCTCGGCCCTATCTCCATTGCTCGTGGTGGTTCTGCTGGGGCTTCTGGTCGATCCGGTCCCGGCGGTGGTGCTCGGTTTCTCCACGGTCGTCATCCCCTTCCTGATCGTCGGTTTTCAGCGCTGTTTCCGGCGCAGTTCGTCGGATTCCAGGAGGCAGAGAGAGGGCCTGGCCCGCCGCTATCTGGACGCGATTCAGGGGCTGACCACCCTGGTGCTGTTCCGGGCGGCTCGCCGCACCGAGGAATCGCTGCGGGAGGCCGGGGAAGCGAATCGCCGCGCGGTGATGAAACTGCTCGCTGGCAATCAGGTCGTGATCTTGGTGACCGACGGGTTGTTCTCGCTGCTGCTCATCAGCGGGGCCATCGCCTCGGCCCTGTTGCGGTTGCAGGCCGGGGCGATCGGGGTCGGGGATGCGCTGGCCATCGTCGTGGTGTCCTATGTGCTGCTCGAACCGCTCGATCAGGTCGGGGCTTTCTTCTATGTGGGGATGGGTGGCCTGGCGAACCAGCGAGCGATGCGCGCCATCCTGGATCGCCCATTGCCCGCGGCTCACAGTTCATCGGCGCGACCGGTGGCGGTGGGTACAGACGATGAGATCCTGCTGACCGGCGCTGACCTGGCCTGGGCCGAGGAGCCGGTTCTCAGCGACGTCAATCTCCGCGTCCGCAAGGGGGAACACCTCGCGGTGGTGGGGCCATCGGGGGCTGGCAAGTCGACTCTGCTGGCGGCCCTGGCCGGTGACCTTGCGCCGGCCGGCGGCAGCGTGGTGGTGGACGGAGTCGAGCTGACCCCGGCGTCCCAGGAGGAAGTGCGCCGCGGCTCGGCGATCGTGTCCCAGATCACGTGGCTGTTCACCGGAACGATCGCCGACAACCTGCGGCTCGCCGCACCCGAGGCCGACGAGGAGGCGATGTGGCGTGCCCTTGAAGCGGCGAACCTGGCTGATGAGGTGCGTCTCATGCCCGAGGGTCTGAATACCCAGGTTGGAGAACAGGGCCATGGGCTGTCGGGTGGCCAGGCACAACGGGTCTCTCTGGCAAGGGCCTTCCTTGCGGGGCGCCCCATCTTGCTGCTCGACGAGCCGACCAGCCAGGTCGATCTGGCCAGCGAGTCGGCGATCGTCGAGGCCATCGGCAGGATCAGCGAAGGACGCACCGTGGTCACGGTGTCCCACCGTGCCGGTGCCCTGGTCAGCGCTGACCGGACCGTCCGGGTCAGCGACGGACGGGTCGTCCCGATCGGAACGCAACCGATGGGAGCCACAGCATGACACCCACCCGCCGTCAGCTCTTTGGCTGGATCCTTGGCGTCACTCGCCCGGTCCTCGCCCCCTTGGGCCTGTCCACCCTGTGCCGTCTCGCCGATCAGTTCCTCGGCGTGTCCATCTTCGCACTCGGGGCATGGGCGGTCGTGAGTGTCGCCGACCCATCGGGCACCGGCCGGGGAGCACCGTCGCTGGCGACGATCGTCGGGCTGCTGGTGGTGGCCTGCCTGCTGAAGGCGGGGTTCCGCTATGCCGAGCATTTCCTGGGGCACCTGGTCGCGTTCAAGGCCCTCGAACTGTTACGGACGGAGATCTTCCGGGCCCTCGTGCCCCGGGCACCGCGGGTCATGCTGACCTCCCGCTCCGGCGGCCTGATGGCCCGGGCGACCAAGGACGTCGACCGGATCGAGGTCTTCTTCGCACACACCATCGCCCCGGTGGTCAGCGCGGTGGTGGTCCCCATCGTGGTGTTGCTGCTGGTCGGGTGGTCGGCTTCGTGGCTGGTGGCGGCCTCGGCCGCGCCTTTCGTCGTGGCGGCGATCGTGGTGACGCCGGTCCTCGGCTCCCGGTCCTCGCTGCGGGCGTCCCGCCGGGTGGCGGCGTCCCGCTCCCGGCTGGTACAGCACGTCACCGATTCGCTACAGGGCATGAGGGAGGTCGTGAGTTACGGCAACACCGGCCGCCGGTTGGACCAGACCGATGACCTGGGAGCCGAGCTGGCCCGTTGCTCCCGGCTGCCTACCTGGTGGGCGGCGCTGCGCAGGGGCGGCAACCACATGCTGATGCTGGCCGCGGCGATCGCCATGGTCTGTGTCGGGCTGGAAGAGGCGAAGGCTGGCCCGATCGACGCCGCCGCGCTGGCGGCGGGCATAGCGGCGGTCGTCAGGCTGACCGAGGTGATTCGCGGCGTGGAAGACCTGGCCGCTTCGGTGAGCACCTCCTTGGCCTCCGCCGAGAGAGTGTGGGAGACGGTGCACTCCCCCATCCTGGTGCCCGATGGCACCGTGGAACTGGAGCGTGCCCGGGCCCACGAGGTCTCTTGGGAGGCGGTGAGCTACCACTACCCAGGCTCCAGCCGGGCCGCCCTGGAGGACGTGACGGTGCGTGCCGAGGCCGGGCGCTGGAGCTGCCTGGTGGGGGCATCCGGGTCGGGTAAATCGACGCTGGCCCAGCTCGCCCTGCGCTTCGACGACCCGGCTGCCGGACGGGTGCTGGTCGGTGGGCGCGACATCCGGGACCTGACCGGGGACACGCTGCGCCGCGACGTCGCCATCGTCACCCAGCGCACCCATCTGTTCCGGGGCACGGTCGCCGAGAATCTGCGGCTGGTGCGTCCTGAGGCCAGCGACGAGAACCTGGTGTGGGCCTGCCAGGCCGCCTGCCTCCACGACGACATCCTGGCCCTGCCCCAGGGCTATGACACGGTGGTTGGTGAGCGGGGCGCGAGCCTGTCGGGCGGCCAGTGTCAGCGCCTAGCGCTGGCCCGGGCGCTGCTGGCGGAACCGGCCGTGCTGGTGCTTGATGAGTTCACCTCCCACCTCGACCCCGCCCTGGCTGAGAGGGTGCGTGCGGCGGTCCGCGCCGCCACACCCGGGGTGACCGTCATCGAGGTCAGCCACCGGCTCAGCCAGATCCGCGACGTGGACCAGGTGGTCGTGCTGGACGCCGGGCGCCTCGTCCAGTCCGGGACGCCGGACGAACTCCTGGCCGTCGACGG
>JAUMYR010000117.1 GCA_030528545.1 Propionibacteriaceae bacterium
CTGTACCGGGGAGTGCACGGTGACCTGTCCGGTGCGGTGGCTCGGGACCTCTGCCTCGAAGACCAGGTTCATCGGCGGCCGATCGTCGGGCCGGTTGCGGGTGCGCCGCCGCCGCGGGGCAGGGGAGGGCTTTGGGCCATAGCCCACCAGGGTCGCGGTCTGCTGGTCCTCCTGGCCCGGCTCCTGCGGGGAGGGCTGTCCGGAGGCGGGCGTCCCATCGTCGATTTCGATGATCGCTGTGCCCACCTCGACCATCGTTCCCTCGGCGACCAGCAGCCTGGCGATGGTGCCGGCGAAGGGGGAGGGCAGCTCGACCAGTGACTTGCTCGTCTCCACCTCGACCAGGATGTCGTTGACCTCGACCCGGTCCCCCTCGGCGACACGCCAGGCGATGATCTCGGCTTCGGCGAGGCCCTCTCCGGGATCGGGTAACAGGTAATGCTGAATCACGATGATCTCCTCATCGGGCTATCCGGTGTTTTTCGGTGGGGTTTGGACATCAGTAATCCATCGAGCGATCGACGGCATCAAGGATGCGATCCAGGTCGGGCAGGTACTCGTCCTCGATCCGGGCTGGGGGATAGGGCATGTCATAGCCGGTGACGCGCAGCACTGGGGATTCCATGAGGTAGAACAGATCCTCGCTGAGTCTGGCGGCGATCTCGCTGGACAGGCTGACGTTGCCTGGTGCCTCGTGCACCACGATGGCGCGGCGAGTACGCCGGACCGATTCGGTGATCGTCACCATATCCAGGGGGCTGATGGTGCGCAGGTCCACGACCTCAATGGAGCGGCCCTCGTCGGCTCCGACCGCCGCGGCTTCCAGGCAGGTTTTTACCATCGGCCCGTAGGCGAGCAGCGTCACGTCCTGGCCTGAGCGCACGACGCGAGCCTGATGTAGTGGTATTGGTTTGGTATCAAGATCTACCTCGCCCTTGATGTGGTAACGCCTTTTGGGTTCGCAGAAGATGATCGGATCTTCCGAAGCTACGGCCTGCTGGATCATCCAGTAGGCGTCGTTCGGGGTGGAGCACGACACCACCTTGAGGCCAGCGGTGTGCGCGAAGTATGCCTCTGGGGACTCCGAGTGGTGCTCGACGGCGCCGATGCCTCCGCCGAAGGGGATGCGGATCACCAGCGGCATGCGCACCCGGCCTCCGCTGCGGAAGTGCAGCTTGGCGACCTGGGTCACGATCTGGTCGAAGGCGGGGAAGACGAAGCCGTCGAACTGGATCTCGACGACTGGCCGGTACCCCCTCATGGCCAGGCCGACGGCGGTGCCGACGATGCCCGATTCGGCGAGCGGGGAATCGATCACCCGCGCCTCACCGAAGTCTCTTTGCAGGTGTTCGGTGACCCGGAATACCCCACCGAGTTTGCCGATGTCCTCGCCAGCGAGCACGACCTTGGGGTCGGCCTCCAGGGCGCGGCGCAGGCCAGCGTTCAGCGCTTTGACGAGAGTCATGGTGGCCATCACAGCACCTCCAGGGACTCGGCATAGCGTTCATAGGCGCGGCGTTGCGCGTCCAGATAGGGAGTCTGTTCGGCATACACCGAGTCGAACATCTCGCTCAGGGTCTTGTCGGCGAGTTCCCTGGTGATGCGGCGCACGTCCGCGCCGAGATCGTCGGCGTCCTGCCTCAACTCGGCCAGTTCGGCCTCGGTGACCAGGCCGCGCCGGACCAGATAAGCCCGGACCCGCTCAATGGGGTCTTTGTAGCGCCAGTGTTCGTCCTCCTCGTTGAGCCGGTACTTGGTCGGATCGTCGGAGGTGGTGTGCGCTCCCACCCGGTAGGTATAGGCCTCGACGAAGGTGGGCCCTTCGCCGCGCCGGGCCCGTTCCAGTGCCCACTCGGTGACGGTCCTGACCGCCAGCACATCGTTGCCGTCCACCTGGACGCCGGGGAAGCCGAATCCGCGGGCGCGTTGATACAGCGGGATGCGGGTCTGCCTCGTGATCGGCTCGCTGATCGCCCACTGGTTGTTCTGGCAGAAGAAGACCACCGGTGCGTTGTAGCTCGCTGCGAACACGTAGGCCTCGTTCACATCGCCCTG
The DNA here is from genome assembly GCA_030528545.1 of Propionibacteriaceae bacterium. The sequence continues at coordinate 2,056 of JAUMYR010000117.1, forward strand.
GCTGGAGGCGCCGTCGCCGTGGTAGACCATGACGGCCCCGTTGCGGGCCGGGTCGTCATTGCCGACCATCCCGTCGAACTGCATCCCCATTGCATAGCCGGTGGCGTGCAGGGTCTGGCTGCCGATGACGATGGCGTAGTTGCGGAACCTGTCGATCGCGGTCCGGTCGCCGCCGTGGCTGCCCCGGAACAGGCCGAGGATGTCGCCAACCGGGACGCCAAGGCACATCGCGACACCGTGTTCCCGGTAGGAGGGAAAGATCACGTCGTTGTCTCCGATGGCCCGCCCGGAGCCGATCTGGGCCGCCTCCTGCCCGCGCAGCGGTGGCCACAGTCCCAGCTCGCCGTGGCGCTGCAGGGCGTGGGCCTCGTCGTCGAACCGGCGGGCCAGGATCATATCGCGCAGGAACCCGACGATGTCGGCGTCGGTGCCCTCCCATGAGAAACGGTCGTGTGTGGCGCGTTCACCCTCGGGGGTGAGCAACTGGACGATATCGGCGGCCTCGTGCCGGGGAGCGAAAAGGTTCATGGAACTCCTTGGCTATAGGTTACGCAAGCGTAACTTACGGGATCGTAAGTTGGGCACTGTGGAAACCTACAACGATGCTAGGCGCTGGTTGTGCGGTTGCGCAGCGGAATTGGTGGGACGAGGCCCGGATTGCCCCCACCTCCGGAGCTAGGTGAGGGCAGCACCAGCCATGCTGGCCCGTTCCCTAGCGGCCCCAGAGAGGTCGCTGTGGGTTCGCCCGCGAAATGGACATGCCTATCGACTCGGCCCGCCGATCTGCCTACGCTTAGGCGACAGCGAGTGAAAGGAGGGCCGACCGTGACCACAACCTGCACGATCACCCTGGATGGCCAGACCTACGAACTGCCGATTGTCGTGGGCACCGAGGGCGAGAAAGCCATCGATATCAGCAAGCTGCGCAACCAGACCGGCTACATCACGCTGGACGACGGCTACGGCAATACGGGTTCGTGCTCGTCGGCCATCACCTTCATCGACGGCGAGAAGGGGACGCTGCGCTACCGGGGCGTCCCCATCGAAGACCTCGCCGAGCGCAGTTCTTTCGTCGAGACCGCCCAGCTGCTAATTTTCGGCGAACTGCCGAACCCGGTCGAACGGGAGAGGTTCGCCGACCTGCTGACGGTCAACGCTGCGATTCATCGCGATATGCGCAAGCACTTCGAGGGTTTCCCGGTGAACGCCCACCCGATGGCCATCCTATCCGCGATGGTCAACGTGCTGGGCACGCACGAGCTGCCCGATGTGCACATCACCGATTTCGCCTCCTTCGAGCGGGCCGCCGCCGCTCTGATGTCGAAGGCCCGGACGGTCGCTGCCGCGTCCTACAAGGCCCACATCGGGGAACAGTTCGTCCACCCGCGCTACGACCTGAAATACGCCGAGAACTTCCTCCACATGATGTTCACGGTGCCCTACCGCGAATACGAGCCGACGCCCGAGGCCGCCCACGCGCTCAACATGTTCCTCGTCCTGCACGCCGATCACGAACAGAACTGTTCGACCACGACGGTGCGGACCGTCGCGTCCTCGGGCGCCAACCTGTTCGCTAGCTGCTCGGCGGGCATCAACGCGCTGTGGGGGCCCCGTCACGGCGGCGCGAACCAGGCCGTGATCGAGATGCTGGAGTACATCCGAGACACCGGGATCACCCCTCAGCGTTACATCGCCAGGACCAAGGACAAGTCCTCGGGCCTGCGCCTCATGGGCTTCGGGCATCGGGTCTACCGCAACTTCGACCCCCGGGCGAAGATCCTCAAGCGGGCGGCCGACGACCTGCTGGAGAGCATGCACATCGACGACCCGCTGCTCGACCTAGCGATGGAGGTCGAGGAGGCCGCGCTGGCCGACGACTACTTCGCCTCCCGCAGGCTTTATCCCAACGTGGACTTCTACTCGGGCATCATCTTGCGCGCCCTGGGCATTCCCCTGGACATGTTTACCGTGCTCTTCGCCCTGGGCCGATTCCCCGGCTGGATCGCGAACTGGAAAGAGGTTTACGACAACCCCCACCAGCGGATCTACCGCCCCCGGCAGGTCTACACCGGCCCGGCTCAGACCGAGTGGATTCCCAGGCACAAGCGCTGACCGCTAGGGTGCCGGTGCAGGCCCAGCTCCGCTGGGACCCTGCCCGAGGACGAGAGGTGAGCTATGAGTGAGACGCCATCCCGGGCCGAGGACGCCCGGAGGCGGCTGGAACTGGCCGAGTCGGCGGCCCGGGCCGAGTCCCAGGCCGCCCAGAAACTCATCGACGCCTTCGTCGCCGACGCCCGGGCGGCGGGCCTGCCCAGCGTCCCGCTGCGCGCGACGCTGCTGGACGGCACCCCGGTCAAGACCGACAAGAGGGGGTGGTACCTGCGGGTGAACCGCTCGATCGCGGTCGGTGAGGACGGGGGTTACTACGTTCTCACGGTGCCCGGGGGATTCATGGAGCGGTTTCGCGGGGCCAAGCTCAAGGCGTCCCCACCCCCGATGTTCATCGGCAAGGGCGGACGCGACGGCGAGACCGGCGACCTCTCCTTCTTCCTGGGCCGGGCGTTGCGCGGGGAGGTGTAGCAGCGGACCCGCGGGCGATTCGGCCGGTCAGCGGCTGGCCATCCAGACTGCGACCTGGTGCCTGACCCGGTCGATCTCACTGGTCGGTTCACCCGGCCGTGAAACGGTGCCGCGACAGAACCTCGTAGCGGTGCCCGAGATCGGACAGGCGCGACTCGACCAGCGCGACCTCGCCGGCGAGCCATTCGGACCCGGGGAAGGAGTCGAGAACCCGCAGCCACTTCGTCGCCTCGATGGGACGCCGGGCCCGGGCGAGGGTGAGGTGGCCGACGAAGCTGCTCCCGTCGGCGATGACTCCGGAGCGGTTCGCGGCGTTGCGGCACCTGCGGGCCAGCGCTCCCAACTCGCTGCCTCCCTCGGCCACGCCGAGGGCGAGCACCCTGGCCCGCCACACCTCGGGGAAGCACCGGGTTCCGGCTACCCGGACGCGGAAGGCGCGCGTCCGCGCTGCGGCCTCAGCGAGATGAGTATTCAGTTCATCGATATCGGCCAGGTCGACAGACGCCATGAAAGACGTAGTCAGATGCCATCCAATGGGGCGGGTCCAGCTCAGCCGGGGGTCGCTGCCGCGGCGCGGGGCGAGGAACTCATCGATCTCCTCGATGACTCGCTGGGGAGGCAACACCGCCGAGAACAATCGCGCACCCATAACCCAACCGTAACCCTGCCACTGGAAGCATCAGCGTCCCCGGTAGCGGCGACGCAGCCACTCCCGCTGCAGGGCATCCTTCCACGGCGGCACCACGATGCCCGCCTGGGCCATCTCGCGCCTCAGGCGCCTGCGTGAGGTGAAGATACCGACGGTACCGATGATCCAGACCGGGATCTGTAGGGCGAATGCGAGCCGGAACTGTGCCAGGTCGTAGGCGCTGTCGGGGGAGATCAGGTCGAGGAAAAGCCCGATCCCCGCGATGCAGACGACGCTGCCGACGAAGGCGCCGATCAGCACGATGCCGGTCGCGGTGCCGAGCTGGTGCCGGGGCACGGAGGTGCGGGCGAAATCCATGCCGATGCTGGAGCCGGGGCCGCCCGCCGCTAGGCCGATCATCAGCACGATGAGCAGCCAGGCTGGTGCCGGGCCGGGCCACAGCATCACGGCGATCCAGGGCAGCGCATTGGCGGCGATGACGAACAGCACCAGGTTGCTGCGGCGCAGCGGATGTCTGGAGGTGAGGACGCCGACGATGGGACCGAAGACCGCCGAGGTAGCGATCAATAGGGTGTAGTAGCCGGACGCGGCCTGAGTGCTGACTCCCTCGCCCTGGACAAGGTAGGGGATACCCCACATCATCGCGAACACCATCCAGGCGAATCCCGTTGCCAGGTGGGTCCACAGGCCCAGGCGGGTGCCCGGATTGGTCCAGATCTGCCTGAGCTGGCCCGGTAACTCGCGCAGCGGGCGAGGAGCCGATTCCGCGGCTTCACCCGGCGGGTGGTCTCGCACGAGGGCGAAGGCCAGGGCGGCCGCCCCGAAAGCCAGCCCGGAGGCAGCCAGGAACGCGGGCGTCCAACCGGCCCAGAACATCAGGGCCATGAAACCGGTCGCCGAGACGATCTGGCCGCTCGCTCCGAGGAGCCCGGTGAACTGGGACAATACGGGCACCAGGCTCGGTTTGAACCATGACGGGAGCAGCCGCAACACGCTGGCGAAGATGAATGCGTCACCAGCTCCGACGATGACGCGCGCCCCGATCCCGACCTCGATTTGCTCGGTGAGCGCCATGAGAACCTGGCCGGAGGCCATGAGCACCATGCCACCGGCGAGCGTGAGGCGCGAGCCGAAGCGGTCGATCAGGACCCCAGCGGGGATTTGCATTCCGGCATAGACCAGCAACTGCACCACGACGAAGGTGGACAGGACCCCGGGTGAGACTCCGAACCGGGCAGCCGCGTCGAGTCCTACGACGCCGAGGGAGGTGCGCTGCAGCACGGCCACGGCATAGGCGAATACGCCAATACCCCAGACTAGCCAACCACGCATGACACCTCCCCACAAAGAGTACTGCCTCCATACGCGGTTGCGCTCACGGCGAAACGGGAGCATTCCCCGGACTCTCGCGCGCTCAAGTAGCGCCAGTCCTTACTCAGGGAGTTTTGCCCCAGTCACAGCCCGGCCATGGGGTGCGGAGCCAATCGTGAGGGTCCGCTTGGGCGCAGCTCAAGCCCCATCCGCGGCGGACAGGGGTGACCAAATATGAGCTCTAGAAGAGGCCCGGTTCCTGGAGAGGGGGAGCGTAAGCCGGGTCGACGCCGTTGAACAGCTTCGAGATCGACTTGCCGTGGTGGATACAGTTGATCGCGTCGGCGAAGAGCCGGGCGACGGAGCGCACCTCCAGCTCGGGCCATCCGGCCGGGGCCGGGACCGTGTTGGTGGTGACCACCTCGGTAATCATGTGGTGCTGCCGCAGCCGCTCGACTGCCTTGCCAGCGAACAGCCCATGGGTGCAGGCGACGGACGCGCCCGTGCAGCCGAAGTCGCGCAGGCGGTCCATGAGCTCAATGACCGAGCCGCCCGTGGCGATCTCGTCGTCGAGGACGATGGCTCGTTTGCCATAGACATCGCCGACGATGGAGTCGATGACCACCTTGTCGTCGGCCAGACGTTTCTTCGACCCCGCGGCCACCGGTAGGTTCAGCAAGCGAGCGAACACCGTCGCCTCTTTCGCGTTGCCCAGATCGGGCGAGATAACGACGGTGTTCGAGTTGTCCTGGCCGCGGTAGTGATCGGCGAGGACCCCGATCGCGGTCAAGTGATCGACCGGCACCGAGAAGAACCCGTGTACCTGTGGCGCGTGGAGCGCCATCGTGAGCACCCGGTGAACCCCAGCGGTGGCCAGCAGATCGGCTACCAGCCGCCCGCCTAGCGAGATCCTCGATGCGTCCTTCTTGTCGGATCGCGCGTAGGCGTAGTGCGGGATGACTGCTGTGATCTGCGCTGCCGATGCCCCACGAGCGGCATCGATCATGAGCAGCAGTTCCATGAGGTGCTCCTGCGTTGGAGGCACCAAAGGCTGGATGATGTAGACATCCCGCTGGCGACAGTTTGCCAACAGCTGAGTCTGTAGGCAGTCGTTGCTGAACCGTTTGATATCCACTCCGGAGCGGCGGACACCTAGCCGCTGACAGACCTCGTCAGCGAGGCTGGGATGAGCCGAACCGGAGAATACAACGATGTCCTTCATGCCGTCCCTTCGTCAGGATGACATCAGCCTAGCGACACCGGCTGAGTCATGCCTTGGACGGCAGCTAGGCTCAGCGACGGTAGTGTCCACCGCAGAACGGGAACGCAGGCCAGTGGCGGCAGAAGAAGGACTCCGGTGCGGTGGGCTGGGTCGGGGCCTGGGACGTCCCGGCGAGGGACGAGGGGATAACCGTCGAAGCGACAGCGAAAAGGGCCAGAATGAATGTGCGTAGCATGGCGATACCTCCTATCGTGTCTCACGATATGGATCTCGCCACCGTCCCGGAGAAGCGGAATGAGGAATCTAGACAAACGTCTAGGGAAACTGTAGACGAAGGTGCAGGTCTCAGTGTGTATGGCCTAGAAAATCTTAGTTATGTGCCGATGATCGGCACACACTTCTGAGGAAGGAGAGAGATGCGATGGTCTGCCATGCCACCCGGGCGAGTGACCTCGCCCTTCCTGGCTCTTAGCCTGTTGGTATTGGTTCTTGTCGTTTCCACAGCGATTGAGGACCAGCGCTACACCGCAGGAACTCTGCTTGAGTTGCTCGCCTGCGGTGCGGTGATGGCGACGTTGTACTACCCGGTGATGGGTGCTGTAGCGTCAAGCTCGCTGCTGACTCTAGTACCATTGACCTCTGATGGCGGGACTGGCGTCGGAGCGTTCTCATCGTTGCTGGTCATCTCACTGCTTGGCGCGGCGGGGTACAGATCGCTGCGATTGCTAATCAGCACTTGGGTGCTGATTCTGCTGATCTTGTGGACAACTCTCACTCTCAAGCCCGGTGAGTCGCTGTTTGCCTACTTGACAGCGTGGTCGGCCCTGGTGGCGGCTTCCTATGTGGTGGGTTCGCTGATCCACGCTTACACGGCACGTTCCAAGCAACTGATGACAACGCGCCTGGCCGACCAGCGCCGGGGCATCGCTAGAGACCTGCACGACACCGTGGCGCATTCGCTCTCGCTCATCGTCATGAGGGCGGAACAGGCTCGGCTCAGGGGTGAGGCGGACCCGGATGATCTTCAGTTCATCGCGGCGACGGCGGACCGGTCGATCCACGATCTGCGGGGCATGA
>JAUMYR010000118.1 GCA_030528545.1 Propionibacteriaceae bacterium
CCATTGGCGCGCGCACCACCGAAAGCCAGGTCCACCGCGAGCTGGCCAGCGGCCTGTCGGCGCCCATCGGCTTCAAGAACGGCACCGACGGCAACATCAGGATCGCCACCGACGCCATCCAGGCGGCCGCACGCGGCCACCACTTCCTGTCCGTGCACAAGAACGGCCAGGTCGCCATCGTCCGCACCGAGGGCAACCCCGACTGCCACGTGATCCTGCGCGGCGGCAAGCAGCCCAACTACGACGCCGCCAGCGTGGCCGCCGCGTGCGACGCGCTGCAGGCGGCGCAACTGCCGCCACGGCTCATGGTCGATTGCAGCCACGCCAACAGCAGCAAGCAGCACGAACGCCAGCTGGACGTGGCGCGCGACATCGCCGCGCAAATCCGTGGCGGCTCGTGCCACGTGGCCGGTGTCATGGTCGAAAGCCACATCCACGCAGGCGCGCAGAAATTCACCCCCGGCAAGGACGACGTGGCGCGGCTGGCATACGGCCAGAGCATCACCGACGCCTGCCTGGGCTGGGACGACTCGCAAACCGTCCTGCAAACGCTGTCGGAGGCCGTGCAGGCCCGCCGGGCGGTAAAGTAGGCGGTTCAAGAAAATCAACCAGGAGACAAACCATGCAGAGCGAAGTGCGCGTCGTGGCCGACAACGGCCAGGAATTCACCTTCAACCTCGACCACCTGCCCGCCCTGAGCAACGCCGAGGCGCGCCAGTGGCTGGACGACGAATACAACCGCCTGGGCGGCGAGCCGCTGCGCCCCACGGGCAAGCTGCTGCTGGCCGACAAGGTGGTGGTGGTGGCCCAGGCCGCCGGCCCGCGCCTGCTGGGCGATGCCGCGTGGGGCCAGCGTTTCGCCCAGGCCGCCAGCGCCTCGCTGGGCAAGCCGGTGGTGCGCGTGAACGTGCCGGCGCTCAGCGTGTCGTACTGAACGGCCCCGCCAGAACGCACGCCACCTCAAGGCCGTGTCCGTCCGGGCACGGCCTTTTCCTTGTCTGCGTTGCCGGCGCGCGCCTGCTTGCGGCCCGCGCCACGGGCCGGGCGGGGGTGGCGGCCGCCGGGGGGGGGGGACACCCCCCGGGGGGGACGCCGAGGGGTCAGCGTTGGCTGATGGAGAAGGCCTCCCCCAGATTGGCCCGTGCCGACCGTTTATCGGAAGCGGCTAGAAACTCCCGGGCGGCATCCAGCGTCGCATCGACCACCAGGCCAACCTTGCCTTCGCGGCCCTCCGCGAAGGTCACGAGGCGTTCAACGACCTCGGCCCGGGTGCCGTGGATGTCGATGAGGCTCGGGTCGGCGGTTCCGATCGAAACGATCTTGAGATCGGCGTCGAACCTGAGGATCAGGCTGGTCCACAAGCTCTGATCGTGGTGAACGGCGAGCACGACGGTCGAATTGGGTTCGACCATGGCTTTGACGGCCGCCTCGACCTGCTCGTAGGTGGCTCCGAGGCGCCATTGGAGGCCAAGCGTCTCGCGCGCGGGCTGGGGATAGGTGACGATCGAGTCAGCGTAGTCGTCCAGGAGCGCGTAGGTCCGGTGGACGAACACGTCTAGGTCCTCGTCGGCGGTCCAGGCGTTCTGGAAGGCCGAGAAGTATTCATCAGCCGCGTCGCGCTCAAGGATGAGCACGAAATCGGTTCCTGCCGCGTTCGCCTCGTAGAGCGAGCGGGCGGCCTCTGACAGGTCATCGACTCGCTGGGGGGCACCGATGACGGGCTGCCCCGTCGTGTGCACGCACTTGACGACCTCGCCCTTCTCAAGCATGACGATGAGGCGCTTGGCCTCCTTCGCGGATCGCAGGACCAGGTCCTGGGCGTTCCGCCACTGGTCGACATCGATATCGGCCATGAGAACATCACCGTGAAGCATAGTTGTCTCCTTTCAGGAAAGCCGGCAGTCGTAGATGTGAATGGAATAGGGCGCCAGGGAGGCCATGATCGTCTCGTTGTCGGTATGGCCTTCGGTTCCGGCCCAGAGCTCCCGGACCGAGGAGAGGCCGTGCCCGAGGGAGACACTCGCGTGAACCGTCCGACCAGTCGGGTTGACGACGAACACCACCCGCCGGGCCGGATCCGTGTTGTCGACATGCACGATCACGTCGAGATCCGGGTCGTTCTTCAGCACCTCAGGGACCGCGGCGTCGGCACAGGCGCGCTGGACAGCCTGGGCGGCTTCGTCCTTCGTCGCGACGAGGACGATACCGCGGGCACCCGCGGCGATGGCGTCGGCCAGGATGGTGCAGGGCCGCATCAGGCTGTCGAACCGGGGAGCCCGCGGGCCCATCACGACCACGCCACCAGCGGCGGCATAGTCGACGAGAGACTGTTGCAGGGTGGCATCCAGATAGTCGAGGGTGGTCAAGACGACCACCTTGTGTTCGCCCCATCGCTTGGGATCGAGCGAGGTGTCCGAGAGCAAGAAGTCATGGCCACCGCTGTTCAGCGCCGCGTAGAAGGCCCCGAACCATTCCGACTTCTCCAGTTGGGGAGCCTTGTCGAAGCCGAGCGGATGCTCGCTGATGGTGAGCGGGCCGGCGTATTCGGAGAAGCCCGATGGGGTCTCAAGGAAGTCACCGGGGAAGGACACCAGGACGCTGGCGGCCTCCAGGCGGTCGTACTCGCGGTTTGCCAGCAGCAGCACGGATGCGTCCCGGCGCAGGTCGCCGAATCGCCCATCGAGCTGCATCCTATTGGCCGCGCCAAACATCTCGGCGTGGTCCTCACGGACTCGGCCATCGCGACGGATCGGCGAATCGAGCCACCGGTCCCGTTCCACGAGCATGTAGCGGCTGAAGCCTTTGATGCCCTGGGCCAGGGCAGCCTTCGTGACGAACTCCTCGTCGTAGAGGCTTCCCGGATGCAAATACCACGGCCACACCCCGGCGATGAACTCCGGGATGTAGGGGTAGCGGCTGGTGCCCACCACATAGCTGCCCACGGTCTTGACGTGGGAATAGAGCTCCTTGCGGGAATAGATGTCGAACCCGACGAAATCGAGCTTCTCCTCCAGCTTGGCGATGTTGAACGGCGTGGTGAACCCCGACGCCGCGCCACCGGGGCCGAGGGGGTGCGGGTAGTTGTGGAACAGGGCGATGGTGTCGAGGCCACGGTCCCTCATCATGTCTGCAAGGCGCGCCATGGAATCGATCAGGTAATTCTCCCGGTACTCGATCCAGTCCGCGTAGCGGGGAATCTCGGACGCTTTGGTGGCCTCGAAACGGCGGGGAGCGTCCACCTCGGCCATCGTCGCCGCGGCGGTGCCATGAGCCTCGTTGATCGCTTCCAGCGAGCCGTACTTGCTGGACAGGAACGCTCGGTAGTTGCGCAGCGACGCGTCGCTGAAGTCGGCGGCGTAGGCGTTGATGCAGAAGAAGTAGGCCATCTCGTTGTCGACCTGCGCTGCCACGATGCCACCCTTCGGGTGCGCGTGGCGTGCCAGGATCTCGCAGATGGCGTCGTACCAGAGCGCTGTTTCCTCGAAGAACTCGTCCTCGGCGTAGTTGAGCGCCGGGATGGGTTTGGGCACCTGGGTGAGCACGGTCCGAGCGCCCTTGGCGTTGCGGGCCTGCAGCCGTTCATTCTCCAGGATTCGCTTGGGGTAGCCGAACCAGGTCAGTTCGGAGTTGATCTGGGGGCCGGGGCGGACGACGATCGCGAAGCCTTTGCTCTCGCACAGCGTCAGGAACGCATCGATGTCCTTGTTCCCCGAGAAGTCGAATTCGCCCTTCGACACCTCGTGGATCTCCCACGGGATGTAGATGGAGATCATGTTGAACCCCATCGACTTGACGGACTCTAGGATCGAGTCCCATTTGTTCCGGTCGAGCCGCCAATAGTGGACGGCGCCGCCGTACAGGTTGCGCTGCTCACCGTTGATGAGGAACCGTCCCCCATCCACCGTGATGTCGCGCCCATGGGTCTTACTCATGTCACTTCCCTTCATTGGTTGTGGTTACTTCTGGCGTGCCAGCGCGACGGCCAGCACGATGATGAGTCCGCGAATGATCTGCTGCTGGCTGGTATCGAGCCCAGCCAGGATCAGGCCGTAGTTGATCGTGGCCATCAGCAGGGCACCGAAGAACGTGCCGATGACCGAACCGCGTCCGCCCGACAACGCCGTTCCGCCCAGGATGACGGCCGCGATGGCATTCATCTCGTCGCCTTGGCCCCACTGGAAACGCCCAGACTGTAGGCGGCCGGCGTAGAGCATGCCCGCCAGGGCGGCCCCGACCGAGCAGATCAGCATGACGCGGAAACGAATCCAGCGCGTATTGATGCCCGAATACTCCGCCGCTACCTTGTTGGCCCCCGTGGCGAGCACCTGACGGCCGAAGCGCATCTTCTTCAAGACGACCGACCCAATGACGACCGCCACCAGCATCCAGACGATGAGTACCGGGACGGGCCCGATGGAACTGCCACCGAACGCATCGTTGTAGGTCATGTTCAGGATGGGCTGGGGAGCGGACGCCGTAATCCACTGAGCGATGCCGAAAGCGATGCCCATCATGGCGAGCGTCACCAGGAAGGAGGGGATCTTCACGAAAGCGACCAGGGCACCGTTGACCGCGCCGATCGTCACGCCCACGAGCAAACCAGCGAGGATGCCCGGCACAAGCCCGAAATGAGACAAAGCCATCGCGGTCAGCACCGAGGCCAGACCAGCGACGGACCCCACGGAGAGATCAATCTCGGCCGCCGCGATGACATAGGTCATTCCCACGGCGATGACGGTGACGATCGCGGTCTGCCGCAAAATGTTCATCAGGCTCGTCGTTGAGATGAAGCCCTGGTCGCGCAGAAGGATCGAGAATACGATGACCACGGCCACGAACCCGACGTAGATGATGTCGCGCCGCCAGTCGAAAGTAATCCTCCGGCGCACGGTGGCGGGGGATTTCCCCGGGGCATTGTCGGTCGTGCTCATGATGACACTCCTTGGACTTCGAGTTCGAGGGCCTGCTCGTCCGTGATCGACGAGCGGTCCAGTTCGCGGACTATGGTGGAATCGCGCACGAGCAGCAGCCGGTCACTCATGGCGAGCAGTTCGGGATACTCCGACGAGATCACGAGAACGGCCATGCCCTGGTCGGCATATGACCTAACGGTGGCGATGATCTCGGCCTTGGTCCCGATATCGACCCCCGCAGTGGGCTCGTCCATGATCAGGACGCGGGGCGTGCGGCTGATCCATTTGGCGATGACGATCTTCTGCTGGTTTCCACCGGACAGGAGCCGCGCGGGGGCGTCGGGGTCGGCGACCTTGATGGCGAAGTCGTCGATGAGGGTACTGGCCAATTCGGAGGCCGCCCTATCGTCCACGAATGGCCCCGAGCGGAGGTCGCCGAGATGCGGCAACACCAGGTTCCCGGCCACGGAATGGTCGAGGATGAGGCCCTGCAATCGCCGGTCTTCCGGAATGAGGCAGATCCCATGGCGGAGGGCATCCGCGGGCGATGCGAGCGACACAGCGCGTCCATCGACCGAAAGCGTGCCCGCGGTGATCCGGTCCACGCCGTAGAGGGCCCGGGCGAGTTCGCTTCGGCCTGACCCCATCAACCCGGCGAGCCCGACCACCTGACCGGCTCGAAGCACGAGATCTACATCGTGGATACCGCTGGCGCTGGCGAGACCGGCCGCTCGCAGTACCACGGGTCCATCGGTGTTGGGCTGTCCGGCGACGGCCGCGAGCTCCACTTCCTTACCGACGATGCCTTCGACGATCTGGGCTGGTGTGATATCGGCCAACCTCCTAGTCAAAAGCCTCTTTCCGTTGCGGAGGATCGTGATCCGATCGGCTATCGAGTACACCTCTTCCATACGGTGGGAGATGTAGATGACGGCGATTCCCTGGCCCTTGAGCCGACCGATCAGGTCGAACAGGGCTTGCGCCTCGTGCCTCGCCAGGGACGCTGTCGGCTCGTCCATGATGAGAACCCGGGCGTCCTCCGATAGCGCCTTGGCCATCTCGGTCAGTTGCCAGTACGCGGTGCTGAGCGTCCCGAGCGAGCGCTCCGGATCGACAGGGATCTGCATCCGCTCGAAAATCTCCCGGGCACGTTCGACCATCGCCCGGTCATCGATCAGGCCAGCCTTGCGGGGTTCGGCGTTCAGGAAGATGTTCTGCGCCACCGTCAGCGTGGACACCAGGCTGAACTCCTGGAAGACCATGCCGATTCCGGCCCTCTTGGCGTCATGAATGGACGCGAAAGAGACAGAGCGTCCGGCGACATCGATGGTTCCCGCGTCGAGGCTATAGACCCCCTGGAGAATCTTCATGAGCGTGGACTTCCCGGCGCCATTGCCCCCAGCGAGCGCGTGCACTTCGCCAGGGAGCACCTCGAAGTCGACATCATCAAGCACCGTCACTCCGTCGAATGCCTTGTGGATGCCGACCATGCGGACGGCTGGGGCCCGCGTGGCAGCCGCGGCGTCTCCATATCCGGGGACGCCCACCCCAGTTGCGTGGCTCATTTCACGTAGGCCTTCTGAAGGTCCGCGGGAGCTTCGACGTTGTACACCTGCTTCCACGCGTCCAGCACATTGGAGTGATCCACCGGGAGGGCATTCAGCGCCACGTAAGCTGGGGCTTTCTTGCCCAGCAGCGCACCGCCCGCGATGTTGGCCTCGGTGACCCCCTGCTGATACGGCTGCTGAGCGCCCAAACCCACGACGAGCTGATTCTGAGCCAGCGCGATCGCGACATTGGTCCCCAGATCCTCGGTAGCGATCTTCAGGCTGGTTCGCCCGGCCGACCGGGCCGCCGCCATGACGCCCTCGGCAGGCACGTCCCAGACAGCCCACACACCCGCGAGGTCGGGATTCTGGCTGAGCATGGCGTCGGTCACCTTCTGGGCGTCGCCTGCGAAATCGGGACCCGCGATTCCCTGGGCCTTGACCACCTCCATGCCGGGATAGTCCTTGGCGATGGTCTCGGCAAAGCCTTGATAGCGCTGTTTAGTGACGAAGAAGTCGGCCTCGTGATAGATGACACCGATCTTCCCCGCGCCGCCGAGAGCCTTGGCGAGCAGATGGGCAGACACCACACCGTTGCCGTAGTTGTCGGCGGAGACCACCGACTCGTAGTCCTTGCCCGCCACGAGCCCGTTGGGGACGTTGTCCATGAAGACGAGCTTCACCCCGGCCTCCGCCGCCCGCTTATAGGCCGAAGCCGTGGCCACCGGGTCGGTCGGGATGGAGACGATGATGTCGGGATCTTTCGCCAGCACGGTCTCGATGTTCGACACCTGCTGACCCGGGTTGAAGTTGGCGTCGGTCACGGCAACCACGTCGATGCCCAGCCGCGCGAACTCTGCTTTCAACCCATTCACCTGGGCAGTCGCCCAGTCATTACCCGCATAGTGCATCACGATGGCCGCCGTAGCCCCCTTGGCCTTGACCTGAGCGACCTCGGCATCGGACAGCATCACCGCATCTCGGGTTGACGGCTCCTCCCCGTGGGGCCCCTTGCTGAGGACCTTGCCCTGGATCTCCTTCAGTGCCGCGTCCGCCTTGCTCGACACAGCCGCATCGTTGTTACTGGTCGTTGCGCTGTCACTCGTGCAGGCCGTCAATGACAGGCTCAACGTTAGGGCGACTGCCGCCAGCCGGGCAGCAAACTTCCTGTTCATGTTCCTCCTTGAATCTTGATCGAGAAGCGCCCGTGTGAACGTTCGCATATCATGAGTGTGAACGTTCGCATAGGGTTCTGTCAAGAGTCGTATTCCCCTTCTGGGAACGTCGCGCCACTAAGCTGGGGCGATGCCGGTATCCAAGCCCCCCAAACGGCCGGGCCTTCGCGACGTGGCCAAGATCGCTGGCTGCTCTTACCAGACGGTCTCGCGAGTCGTGAATGACGACCCCCGGGTCAGCGAAGAGACCCGGCAGCGGGTCCTCGCAGCAATTGAGGCCGTCGGATACAGACGCAATGCGGCAGCCCGCGCCTTGGTGACATCGCGTCCGGGAGCGATCGGTGTCGTCAGCGACGGGTCGTGGCGCTATGGTCCCATGGGTGCCCTCTACGGGGTTGAGGAAGCCGCACGCAACGCTGGCTACTCGGTGCTTCTCACTGTCCAGGAGCGTGACGCCTTCAAATCCCTTGAGGCCACCTTGCACCGGTTCGCCGACGCCTTCGTCGACGGCATCGTCGTCATCGCACCCCTGCGGGCCGAAGCGAAGACGACACGCGAGGTCGCAGCGTCCTTCAGCTGGGCAAGCGGCCTGCCTGTGGTCATGCTAACCCCGGACCCCCGACCCACCCCCGGCATCCGAGTCGTCACCGAAGACCAGAAGCTCGGGGCCCGGCTCGCCACCCGCCACCTGGTGCGGCTCGGCCACCGGCACATCGTTCACCTAGCGGGTAACCAGAAGTGGCTAGACGGAAGCGTCCGGCTAGAAGGCTGGAGGGAGGAATTGCTGAGCAGCGGGCTCCCAGTTCCGGAGCCGATTTTCGGCAAATGGACTGGCCAGAGCGGTTATCACGCGGGCGTTCGGATGATTAAGGAAGGCTTGCCCGATGCTGTCTTCGCGGCCTCTGATCTCATGGCCCTAGGCATGATGCGAGCATTCAGCGAGGCTGGCGTGAGAGTTCCTGAGGACGTCAGCGTCGTGGGCTTCGACGACCATGAGTTCGCCCGCCAGTTTTCACCCCCGCTCACGACCGTGCGCCAGGATTTCAAAGCGCTGGGTCTCCGCTGCCTTGAGGTCCTCCTCAGCAACGGCGACGACGACCACCTGAGCAAACCTATCCGCCCCCGCCTCCTTGTCCGGCTAAGCACCTGCCGCAAAACACGACCTTAGCCCGGGACCGCCAGCGCGGGATTAGCACCACCGACGGCCTCCTCGTCCGCATCGGACTCGCCCGAGCCCGGGGCGCTGGCAACCTC
>JAUMYR010000119.1 GCA_030528545.1 Propionibacteriaceae bacterium
CCGCCGGGGTGAGCCTGGCCATCGCGACCGACTGCAACCCGGGGACCTGCTATTCGTCGTCGATGCCGTTCATGATCGCGCTAGCCGTCCGGGAGATGAAGATGACACCCGCCGAGGCCGTCGTCGCCGCCACACTGGGCGGGGCGCGGGCGCTGCGCCGCAGCGATGCCGGGCGGATTAGCGTCGGCTGCCGCGCCGACCTCATCGTGCTGGACGCACCAAGCCACACCCACCTGGCCTACCGTCCCGGCGTCCCCATCGCCCGGCCACTGGACATCGGCTGATTGCCCCGCGGCGGGGAGCCAGCGGGTCAGTTTCGGGCGATCCGGGAACTCAGTTCGCGGATCGTGGCGACGAAGTCGTTTAGCCACCCATAGTGCGCGTTGCGCAGGTGGTCCAGACACGATGAGACCTGATCCAGCGCGGCGGCCGCTGCCTTGTCATCGGACTGTCTGAGCAGGTCGCGGGCCTCGCTGAGGTAGCTCGCGGCCCTTTCCAGGTGGTGCACGATCCCGTTGGCGCCGTCCACTCTCTGTTCCAGCTGGCCGATACCGACCTGCACGTCCTCGAGGCTGTGGCTCATCGTGGCCTACCCCCTTCTAGGCAACGCTCTGGCTTGCTCATTCGGGTTCCCAGCGGGTGATCTGAATCTGACGGGCGGCCTCTCTCGCGCTGTCGCAGGCGGCGGTCGCGCCGTGGATCGCACCGATGCTGAGTTTCACGCTGGAGGTGGCTTTGTCGCCGAGCTGGACCCCGGCCACGAGGTCTTGAGTGTTCTGGTAGAGGTCGGAGCAGGCGTCTTCCATCGTTGAGGTCACGTTGCGGGCAAGCGCCAGCAACTCCAGCACTCTTCTGCGCCGACTCGCCAGCTCGGGGTCGACCACCCAGGGCACCGGACGGCCCCTATCTGGCGAGTTCGGCGATGAGTGCCTTGATCGCCGTGTCGAGGGTTGTCATCATCCCTGCCGACTGGCGCACCGCAGCTTGTGCCTGCCCGACCCGCCGGACCGCCTCTTCCCCGCTGGCGGAGCCTTTGACGATCACGTTCAGGCGATCTGCGTGCTTGCCGATCGCGTCGGCGCACAGCATTGACCGCTGTGCCAATTCTCGGGCGTTATCACCGATTCGGTAGGCGGCGTTCGCCACATCCTGGATCGACGGCATGATCTTCTCCCTTTGGCGTTCAGCGCATCTCGATGCGCAGAAGAGCAGTTTGCGCTTCTTGGATTTCTCGCAGTGATTTCTTCAGCGAGTCTTCGGCTTGCTGGAGAGCCGCGAGCATCTTCTGGTCGTGGCCGCTGCGGCTCCCCTGGAGCGCTTCTCGCACCAGTTCCATTTGCTGGTTATTGGAGGAGAGGAATCCGGTGATGAACCCCTCCTGCTGCTGCAGCTGATAGCGCAACGCGTTGACCTCTTGGATGACGTCTTGCAGAAGCGACACTGTTTCCTCCTCACTTTCGGCGAAACTCTCATGCTTCCCTGACCGGCGCCACGCCGGGGAAGGCGGTGTATGGGATCACGCGAACCGGTGCTGGCATGACCGCGGAATCCCAAAGAACCATCCGGTTCGGCCGGGGGCGCCAGTCGAGCAGCGGCTCGTCTAGGAACCGCCGGGTGGACTGGGTGTCGAGGCCATAGGCGGCCTTGACATCGAAGTGAGACGCACCGCCGTATCCGACGTGCTCGGTGAACGAGTCGAGTTTGAGCCACCAGCACAGCAGATGGATTCCGCTCGTTGGTCCCCTGCGGCACAGTTCCTGGAATTGGTTGATGGAGCGCATGCGCTCCATGCCCAACCCCAGCACATAGGTGGCCGAAGCCCGGGCGTGCTGTTCTGCTCCCCCTGTCGCCTGTTCGACAAGGCGGTCGATGGCCTGATCGAGTTCGCCTAGCCCGACGAGATTCACCGCGGCCCCGGCTTCGTCCAGCATCCGCAGCCACGGGGAACGGATCGACTCCCACTGCTTGTTTCCCTGCTGGAAGTCCGCTACGACGACTTCGACCTTGCCCTTGTGCGGCTGCTGGCATAGGGACAGGACGGCCGTGGCCAGCGGGATAGCGGAATTTCCTGGGCCTACGATCGCGATGTTTCTGCCCACGTCGGAGTTCATCGGGACTTCGAGACAGGAGCCATCGACCTCAATCCGCTGACCCAGAAGGGCGACGGGGGCAGCACCTGTGCGGCCCGTGATGGCGCGCAGTTTCTGGTAATCGTCGGCGAGGCTCAGGGCACGCTCCCCCATGAAGACGTATGGCGCGGCAAGTGTGCGGGCGTCGGCCCACCATTCGGCGCGGAGCCGGGACAAGACAGTCTCGTCCGCGAAGGCGATAGCGGTTTTCTTGTTCGCCGACACCTCGCCGTAGTCGAGGTTGACGATGGCCTCTCTGGATCTGAGATGCGCAGCCGCGTCATTTCGGGCGCCGAGGGTCGCTCTGGATTCCGCCAGCGAGTTCTTCAGGGCCATTCGTACCGGGACCTGCCCGAAGAGTCCTTCGGCCGCGGAGCCCATGAGTGCGGTGTTGCCGCCGATGGTCTGGGAAGCGAGGATGACGTGGATGCCACAGGCCCGGAATAGCCGGACACCTCGCTGCAGAAGATCGGCGATCTCGTCTGCAACCTTGTCTCTTTCAGCGAGCATCATCTGGAACTCGTCGACGACCAGCACGATGCGGGGCATGACCCGGTCGGGGTATTTCGTGCGGAACTCCCGGAGGTTCTGCACCCCAGATTCCTTGAACTCCTTCATCCGCTGCCGATACACCGAAAACAGGTGGCGAAGCACCGACAGGCCGAACTCGCGGTCGGCTTCCAGCCCGAGGACTCGGGCGTGGGGCAGGTATTCGCCCTGGGGGCCGTCGGTGAACCGCTGAAGGGTGACGCCCTCCTTAAAGTCGAGCAGGTAGAGCTGAAGCTCGGTGGGCGAATAGCGGTGGCACAGGCTATGAATGATGACCGAGAGGAGATTGGATTTTCCCTGGCCGACGGCGCCGGTGACCAGGGCGTTGTGCCGCTGATTCACCTCGTCGCCGAGCGTGATCGTGATCGCCGACATTCCATACCTGCCGACCGTGAAAGAAAGGCCGTCGCGGCTAGTGTGGGCCCAGCGTCCGGTGAGCGGCTCGACCGCGGCGAATGGGACGACCGTGGCCGCAGCTGACACCAGGGCCCCCCGGACGTCCTGGGCGACCTTGATGAGCCCGGCGGCCGACGGCACCGCAAAGGAACCGCAGCGGGCGCCCGAGTCATCGAACAGCTGGTCGCCCTGCACCTGCACCCGCTGAAACAGTTCCAGCAGAAAAGGATTGACGTCGAGCCCGGTGGAATGGACGAGAAAGGTCACGCCGTTGCGCGGCCCCGCCTTGGCCAGGACGGTCACCGCGTTCTGGATACTCTCGTCCAGCAGCCCGAAGTCCGTCGACAACAGTACCAGCTTGTAACTCTCGACGGGATGGCCAACCTCGCGCCGGAAATCTGTCAGCGAGTGCGCGCGGCCCTGGATGACGTTCGCCACGCCCTGCACGTGTGAGCGCAGGTAGCCGAGAGCCTCGAGCAGCTCCTTCGGGTCGTTTATCACCTGAAGGAGTTTCTCCCCGCCGTTATTGATGTCCTGGAAAGGCGCCACCAGGCCGGAGAGCATGTCGTCATAGGCGATGACCTGGAGTTGCCCTGGAGCAGTGTTCGCATACGCCTGCGCTACGAGATGCTGAACAAAAGCAACCGACGCATCATCGACGAGCGACTCATCTACCCAGACGTTACCCCGCCCGATAAACTCGAGCGAACCCCGCGCAAGTTCAACACCCTGCGCAACGTGCAACGGCATAGCTTCACCCCTGATTGCTAGACCATACCTTCGAGGAGAGCGACGAGTCAGGCCTTCGACATGATCTCGCGAATCTCCTCATTGAGAGCTTGCACTCTCTTGAGATCGGATTCGTAGCGCTTCAATTCACGACCATACTCTTCTTCCAACTCCCGGTATTGCTGCCTAAGATAGACACGAAACGCCACCCAGGCTGCGGGAGCCGCGAACAGCACAAAAGTGATGACACCAGGCACAGACAAAAACACCATGAAGAAAAGAACCGCCGCGCCCAGAGCAGCGAGAGGAAAATCCACCTCCTCCTCATCAGGCGGAGCAGGCTTCTCTTGAGTTCGCTCTCCGAGATCAGCACGCTCGACCATCTTGTCAACAAACTCCAGCAGAGCACGCTTCGCCCCGTCAAAGGCATCACTCTTTTCAACAGTACCACGCACCTTAACAAGAGCCGCCTTCTGCTGAGAGTACTCCTTGCCCTTAGAACACTTACCGTCGATGTTATTGTACGCCACCCGCAAAACCTTCGCCTGCAGGTCATCAACGATGAGATGCTCCTCTTTCTCGAGGGCAAGCAGGGACGCGTTCAGGCCTTCATCGTATTTTTCTAGTGCATGCCAGGCGACAGACAGCCGCCAGTAGGTTTCCGGCTTCAGCTCTTCTGGCGCACGGGTCAGAGCGCGCTGAAGAGCCTCGACTGCCCGATCATACTTGTTAACGCAATAAAAGGTAACTCCACGAACCTGATGAACGTCAAAGGTGTCTTCGTGGAGCTCATCGAGCACATAGGCTTCGGATGCGTACTCTTCGGCCCTCCGGTATTCACCTTCGGCGAGCTCGATCCAGGCGGAGACGACGTAAGCCGTCGGATCGTCACTGTTGTGCTGACGAGCCTTTCGAGCCGCCACGCTCGCCGGACCGAAATCCTTACGGAAATAGTAGGTCCACGCTCGGTTTACCCAGTTGATGGTGGCCTCGTCTTCGGCACCACCCCTGGCCCGGAGTTCGCGATCGTAGCGTTCCTTGGAGTCCTCGTCAGCGAAGGTCTCGGACGCCCAGTCAAGCAACCGGAGCATCTGCCGCCCCTCTTCACCGCGCTTGCCAACAATCGCGGCGCGTCTACGCCACTCAAGCCTCAGCTGCTGAATCTTCTCTTGCAGTTCACTAACCGGAAGCTCACGATCAATACTCAGCTCACTATAGAAGTCTTTGAATGCTCTGCCATCATGAGCAGGGGTGATCACTGACATAATTACAGTCTTCCTCCGAGCGCGTCAAGGAAAGCCTGGCCCCTTCTAGGGAAACCCAAGCATGCCTAAAACCAATGAAGTTCTGGCGCACTGTATCGCGATCACCCCCCCCCCGCGTCAAATAAGTGATAAAACTCACATTCGCTGGGAGTTCCACCCTCAATAGCCATTGTGTGACGTGATCGACCGCGACCCCAACTACCGCCTGATGCTTGCGATAGAGGTTTTCGAAGATGCCATTGCCACTGACTCCAGAGACGCTCTTCCAGACCGTTCTCGCCTCCGCATAGGTGAGCGCCATAACCCTGCTTGGGCACCTCAGCGCCACTCGCTGACCCGAGGACCGCTCCCCGGCCGGGAGCAGCCCACCCGTGCGCCGCTATCGCGCGGCCTGGCTATCGCTTGACCCCATGTGGGAGGACAACGAATGCCCTTGGCCCCATCGGTAATCGCATCGGGCCGGAGAGCCTGCCGCAACTTCGCCAGGCTGACGTGGAAGCTGACAGACATCAACGCCTCGAACTCGGCCGAGAACCTTCGCAGAGGGAAGGCCGCCGTGACGAAAGGCTACGGGTGCAGCTCTTTCGCCGCACGCACCGCCGGACTCAAATCGGAGTCGGCGCTGATGAGCAAGGCTGCCTCCATGGCCCTTCGCGCAGCATCGGTCACCAGTCCCACTGCCCACCGGCACCCACCTGGCCTACCGTCCTGGCGTCCCCATCGCCCGGCCGCTGGGCGGCCGCTGAGTGTTCAGGCGGCCTGCTCGGCGTCCTCTTTGATCCGCACGGCGAGGCAGGAGCCGCTGCCCCGCAGTTCCAGTTCGGGGTATCCCTGGAGCATCCGTAACAGGTTGGCGTGACCATAGACCTTCGGAGAGAAAGAGGCGTCTGCGGCACGCAGCTGGCTGCCCACCCGGGTCAGCGGAACCCATCTGCCCGGCGTGGCCGCACCCAGCGTTTTCACCGTGCCCGGGAGCGTCCTGGGATAGCGCTTGGGCCGCGGGGACGGCGGAACGGTTTTAGGGTCCGCCGCTGCATTGAGTGCCGCCACGGTTTTCTTCACGGCCGCGGATGTCTTATGGGAAGATGGGTCCACCTTCGGCAAAGCCTTGATGGCCACGGCGGGCTTTGTCGGCCCCTTAGGATTCGGGGCAGAGTCAGGCACCCCAGCCGCGTTTTTCGGTGAAGTCCTGACAGTTTTCGCCGGGCCACCATGGAGGTGGAAGTGGTCCGCGGCGTTGCGCAACGCTTTCGGGGAACGCTCGTCTCCGATCAGGTGAATCCTGGCTCCGTGTTCGCGGAGCTTGCGGCACAGGTAGGCGAAGTCGGAGTCGCTGGTGACCAGGCAGAACACCTCGGAGCGCCCGGTCAGCAGATCCTCCATCGCGTCCAGGGCAAGGGCGATATCCGCGGTGTTCTTCCCCGAGGCGTAGCTGAACTGGAGGCATGGCGAGAAAGCGGCCTCGACGAGTTTTTCTTGCCACTTCCCAGACAGGGAGGAGGGATTTCCATAGCCGCGGCGAACCACCGGCTTCCCCGCCGCCAGGGCGACATTCATCGCGCAATCGAGCATCTCTGGAGTGGAATTATCGCAATCCACCAAGACGGCCACTTTTGGCACATCGCTGCTGTCGTTCAACGGCTCCCACCCCATCGTTCACTGCAATCGACACTATTCGTCCACGAAACCCATCCCAGGATATTCCAAGGAAACCAGCCCCACAATTTGGGGTGAGGGACCCGGAGATCCGCACCGGACCCCGCCTCGGCCCAGGCCTGGCCGAGCGCCCCGGGCAGGCGACCCAGTCTCCACCCCTGCCGGGGCAGCTCGGGAAGGCCCGGCTTCTCGCAGCCGGGACCGGCACGCTCCAGCCGCAGCGATCGCACGGGCGGGGACGCAGCGACCACGCGAACCCAAGGGGTCAAGGCCCACCATCCGGATAAGAGCCTCCGGCAGGAACCGGCGCGCGCCCCAGACCCGACGAACTATTGATAATGACCGCTATTATCAATTAATATCTCGGGCAGATCACGGAAAGGAGGTGTCCCATGAACCAGGATCTGACGTTCGAAGTCGTCGCGCCTCAGCGCGGCAGCGCCTCCGTGGCGCATCCGACCTGCTCGAACGCTCTCGTTGAAGACCTCTTCGGCGACGAGTGACCACGACGCGGTGAGGTGGGGGCGTCCCACCTCACCGCCCGGCCCTCAAGGCACCAAGGAGTATGCCATGTCTGCCTCCAGCGCGCTGATCGACACCACGCTCGCCGACGGCGTCTGCCTGTTCCGCACCGGCGGCGGGTGGGCACTACGCCGCCCGGACGGCCTCTTCGTCCGGCTGCACGGCGCGGCCGCCGGTGCGCTGGATCAGGCCACCGAGGTCGGAAACGATCCCGTGCTCGGCCCCGCTTTCGCCGAGGCCGGGTACCTTCACGAGGGCGCCGCCGCCAGCGTCCACCCAAACCTGCGCCCCCACGGCCGGGGGGTGCTGCACGACATGGTCGCGCCGCTGCTCACCGCCGCGTCCACCCAGAATGGTGAGGTCCCGCCCGTCCACTGCCTTCTTCTCGACGCCCCGCCCACGGCCCCCACCGAGGACTACGCCCTGACCGCCTGGGCCGAGGGCGACCGGGTTCTCGTCAGCCCGTTCGCCCCCGCGGGAGAGGCCGAGCCCTGCCTCGTCACCGACGTCATCGCCCGGCGGATCGCCGCCTCCGCCACCCCCGGCCTGCTGCGGGACCGCCTCGGCGACCCCGGACGCCGCCCGCCGCTGCGGCTGAGCACGCCCGCGGCGCTGCTCGTCGCCCACCTCATCGCCCGCCAGGTGCACGAGGCCCCCGCCAGCCGCAGGCGGCTCTACTGCCTCGACATCGCGGCTGGCCAGTGGGAACAGCACCTGGCCCATCCGGTGCCGCGCCTGGCTGATCCGGTGCCGCGCCCGTGAACACCATCCGGGTCACGACCGGCGACGGGCTGAGCCTGCACACCGAGATCACGCTGCCCGAGCGTCTGCCCGCCCCCGCCGTGCTCATCCGCACCCCCTACGGCACCTCCGCCCACCGGCAGGAGGCCACCGGCTGGGCCAAGCGGGGATACGCCGCCGTGCTCCAGGACGTGCGTGGGCGGTATCGCTCCGCCGGTTCCTGGGCGCCCTACACCCACGAGGACGGGGACGGCGCGGCCACCATCGCCGCCGTCGCCGCCAGCGAGTGGTGCGACGGCCGGGTCGTGTGCCTCGGCTCCTCCTACAGCGCCCACTGCGCGCTGGCGGCGGCCGCCGCCAACCCCGGCCCGGTGGCGGCCATCGTGGTGACCGTCCCCGCCCTGTCACTGCGCCGGGTGGCCCGCGACCGCAACGGGACTCCCCGCTTCTACGGTCACTCCTGGTGGTGGTTCCAGCACGGGCAGGG
>JAUMYR010000120.1 GCA_030528545.1 Propionibacteriaceae bacterium
GACGGCCCGGCATCTCACGGGCGATATCGGTGTAGATCTGGGCCTGCTCCTCCTCACTCGGCGCGGTATTGCGGCCGAGGAACAAGAACTCCGAACGCAGCAGGCCGACGCCCTCGGCGCCCTTGCCAGCGGCGTCCCGGGCATCGGACAGGCCTCCGATATTGGCGACCACATCGACTTCGTGGCCGTCGGTGGTGCGGGCAGGTTCGTGGGCATGGGCCTGTTCCTGCTGTTTGCGCTCGGCGATGCGCACCTGGCGGGCGCGGATATCGGCGACTTCGTCTTCGGTTACGCCCATGCGCAGCGTTCCGCGGGTGCCATCCAGGATGACCCGGGTGCCCTCGGCGATGTTCAGGGCGCGAGCCTCAATGCCAGCGACGGCTGGGATGTCGAGTGAACGGGCGAGGATCGCGACGTGACTGGAGGCGCCACCGTTGGTGGTCGCGAAACCGGCGACCTTGTTGCGATCGAGCTGGGCGGTGTCGGAGGGGGTGAGATCCTCGGCGATCAGGATGGTGCCCTCGGCGAGTTCCTGCTGCTCGGAACGCTGTCCGGTCAGCTCTTCCAGCACCCGCATACCGACATCGCGGACGTCGGCCGCGCGTCCGGCCAGCACCTCATTGGCGAGGCCAGCGAGCTGATCGGCGAACGTGTTGTAGGCCTTCTGCCAGGCGAAGGCGGCGGACTTGCCCTTGTCGATGGCCGAGGTGGCCAGATCAAGCAGGTCAGGGTCGGCTAGCAGCTCTTGGTGGGCGGCGAAGATCGCGGCCTTGTCGGCGTCGGCATCGGCCTCCAGCTTGCTCTGGAGAGCCTGAAGGTCCACCAGCGAACGGTCGATGGCGCTGTTGAGCTTA
This sequence comes from Propionibacteriaceae bacterium, assembly GCA_030528545.1. The sequence goes on from JAUMYR010000120.1 coordinate 855, forward strand.
CGCAGTTCTTTGTGCTTGTCGGGAGCGTCCTCGACGACGGTGATCTCGTTGCGGCGAATCTGGACGATCTGACCGATGCCCAGGCCGGGGGACGCGGAGACACCGATGAGCAGGTTCGGATCGCCGCTGCGCGGGGCAGCGGCCTCAAGGGTGGGTTCTGGGGCTGCGGCCGGTGCGGCTTCGGGTTCGTCGCTGTGATCCTCGGCGCTGTGCCGGGGCAGCGGGGTGACCTCTTCGCCGAGACCGTCCAGGATCGCTTCCTCCAGCGCGGCGACCGCATCCGCCGCGTCTGACCCGTGGGCGATGAGCTGGACCTTGTCACCGCGGAGCACGGCCATGCCCAGGATCGCGATGACCGATTTCGCGTTCGCCTGATCGTCGCCGCGCTTCAGCATGATCTTGCTGTCGTACTTCTTGGCGAGGTTGACCAGCGTCGCGGTCGGCCGGGCGTGGAGACCAGTGGGATTGGGGATCAGGATCGCGTTGGAGATCGCACTGCGGCCCCCCTCAGCCTCGGCTTCGGCCTCGGCGGCTTTCATGCTCAGGGTGGCGAGGGTATCGGTGCCAGCGGTCACGAAGCCAGAGGCCGGTTCGAACGCATCGAGCTGGTCGGAGTTCGAGATCACGATCTGAGTGAGCAGGCTCTTTGCTTTGGTGGCGACCTCGTCTAGGTCGAAGCTAATGAGCGGATCGCCAGCCTTGACCCGTTGTCCGACGCTGACTTGTGAGGTGAATCCGTCTCCTTCCATCGACACGGTGTCGAGGCCGATGTGCATGAGCACCTCAGCTCCGTTGTCGTGGCGGATGGTCACCGCGTGTTTGGTCGCGTGGACGAGGGCCACCTCGCCATCGCAGGGGGAGACGAGCTGGTTGCTGACCGGGTCGATTGAGACGCCTTCGCCAACCATCTTCCGAGCGAAGACCGGATCCGGGACAGTTTCAATGGGTATCACGACACCGCTGAGCGGTGCTACGAGGGTGACTGAGGCTGCTTGCGCGTTCACCTACGCTCCTTTGTCTTCGGGACCTCTCTGGCCGAATGGTCCCATTCCTGCTGCGACTCTAGCGCCGGAGCAGGGCTACGGAGCACGAATCGACTGACAATTGCTGGGGGCTCTGGAGCCTGGCGTCAGGCGTCGCAGGGGCGCCCATGCTGAGGCACACCTTACGGCCTTCGATGCGGGCGCCTAGCGGCGGGGTAGACATACGCGCCGCGCGCTTCCGGACCGGGACTCTTACAGAGCTTCCGCCAGTGGCGTGACCCTCCCGCCCACCTGGCTCTGACTAGGCTGAAGAGGTCCCCAGCATGGTTTAGCCTGGGAGCGGTCGGGAGCGTTTCCCGGAAAGGGAGGATCGCTGGCTTCCTGGATTCGGGGCGGGCGTCCAGCCACTACACTGAGCCCAGGACACACGGTGAAGGGATGGGTATGAGCATTGAGGAACTGACCGGGGCAGGGGTACCGGCACCATTCGGACGGCTGGGGCTGACTTTCGACGACGTGTTGCTACAGCCGGCAGAATCCGACGTGATCCCGTCCAGCGCTGTGACCGCGTCCCGGTTCAGCCGCAATATCGTCCTGAACGTTCCGCTGGCCAGCGCCGCCATGGACACCGTGACCGAGTCTCGGATGGCGATCGCTATGGCTAGGGAGGGCGGCATCGGCATCCTGCACCGCAACCTCAGCATCGAGGACCAGGCCCACATGGTCGATCAGGTGAAACGCTCCGAGGCGGGCATGGTCGCCAAACCCATCACCATCACCCCGGACAAGACGATCGGGGAGGCCGACGAGCTGTGCGGGACCTTCCGGATCTCCGGCGTCCCGGTGGTGGACGCCGAGGGCTACCTGCTCGGCATCGTCACCAACCGGGACATGCGTTTCGAGGAAGACCCGAACCGGCTGGTCGGTGACGTCATGACCAAGATGCCGCTGGTGACCGCCTACCCCGGCATCGAGGGGCGGGAGGCGCTCGGGCTCATGGCGGCGAACAAGATCGAAAAGCTGCCGATCGTGGACGACGACGGCAAGCTGCGCGGGCTCATCACACTCAAGGACTTCGTGAAATCCGGGAAGTACCCCAACGCCGCCAAGGACGACAAAGGGCGCCTCAGGGTCGGGGCGGCGGTCGGTTTCTTCGGTGATTCCTGGGACCGGGCGATGGCCCTGGTCGATGCCGGGGTGGACGTCATCATCGTCGACACCGCCCACGGCCACTCCCACGGCGTCGTCGACATGGTGCGCCGCCTCAAGGACGCGGTTCCCCACGTCGACATCGTCGGCGGCAACGTCGCCACCTACGAGGGGGCGAAGGCCCTGGTCGATGCGGGGGCCGACGGGGTCAAGGTCGGGGTCGGCCCGGGGTCCATCTGCACCACCCGGGTCGTCGCGGGTGTGGGCGTCCCCCAGGTGACCGCGATCTACGACGCCGCCCGGGCCTGTAAACCGGCCGGGGTTCCGGTGATCGGCGACGGTGGGCTGCAATATTCCGGCGACATCGCCAAGGCCATCGTCGCCGGGGCGGACACCGTCATGCTCGGTTCGCTGCTCGCCGGATGTGAGGAGAGCCCCGGCGAACTGGTGTTCATCAACGGCAAACAGTTCAAGAGCTACCGGGGCATGGGCTCCCTGGGGGCCATGGCCGCCCGGGGACGCAAGGCGTCCTATTCGAAGGACCGCTACTTCCAGGGCGATGTCAGGAGCGACGACAAACTGATCCCGGAAGGGATCGAGGGGCAGGTCGCCTACCGTGGGCCGCTGGCCGCGGTCGCCTATCAGCTGGTCGGCGGGCTGCGCCAGTCGATGTTCTACTCCGGCGCCTCAACGATCCCCGAGCTGCAGGAGCGTGGCCGGTTCGTCCGGATCACATCGGCCGGGCTGCGGGAATCCCACCCACACGACATCCAGCTCACCACGGAAGCCCCCAACTACTGGACCCGATAGGACACCCATGTACGACATCAGCCGCTCCAAACGCGCCCACCGGGCCTACAGTTTCGACGACATCGCGATCGCCCCGAGCCGCCGGACCCGGGGTGGGGAACAGGTCAACCTGTCGTGGAAGATCGACGCGGTGAGCTTCGACTTCCCGATCCTGGCCGCGCCGATGGATTCGGTGATGTCACCGACCACCGCGATTGAGGTCGGCGAACTGGGTGGGTTGGGTGTGCTCAACCTGGAGGGGCTGTGGACGCGCTACGAAGACCCGCTTCCTCTGTTTGAGGAACTGGCCGAGATCACCGACCCGCTGCTGGCGACTAGGCGGATGCAGCAGATCTACGCCGAGGCGATCAAGCCCGAGCTGATCGCGGCGCGGCTGGCCGAGATCCGGGCGGCTGGGGTTCCGGTCGCGGGTGCGCTGAGCCCGCAGAACACCCAGGAGTTCGCCTCGGTGGTGGAGTCCTCAGGCCTGGACTTCTTCGTCATCCGTGGCACCGCGGTCTCGGCCGAACACGTCTCGGACGAGGCCAAGCCGCTCAACCTCAAGGAGTTCATCTACGAGATGGACGTCCCGGTGATCGTCGGTGGCTGTGCCACCTACCAGACCGCCCTGCACCTGATGCGGGCCGGGGCGGCGGGCGTCCTGGTCGGTTTCGGTGGGGGAGCCTCCCGCACCACCCGCAACGTGCTGGGCATGGAGGTGCCCATGGCTTCGGCGGTCGCCGATGTGGCCGAGGCCCGGCGGGACTACCTGGACGAGTCGGGCGGGCGCTACGTGCATGTCATCGCCGACGGTTCGGTGGGACGCTCCGGAGACATCGTCAAGGCCATCGCCTGCGGTGCGGACGCGGTCATGGTCGGTTCCCCGCTGGCCCGGGCGACCGAGGCCCCGGGCCGGGGCTGGCACTGGGGATCGGAAGCCTGGCACGGCGAACTGCCGCGGGGAGAGCGAATCCGTTTCGACCAGGTCGGCACCCTCGCCGAGGTGCTGGTCGGCCCGTCACCGCTCGCCGACGGCACCATGAACCTGGTCGGAGCACTGCGCAAGGCCATGGCGATGTCGGGCTACACCGAGGTCAAGGAGTTCCAGCGGATCGAGCTGCTGATCCGCGGCTGACCGGGGCGCTGCGTCCCGCGTCCTCGCCTAAACCTCGGCGGGCCACCCGCTGACCCTGGCTGCCGTCGCCCACACCAGGGGTGATCCACACCTAGACCGGTCAATTCACCCGAAGGACCCGACCGGCTGGGCTACCAAGCCCCCCAGGGTTCTTGAGCCTGGGAAGACCCGCCTCGTGGTGGGACCGTGCCGCCGCGGAGAAGATCATGGCGTGCGGCGGGCAGCTTTCTTCGAGGCCGAGGCGACGGCGCAGAACCGGGTTGCTAGGCGGTAGGAATGTCCTAGCCGTGGGTTCCGCGTTGAGAAGGCCGGAGCGAGTGTCGGCTTCCGGGTGATCTTGGGGACATTCCCTGAGACCTGGAGCCGATTTACAGACTTGGTGTCACCCGGGACCTGCGGTGAAGATGAGGCATGGCAAAACACCGGGTAGTCATCATTGGGTCGGGATTCGGCGGGCTGTTCGCGGCCAAGGCGCTGCGGCGGGCCGACGTGGAGGTGACCATCATCGCTCGCACCACCCACCACCTGTTCCAGCCCCTGCTCTACCAGGTCGCGACCGGCATCCTGAGCGAGGGCGAGATCGCCCCCGCCACCCGGGAGATCCTGCAGCACCACCGCAACGCCACCGTCTTGCTAGGGCTCGTCGAAAGCATTGACGTCGCGGCCAGGCAGGTGCACTGGCGATTCCACGGCCACGAACACATCACCGGTTATGACACCCTCATCGTCGCCGCCGGGGCCGGGCAATCCTATTTCGGCAAGGACGAGTTCGCCCGCTACGCGCCCGGCATGAAGACCATCGACGACGCCCTGGAACTGCGGGCCCGCATCTTCGGCGCCTTCGAGCTCGCCGAGGCCGCCCCACCCGGAGCAGACGTCTCCCGGCTGCTCACCTTCGCCGTGGTCGGTGCCGGACCGACAGGGGTCGAGATGGCCGGGCAGATCCAGGAACTCGCCGCCACCACCCTGGCCGACGAGTTCCGCCGGATCGACCCGAAACAGACCCGGGTCGTGCTGATCGAAGGCGGGTCGCAGGTGCTGCCCAGCTTCGGGGAGAACCTCGGCGGCAAGGCCCAGCGGTCCCTGGAGAAGCGAGGCGTCGAAGTGTGGCTGAACACCATGGTCACCGACGTCGACTCCCGTGGGATCACCGTCAAACGAGCCGACGGCAGCACCGAACGGCTGGAGACTGTCTGCAAGGTGTGGGCCGCCGGGGTCCAGGCCAACCCGCTCGGGCAACACCTCGCTGACCAGACCGGAGCCGAGACTGATCGGGCCGGGCGGGTCATCGTCCAGCCCGACCTGACTCTGCCGGGACACCCCGAGATCTTCGTCGTCGGCGACCTCATGGCTGTCGATGGGGTTCCCGGCGTGGCCCAGGGCGCCATCCAGTCGGCCCGGCACGCCGCGTCCATCATCGCCGCCCGCCTGGGCGGGGACCACGAGGTGAAACCCTTCAGCTACACCGACAAGGGCTCCATGGCCACCATCTCGCGCTTCTCCGCGGTGGTGAGCGTCGGCAAGATCCAGTTCTCCGGTTTCCTAGCCTGGGCCGCCTGGCTCGTGCTGCACCTGCTCTACATCGCCGGGTTCAAGCAGCGGGTCACCACGCTGATGCACTGGTTCATCAGCTTCCTCACCCGCGGACGGGCCGAGAGAGTCACCACCAACCAGCAGATGGTCGGACGCCTCGCCCTCCAGGAACTCGGGGAACGCAGCAGCGGGCGGCTGATGAGCGGAGAAAGCCCCACCACCTAGGAGACGGTGCCCCCGGTTCAGCGCGCAGATACCAACCTGGCGGGGCCGTGGCGGCCACGGGACGCGGCATCGCCTACCGGTGGCCGCCAGGGGTGGTGAGGCGCAAAGATCACCGGGAATCCTGATGCCGGGACGCCAAGGAACCGTCTTGGGCGCTCACCGATGGGTGCCCGCCCAAGACGGTCGCGGCGATCAGGAGGTCACCTGCTCCATGTCCTCCAGCTCGACGCCCTTGGTCTCGCGCACGAAGCGCCACACGAACAGCAGCGACAGCAGCGCGCACAGGGTGTAGAACCCGTAGGCGAACCACAGACCGACCTGGGCCATGGACGGGAAGGTGGTCGAGATGATGAAGTTCGCCAGCCACTGCGCGGCGGCGGCCAGCCCGAGGGCCAGCGCCCGGATCTTGTTGCTGAACATCTCGCCGAGCAGCACCCACACCACCGGTCCCCACGACATACCGAAGAACACCACGAACAGGTTGGCGCTAATCAGCGCCACCGTGCCGCCAGCGGAATTGCTGAGATCGGGCATCATCGTCCCGTCGGCGGCCTGCACCAGGGGAGCGGTCGAGAAGATCGCCGCCAGCACGCCCAAGCTCACGGTCATGCCCGCCGAACCGATCAGCAGCAGCGCCTTGCGTCCGATCTTGTCGATGAGGGCGATCGCGACGAGCGTCACGATGATGTTGGTGACGCTGGTCAGCACGGTGATCATGAGGGCCTGTTCCTCGCCCCAGCCGACCGAACGCCACAGGGTCGTCGAGTAGTAGAAGATCACATTGATGCCGACGAACTGCTGGAACACCGATAGGGCCACGCCGACCCACACGATCGGCAACAGGTTTTTGCGCGATGGCGTCATGATCTCGCTGAATGGAATCTTGCGGCTGGTCGCGATCGTCCGCTTGATCTCGCTGATCCGTTTCTCGATGCCGTCGATCAGGATGCGAGACAGCACCTTGCGGGCCTCGTTCTCCTTACCCAGGTGCATCAGATAGCGCGGCGACTCCGGGACGGTCATCGCCAGGACGCCATAGGTGACGGCTGGGATCGCCTCGGCGATGAACATCCAGCGCCAGGCGTCCATGCCGAACCACAGCGGATTATTGGCCGAACCGCCAGCCATCGCGGCGATGGCGTAGTCGCTGAGCAGCGCGACGAAGATACCCGTGACGATGGCCAGCTGCTGCAGGGAACCGAGACGGCCGCGCACCGACGCGGGGGAGATCTCGGCGATATAGGCGGGGGCGATGACTGAGGCCGCGCCGACACCCAGCCCGCCGACCACGCGCCAGAAGATCATGTCCCAGGTGCCGAAGGCTAATCCGGATCCGATGGCCGAGGCGGTGAACAGCACCGAGGCGATAATCATCACCTTGACCCGGCCTAATGCGTCAGCCAGACGCCCCGCTAAATAGGCACCAGCCATGCAGCCCAGCAGGGCCGAGGACACCGTGAATCCCTTGAGGACCGCGCCGAGGGCGAAATCGTCAGCCATGGCGTCGACGGCACCGTTGATGACCGCGGTATCAAAACCAAAGAGGAAGCCGCCG
>JAUMYR010000121.1 GCA_030528545.1 Propionibacteriaceae bacterium
GGAGGCCAGCACCACCGCGGTCGCGATCAGGCCAAGGATGTCCGACAGCACCGGTGGCGGGTCGTTCTCCGGGAGCAGGGATACCGCCAGGAGCGGGACGCTGACCACGCAGGAACGCAAGACCCGCAACCACCAGGGCCCGGAGCCGAGCCTGCCGGTAGCGTCTGGCCAGCGTGGATAGAGCCACACCGCGGAGTGCCCGAGCGAGCCGCCTCCGTTGAAGGTCGGCAGGATGAACACGAGGAACCAGGAACCGATCGAGACCGCGGAATACAGCACCATCCACAGCTGACCCGACCTCTCGATTCCGGTCAGCATCGCCACCACCATGAGGACGGTGAGGCCGATCGAAGACAGGAGCGTCCAGGCCGCATAGTCGATGGCCATGCCCAGCCAGCGGCGCCACACCGTGACCGGGCGGGGCTCGAGGCGGGACGCGGCCAGCGTGCGTGCCCGCGGCATCCACCACAGGAGGGCGGGCGCGATCACCGCGCCGAGGGCAGCTCCCGCGGTGTTGGCGATGAGGTCGTCCACATCGGCTAGGCGATAGGCGCAGGGGAGAATGAACCACAGGCCGGTGTACTGGGTGAGCTCAATGAATACCGAGATCGCGAGCCCGGTGAGAGTGGCCCAGGTGATGCTGCGGTGGAAATACCGGCGGGCGATGATCCCCCAGGGCAGGAACAGCGCCACGTTGAACCCGACCTGGAGGACGGCGAAGCTCGACAGCCTTTCCCGCCACCCCATTCCGGCGGTGAGCCGACGGATATCGCTGATGAACTCGAAGGGCATCAGCTGTGGTCCCCAATTCGGGTGCCGCGCACACCACGCCGCGGGGTCGGCGGGCAGTGGCAGCCAGGTATAGGTCGCCAGCGCCGTCAGATACAGGCATATCGCCCCGGCGCCGACCAGCCGGCTGAGGCTGAAACTTCCATAGCGGCGGCTCTGCCAGACCACGATCGGGACAAAAAGTAAGACGAAGGCGATAGCACCGAAGACCAGAGCGATCTCTCCCGACCAGACCCAATTACGCACGCAGGGATTCTGTCACAAGAGTTATCCACAGACCCTGTGGGTGACTGTGGATAACGGTGCTGGCCGTGTGGATTGCCCCGGCGTGTCTGTGGGTGAGCGCTGTGGATCGTCTGCCCCGCACCCCTCGGCCACGGGGAAAAAGCGATCTACAAGGGATTTCGTTGTTCTCCCGGTGTGGGTCGGGCCGGGAGAGGGGTTCTTCGGCCAGACTGTAAAGGGGACGAAGTGAGTTTGCGGAGACCGACGTTAGCCCCTACTATGCACACATTTTCCCGGGAGTGTGGATAACTAAGCACCGGTTGAGCCTGCCCCGGTCGCCCTCCTTCTCGTGGCTGCCTCGATATAACGCAAGCCTGCCCGTCCATAGCGCGCGCAGAGGCCCCGCCGGACGACGGCCGCCCGATCACAAGGCCGCGGCCTCACCCGAATTGCCGCTCAGAAACCAAAGTCGGCCCGGCCCGAGACCCATGGGAGGGGAAAACGGGCCTAATCCGACGGCAGCGGGGGCGTCGCGATGCGGTTCTCGGCCGCGCGCAGCGCAATATCGTTTCGCCAGAATCCGTCGGCGAAGGCGATCTGCCCGGCGTGAGCATAGGCCGCCCGCCGCGCCTCGGTGAGGCTGGCGCCGCGTCCCACGACCCCGAGCACCCGGCCGCCGGAGGCGACCAGCTCACCGCCGTGTTCGGCGGTCCCGGCGTGCAGTACCCAGGCATCCGCGGTCTCAGCGGGCAGGGCGATGCTGCCCCCGGATGCCGGGGTGCCCGGATAGCCGGACGCCGCGACGACGACCACTACCGCGGCCTCGTCCGACCAGGCCAGGGCGGGGAACCGGTCGAGCTGGCCGGTGGCGGCGGCATGCAGCAGCTGCCCGAGCGGGGTTTCGAGCCGGGCCAGCACCACCTGGGTCTCCGGGTCGCCAAACCGGGCGTTGAACTCCACCACCCGCGGACCCCGGCTCGTCATCGCCAGCCCGACGTAGAGCAGCCCGACGAAGGGGGAGCCGCGGCGGGCCATCTCGGCCAGGGTCGGATTGACCACGGTCCGCATCACCTGCTCCGAGAGCCCCTCGGGCGCCCACGGCAACGGCGAATAGGCCCCCATCCCGCCGGTGTTGGGGCCGGTGTCGCCATCGCCGACCCGCTTGAAGTCCTGGGCCGGAGCCAGGGCCAAGCCCCGCGTCCCGTCGCACACCGCGAACAGGCTCACTTCGGGGCCGTCCAGGTACTCCTCGATCACGACCCGCCCGCATGCCGCGGCGTGAGCCAGCGCGGCGTCCCGGTCACCGGTCACCACGACTCCTTTGCCCGCGGCCAACCCATCGTCCTTGACGACATAGGGCGCACCGAAGCGGTCCAGCGCGGCCATCGCCTCGGCCGGGGTCGAACAGGTCAGCGCCGCTGCGGTCGGGACCCCAGCGGCCGCCATCACCTCCTTGGCGAAGGCCTTGGACCCCTCCAGCCGGGCGGCCGCGGCGTCCGGCCCGAAAACGTCGTGCCCGAGGGCGCGCAGCCGCCCGGCGACCCCGGCCACCAGGGGGGCCTCCGGGCCGACCACGATGAGGTCAGCCCCGAGCTCACGGGCGAGGGCGTCCACCGCGTCCGCATCCAGCACGTCGACGGGACGCCGGTTGGCCATGCCGGGGTTGCCGGGCGCGGCCCAGACCTGTTCCACCGCTGGGTCGCGCTGAAGCGCGTTGTAGAGGGCGTGTTCACGGCCGCCGCTGCCGAGCACGAGGACGATCATGGGCCTCATCCTAACCATGAGACCCCTGGGTGGGGGCCGCCCGGCGGGAGTGCGTCGGCTGGGCCATCCGGGCGGACGCGGGCGATACGGCGATTCCCTGGCCCGCCTGGGCTGGATGGGGCCGTGCCGCGGCGAGCCTTCTCCTGGTACCCGGTGGGGCAGCCAAGATCTGCCGCGAGAGGGCAGCGGCGCCGTCCCGTACCGTGAGCCCCCGCTGGCCGTGGAAAGCGGGGGCTGTCTAGAGTTGCCGAAGGTGTGTCCGAAGACCGAAAGGGACTTGTCATGGCTAGCTCCACCGAGATCGCCGCGATCAACCTACGGCTGTCGCTGCTCGGCTTGCCGATGCCGGGAGAGCCACAAGACACGGTTGCGGGACGCCTCGTCGCGCCCATCATCGCCCGTCAGCGGGAACTCAACCGCCGCCTGTCCAACCGGCTGTGCCCGGCCGACAAGCGCATCCAGGCCTGGCTGGACGCCTACCTGGCCGACACCGGGGTCTGCCCACAACTCCCGAAGCGGACGCTGATCCTTGATCAGCCCGGGCTCGCCCGGGCGCTCAGCCTCCCGCTGAAGGCCGACCGCTATTCCTCGGAACTGCTGGACTCCTACCGGCTGGCCAACGGGGTGCTGCACAACCCCGCCAACGACCGCCGCACGACCGCGGGGGTCTTCCACATCGCCACCGGCGGGCTGCCGATCCCCGACGACAAGATCGAGGTGGACAAGGCGGTCTTCGCCCGGCTGCTGGACCTCGCCTTCCGGCCTCCCGCGGCCGACCTGCGGCTGCCCTTCACGGGGGAGGCCGAGGAACCCGCGGAGTGTTTCGTCTCGCTGTTGCTGCGTCCCCTCGTGGTGCCGGTGGTCCCGGGGCACGATTCGGAGAAAAGGATGGAGACCCGCTTCATCGTCCCCGGCGGGCTGGTCGCCAACCTCGACTTCGTTGAGGGCATCTTCGGCAACGGCGGCGACCCGCACCTGCCCGAGAACGACTCCTCCCTGCACCCCGACACCTGGACCGGGCACACCGGGGCGGTCATCCTGGCCCCGCACCTGACGAAGGTCCGCAAGATCGACCTCGGCATGCCGCACTGGGATCAGGCCAGCGAAAGGCAGCGCCGGGACGGCCAGTGCTGGACCAGCGAGGACGAGCTGTACAACGGTGGCAGCGCCTTCAAGGTGTGCGCCAGGGACGCCTCGGGCGTCATCGTGACCGTCATCGCGGACAACTACTTCGGATACTGCAAGAAAGAGGTCAAGACCCAGATCAGCTTCTCGGCGAACCTGTTCGGCAGCGCCGAGGAGGAGCACGCCGGAGGCGCGCTGGTCTACCCGGCCTACAACCTGGGTCAGAGCTTCACCGACACCTACACGCGCCCCGACTACGTCATCGAGGACGTGATCGCACGCAACCCCGAGCGCTTCGAGCGGCAGCCGGAGGGCCATGCCCTCGACCGGAAGTGGCCGCACATCGTGCTGGTCCCGGGCAATGCCACCTACTCGCTGCGGGACATGACGGTCAGCTGGGGGGAACACTCGATCCCGCTGCGGGCGGGCAAGACCTATGTCGGCCCGGACGGCTACCGCGTCCACCTAGCCCGCTTCGAGTCCGACGGGACGCAGTGGTCGCTGGTCGGCACCACCCCACACGTCACCGCCTACCACAAGCCCGCGACCGTCTCCGGTGGGGGCAAGAGCGAGGTCAGCAAGGCCATCACCGACGCCTTCATCTTCGGCAATGCCTACACCCCCGATATCGTCGCCGACCTGGACGCCGTCGGCGCGATCCTCGATCGCAACTTCACCGACCGCTATGCCGACCCCGCGTTGCGTATCGACACCCGCTCGATCCTGTCCGACCGGCGCAGCCTCGGCAGCGTCATCAAATTGCTGACCCCCAGCTCGGATTACACCGGGGACTACAACGAGTGGCTCGCCACGATTCCGCAGCACGTCAAGGAACTGGTTTATGTCGTCAAGCGGTTCTACCGGCCGGAGTGGGGCGCGGACTGGCGCAGCCACTTCAGCGTCGGGATCATCAACGGGCGGCTCGGCAACGCGCTGCGCCTCGATGGGGCCAAGATCATGGTCAACATGCTGCGGGTCGGCTACGAGGCCGACGGCAACTGGCGGCTGTTCGGCCTGCGCCACGACTTCCACCCGGCCGCCAAGGTCCAGACCCAAGACGACATCACCGCCTCGATCGTCGCGGGATCTCACGTGTCGGGCCAGGAACTCAGCCGCAAATATGTCGAGAACTGCGAGCAGCTGCTGTTCCAGCGCCCCGACGACGCCATCCACCGCGGCTATGACAAGCAGGCCGAGGCCGACATCGCCGCTGGCGGGTTCTTGTCGAACTTCCAGCCGCTGACCCGCGCCGAGGCTGGCGAGATCGTCGACGACGCGGTGGCATTCAGCGCCTTCACCGCCCCGATGCAGGAACGGCTGGCGTCCTTCGCCTCTTCCAGCAACGGCGCCGACTACGTGGTGTGCTCGGCGAACCCGCGACTGGTGAACGGCAAACCGAGCAAGAATCCCCGCTACCTCCAGGAGCGTCCCGACCGCTCCAACCCCGAGGCGACCGCGGTGGCCGACCTGGCCAGCCACCTGGTACGCAAGCTGCCGGTGGACGAGGAACTGCGGCTGCCCATCGACGTGGTCGCGGCGGGGCGGCGCAACAACCCGCCCGAGGACGGGGTGCCCCCGCTGTGCGCCTACAACCCGCTGCACTATATGGAACTGCCGGAACTGTTCATGGAGTTCATCTCCTCGATGACCGGAAAATCCCCCTCCACCACCGGCGCGGGCAGCGAGGGCGCGATGACCAAGGGGCCCTTCAACGCGCTGCCGACCATCATCGACCTCAACGCGGCCCTGCTCAGCTTCGTCCTGACCGGATACGACGGGTGGCTGTCGGCCGCCGGTTTCGTCGGCCCGAACGTGCGGGTGGACCACGACATCTCGCTGCTGGTGCCCGAGGTCTTCGCTCGCATGACCCCACAGGAGCGGGACGCGAAGAACCTGATCGCCGAGGGGGCGCTGGAGCGCCTCACCGATGTCGTGGCGGACGGACGCGAGGTGTTCGCCTCGCGCCTGGGATACCGGATCACCGAGAAGTTTGCCCAGAAATACTTCGGCCGGGTGTTCATGCATCCCCATGTCGTGTTCTCTCCCGAGATGATCCGCCCAGAACTCCAAGATGAGGCGGTCTTCGCCGAGAGCGTCGACGTCATCGTGACCACGCACCAGCGGGTGGCCCAGGCCTATTTCGCCGACGGCACCATAGCCATGGCCTGCCCCCCGCTGCGGGCGCTGCTGGAGATCATGGCTCATGGCACCACCGCCGAGGGACACTACCTGGAAGACGAGGAGTTCCGGCGGTTGTTCGACCGCGAGGTCGTGCTGGCCAGCGACTGGTACGCCCAGCGCCTGGACGCCAAACAGGCCGCCGACATCGCTAGGGCCGAGCGCGGGGTCGTCGCGATTGAGGACTTCGTCGGCAAGGAGGACAACGCGGAAGCGGTCCAGCGCCTCGGACTGGAATCCAGCCTCGCGGCGACCCGCCGCCTCGTCGAGGTCTACCGCTCGTCCGGCTACCGGGAATCCCTCGTCGGCTCCCTCGGCCGCCAGCCCGGGATCTAACCGGGGGCGCCTCCCGGGGCCGGTGTGCCAGGATGGGGCATGCGCGTCTCGGCTCCTTCCGGCACATCCCGGCCAATGGTCCCCCCACTAGCGTGGTTTCTCCTAGCCGCGGCGGCCCAGCGGCCGGGTCGGCGTACGGGCAAGGTCTCTCGGCTGGCGGCGGTGGGAGTCACCGCGGCGTCCGGGTGGCTGCTGCTCGGCAGCCTCGGGCGCTTCCGGCGGAGCGGCACCACATTCGACCCGCTGACCCCGGCCAGGGCGGGGGCGCTGGTGACCGATGGGCCGAACGCCCGCACCCGCAACCCGATGTATCTCGGGATGGCCGGGCTGCTGGTGGGGCGGGCGCTGTGGCGGGGACGCCTATCCGGGCTGGCCTCGGCGGCAGCCTTCGCCGTGGCCATCGACCGCTTCCAGATCCCGGCAGAGGAGGCGGCGCTGCGCCAGCTGTTCCCCGGGGACTACGCCGAATACGCCCAGCGGGTGCCCCGCTGGCTCTGATCCGGTGCGGGTTGGACCGCTACTTCCGGTCCGGCCTGGCGGGCACGGGCCGGTTGGGTTTGCTCAGCCGGGTATCGAAGCGGGTGCTGGCGAGCTGGCGCTCGTTCAGCGTCACCAGGTCGAGGATCTCATCGGCGATGTAGGCGCACCGCCGCTGGCTGAGCCGCGTGGTGCTCAGGATGCCCGCGGCGGCGAGTTCGTCCAGCGCCTTCAGCGCGGCGGTGCCCGACACCCCATGAATCTGTCCGGCGGTTCCCGGGGTGAGGACCGGTGTGGCTGGGAGCCCGGCGAGGATGGACGCGACCGCCGAATCGCTGCGCAGGCCGCGCACATGTCCCCGCGACTGCCGGTGCTGCTCCAGCCGTTTGGCCCATGCCCGTTTGAGCTGGCGCAGGTCACGGCTCAGGCCTGCGGCCAGTTCGGCCGAGCGCTGGACCGTCTGGGCGAAGACCTCGATCCACTGCTGGTATGCCGCGGCGGTCGCGCCGGGGGCGTCGCGATGGCGGTAGGCGTTGAGCGCGGACACGTAGCGACCGCGGAAGGTGGCCAGGATGAGGCTGACCGGCAGGATCGCGTCGCTGGTGAGTCCGCGCCGGGTGAGCACGGTGTGAATGAGCGCGCGCCCAACTCGTCCGTTGCCGTCGCTGTAGGGGTGGATCGTCTCGAACTGGGCGTGCACGAGTGCGGCCTGGACGATCGGGGAGTGGGATGCCCCGTTGAGGTAGTTGACGAGGTCCTCGAGCAGCCCTGGCACCTCTGCCGGGCTGGGCGGGACGAATTGGGCTCCGATGGGCGAGCGGGCTGAGCCGCCGATCCAGTTCTGGACCCGCCGGATGCCGTGCAGGTGCGGCTGGTCGCGCAGCAGGCAGGAGTGGAGTTGGGCGATGTCCTCGACGCTCACCCGGTCGGCGGTGACCAGGCGCGAGGTCGCCTCCCGTACCATGGTCATGTTGTTGGCCACCAGGCGGGCCTGGTTGCTGATCCGGGGGACGGGCTCGTCGGTGGTCAGCTCTGCGAGGGCGACGTTCCGGGCTGATGGTGCGATGCCCTCGATCTGGGAGGACGCGATCGCCTCGGAACGCAAGAGGAGGCGGGCGATGCCGGGCAGGTCGGAGTCTGTGCGCAGCTGTCGCACGGCCCGTTCGGCAG
>JAUMYR010000122.1 GCA_030528545.1 Propionibacteriaceae bacterium
GCCTACCGGGACCCCTACGAGCACACCCCCTACGCCCTCCTCCACGTCTACGACTGGTGCGAAGCCCACGACTACGCCACCGCCACCGGTGTGGTCGCCGACACCTACAACCGCCGCCCCTACACCACCCGCTACGGCCGATCCGTAGGAACCCCACTATGGTCCATCGCCAACCAGCTCGCCCCCAACGCCGGAGCGGTCTACACCCTCGCCCCACGACCCTTCCGTGACCGCACCGGGGCCTGGTCCAACCCCGCCAGCTTCACCCTCACCCTCGAAGTCCTGAAACGCCCACCCCAGTCCGCCCTCATCTGGGACGACGACTACCGCACCCCCGGCGCCGTCGCCTCCGCCTACTACACCCGCACAGGCACCTGGAGCCAGTGGGCGGCCCCCAGCGGCACGCCCAGACCCTACGGGCAAGCCCGGGTCGGCACCCAAGGCGGGTCGCTCCTCGCCGCACACAACTTCGGCGCCAGATCCCTCCACGCCCAAGCCAGGCTCCAGCTGCCCGCAGCCGGTGCCGCCGGGGTCCGTATCGGCACCATCCGCGCTGAAATCACCCACACCGGAACCCTCCAGCTCACCCACAACGGCACCACCCTCACCAGCACCACCGTGGACCCGCCAGGGATCAGCACCACCCCCGGCGACGGCACCGTCGTCATCGGGCTACGCATCCGGGGCACCAAAGCCCGGGTCTACTACTCCACCACCGAAGCCCACACCCCGCTACGCCTCCAAGCCAGCGTGCCATCATCAGCCCTCACCGGACAGGCCGGACTCTGGGCAGCCAGCCCAGCCTGGTTCGACCACCTCCGCATCGGCGACGGCTGGTGGTACCAGCCCCGGGAAGCCCTCACCGTCAGATTCGGTGACCACACCTGGACCGTCGGACGCATCCCCCGCACCGGCGTGAAGTGGGACCACTCCCGCAACATCTTCCGACCCCTCACCGACGTCGAAGAGATCACCACCAGAACCAAAGACATCAGCCCAGACTGGGACTTCGACCACCAGCCCATCCCCATCAGCCTCGGCGAAACCCGCCACGTCACCATCCGCCCCCTCGACATCGGATGCTGGCTCGGCCGGATCTTCCTCTGCGACGCCCAAGGCGCATCCATCCTGCACTACTCCGACGTCGAATCCACCACCTACTGGATCAACCGAGCCACCTACGACTACCACCTCGACGGCTTCGCCCTCTGGGCACTCGGACAAGAAGACCTCCGCCTCTGGGAACGACTCAAAGGCGGCCACCTACCAACCACCTAACAACGAAAGGAAACCACCATGGCCTGGAGCAACGACTGGAACAAGGTTCGCCCGACGCGCGTCGTGTGGCGTAACGACTGGTGCCACAGCGAAGGGACTGTGTGGGGTAAAGGTCATGCCACCCGTGACGTCTACTCCAAGCAGACCATCTGCCCCGCCTGGGATGGTGCGGTCGATTCGCACACCTGGTGCTCCCACAACAACAAAAACGGCGATGGCTCAGCCGTGAAACGCATCCAGAGGAAGCTGAACGACGCAATCAGCCTCGCCCAGCAGGTCGAAACCGGAGTCCCGGCCCCCCTCGCCGTTGACGGCGTCCTCGGACCAAAAAGCCACTCCGCGATCGTATGGTTCCAGAAAGGCCGAGGGCTGAAGGACGATGGGCTCGTCGGCAAGAAAACCTGGGACAAGCTGGCAACCACTCCAGGCTCACCCTGGTGACTGACGCTCCAAACATTCGATGGCGGCCCGGAGAGCCTTCGGGCCGTCCTCGAAAGCAACCTGAGCAAACGTGTGCGTACCGGGCCAGTCCTCATTGACGATCGACGTGAGATCCCTGGCCCACACGGCATGATTCGTGTGCCTCTCCACCCCGTCGAAGGACACGGTGTCCCAGAAAGCAATCGCGAACCCTTCGCTCACGGCGACCCGGACCGCAGGACGGCTCCAGTCGACGAAATCTCGTCGGCTCAGGGTCTTTCCGGCATCAGAGGACTTGGGCAAAGGTTCACACGCGAACCGTTCGCTCGGGTCGGATGGGATCAACTCCAGCACGTCCCCCTCGGGCCCTAGCACAGTGCCCGGTTTGGGCCCCCACGCCAACCCATTAGGTGCAGGGCTCGCCGCCGGGGAGGCTGTCGTAGGCGCTGGCGTGGGCGCAGACGTCGCGAACGGGGCGTCCCAGTCCACGCTAGCGCTCGGCACCGGCTCCGACGGCGGCTTGATCCCCAGCGCACTACACCCGGTGAGCAGAACACCCACACCTCCCAGCACAGCCCACAGTCCACGCATACACCCAGTATGCCCCAGCCACCTAACAACGAAAGGAACACCATCATGGCCATCCCCGCAAAGCCCACCCAACGCCTCGCCGTCGACGGCATCATGGGCCAGAAAACCCGAGACGCCGCCGCCTGGGCGCTCAAGGTCACACGATTCACCAGCGGGACGACGATCCAGGACATGGGTTTGTTCGCCGAACGCAGTCTCCAGCGATGGTTGAACCGGTACAAGACGTGGAAGAAAGTTCCGGTGACGTCGTGGGCGCACTCCTACTATCAGTGGGACCAAGCCCTCGAAGAAGATGGGGTTGTCGGCCCCCGCACTGAAGCCAAGCTCGGCGCCGTCATAACCTACTTCACGAATGGCTGGGCGCATGGCCCCCTTGATGACATCCTCATCCCGGCCGGTCGGTCAATCCGCTGTTTCCAGGCGCTGCTGAACGGCATGATCTTCCAAGAGCGTCCCATCGGCCCCCGCATCAAATATGTGAACTCCTCGGTTGAGTGGGGTTCTGGCCAGGCCCGGTGGGCGCTCGTTCCCGACCGCCCGAGCTGGCAAACGGTGTAAACGTTACCCCTGCTCTAGGCACAACCGGGAAGCCTGCTCGGCCCGTGGCGTGATCGTCTCTTCCTGGGCATCCTGCCCGGCGAGCCCACGGTAGAAGAACAGGTCCGGGCCCTCCTCGGGACTGGCATGGGTCCAGGTGAGATAGACGACCTGCCCATCCTTGCCGTGCGCGGCGACCATGGTAAAGGGCCGCCCGGAGTGATACCCCGCACCACCGTAGACGGCACCCATCGTCGTGGGACGCACACCCCACTCGGCGAAGGCCGCACGGGCCTTCTCGGCGATGTCCTCGGGCAGGGTCTGGCACTCATAGGTCGGCTCCGGATAGGTCCGGGACGGCGCTGGCGTGGGCGCAGACGTCGCGAACGGGGCGTCCCAGTCCACGCTAGCGCTCGGCACCGGCTCCGACGGCGGCTTGATCCCCAGCGCACTACACCCGGTGAGCAGAACACCCACACCTCCCAGCACAGCCCACAGTCCACGCATGCATCAAGTATGCCCTGGCCGGGCGACAATTCCCACGAAAGGAACACTCATCATGCGGCTTGCCTACACCGGCGCTGACCGCGACCTCCAGCGCAGCCCAGAAACCACCCAGGCCCTCGCCCGCTGGGCCAACGCCACCTTCCCCACGGTCACGATCGGCTCGTCCTACCGGCCCTGGGATGACTTCCGGGACCACCGCGAAGGCGCCCTCGACATCATGACCAGTGACCGATCGGTCCACGACCAGATCTGCGACGCCCTCATCAGGCTCCACAACCAGGGGGCCTGCGTGATCGTGTCCCTGATCTCCTGGGGCCGCCGCTGGACCCCCGGACAGGGCTGGCACCCCTACCGTGGCGGCAACCCCCACACCGACCACGTCCACGCCTGGCTACGCCCCTCCGGAGGCTTCCGCGGCGAAGGCACCGGAGCAGGACCCGCCCCGGCCAGGTACCCGCTCACCGGACAGCGCCGGGCAGGTAGGCCCTGCTACTACGGCAACCGCAGCGGACCTGCCAACTGGGTCGGTGGCTACCACGCCAAGGATCGCCCCGGCATCCGCCAGATCCAGGCCCGGCTCCGCCAGAGCGGCCACCAGATCGCCATCGACGGAATCTACGGCCCCCAGACCGAGGCCGCAGTCCGCGCCTACCAGGCCGGGCACGGCCTCACCGCTGATGGGCTGGTCGGTCCCGCGACCTGGGCCAGCCTCATGGACTGAGGGGCTGGGTGAGCATGATGCCTCTCCGCCGTGTCTGGCTCCTCGTGCAGGAGCCGAGGGTGGTCACCGCCACGGTCAGCGTGGCGTGGCTCATCATCACCGGGATCGGGGTCGCCGCGCTAGTGGCCCCACCCCCCACGATCGCCCACGAGTGGGGGCCGCACCTCACCACGGTGTGGGGCGTCATGCTCACCACGGGGGGAGCACTCGGCATAGCTGGGTGTCTCCCCGGCTGGTGGTGGATCGAGCGGGCCGGGATCATCGCGACGTGGACCGGCTGCGCCATGTATCTATCCATCGTGCTCCTGCTCCACGCCTGGGGACCCGATTCCAGGCTGGTCCACGCCGGATTCATCACCCTCGCGATCGTCGGGACACTCGCGAGGTGGCTCCGGATCAGCGGCCCAGCTCTGGACCCACACCGAGGCAGGAGCACGACCCGATGACCCCCACCGAGCTTGCCGCGCTGCTCGCCGCCCTCGGCTGCGGTGCGATCCTCCCCCAGCTCATCCAGGGCGTGATCGGGTGGATCACCGGCCGCCAGGACGTGGAGCGGCGCCGCTACCAGCAGATCATCGAGGAGCGAGACCGGGCCGAGCGTGAGGCCGACCGGGAAGCATCCATGCGCCGCCGGATCAGCGAACACGCGTCGTACCTCCGCCAGCTCCTCATCCAGTCTGGGTACCCATCCCAGAACATCCCCGAGTGGCCCATACCGCCACGACATCTACGAGAACAGGAAACCCACCATGACTGACATCATCACTCTCGCCGCCACCGCCCCGGCAGTCGTCGCGCTCACCAACCTGGCCCGCGAACTGGGCCTGCCCTCACGGGCCGGAATGCTGCTGGCTGTCACCCTCGGCATCGCCCTATCCGTCGCCGACTACGCCCTCACCGGCACCGGATGGTACGAGCAGGCCGTCGCTGGGCTCATGCTCGGGCTAGCAGCGGCAGGCCTCCACGACCTCGCCGGTCGCGCAGCCACCCCACGCCGCGCACTCAACGGATATCAGGACGCCGCGTGACCACGCACCGGAGCATGGAGCTGAACCAGCCGCCAGCGATCGCTGACGTGTACCTGGTGGCTGGAAGCTCAGCACAGCTGACCGCACAACACCTGCCCGCGGGCACGAAACTGGAGTTCGACTCCCCGGCATGGGCCGCCCGGACACCGGTCATGGACTCCGGGGTGGCCCGGTGGAGGCTCTCCCCACAAGACGTTGCTGGGCTGGCCAACGCCCAGCACGTCCGCCTCGTCGCCGACGAGCAGACCATCGCGGCAGGGAGGGTGTACCACGTCAGCGAATGGCCCCGCTGGGTGACCGGAGGCACGCAACGCATCACCTATGTGCCAGGACCTACAGGCCCAGCCGGGGCTGCTGGGGTAGGGATCTCCAGCATCACCCAGCCCCAGCCCACCCAGATGCGCATCAGCCTCGATGACGGCAACTCGTATGACCTGACGCTGCCAGGTGGTGGAACCGCCGCACCGCTCACCGAGGAAGCGATCGCCACCGCGCTCGGCTACGTCCTAGTGACATCGGAGGAGCCGCCCACCGAGTCCACCCGGTGGGGAGTGCCTATCGTGTGGGTGCCGCGCCGCGCCTACACGGTAGAGGTGCCGGTGACACCACTCCAGCCATCCGCCGACCTAGCGGCCCGCACGATCACCATCCCCACGGTGACCGGGGTGGAGTACCTCATCGACGGTCAGGTAGTGACTGGTGTATGGACGGCCAGTCAGGATGGAGTGGTCACCGTGACCGCCCGGGCGCTGCCCGGCTATCTACTCGTCGGCCCCGCACAGTGGCAGTACACGCTCGGGGCACCACCCCCCGCGGGGGGCCTCATCGCGGGCGACGACTTCTCCGGGCTCGACGAAGGGGCCTCCCTCGTCCCCGATGGGTCCCCCGGGCTGGTGGGCCGAGCCTGGCCGCAGCAGGGCAGCCTGACCGTGAACTGGAGCAAGTGGGGGTCCACCAAGGAACCGCTTGTCGCCGCCAGTGGTGGCGTGACCCGCCAGAGCAACAGCGGCTGGGCACACGCTGACATCGGTCAGGCCGACTACCTGGTCGAGCTGGATCTCGTCCCAGCCGCCACCACCCACGGATCCATGATCAGCCTGGTCTGTGGGCTGGGGGCGAGCCGTCGGGGCGGTGTCGAGTTCGCGATCCACGGCCGCACGACCGGCGCCACGATCGGCGGCACCCAGGTGACACACCTGAGCCAGCACGATGTCACCGGAACATGGCGCATCCGCAAGCGCGGAGGGGTACTCAGCATCGACGCACCCAACCAGCCAGGCATCGCCACCGTCAGCAAAGAAGTCACCCCAGATTGGGGGAACGTGCTTCAACTCCGCGTGACACTCGCTGGCCTCGTCCGTGGAATCAGGGTATTCCAATGAGAATCTGGAACGATTCCCATGGGGGATGGTGGCGTGACACCATCCCCCACGAGCACACCCCCCGCGGATGGCGGCCCATCATGGAGCCCCAATACCCAGGGCAGACCAGCTACGACCCGTTCTGGCCCCGCTACATCGGGCAGGACACCATCTGGCAGCGGGACGTCAGAGGGGACGCTATGCCGCTGGCCCACAACAGCGCAGCGATGGCCGCCTGGATGGACACCCACAGCCCCGACCCCTGGAACCCCGCGGCGTTCGGGTCGAAGACCTCGCTCAACGCTCACACGTTTGGTACCGCACCCGTCGCGACCTACATCGTGGACTCATCACAGCCCGGCTGCCCCACCCAGACCATGGACAGCTGCCGGGGTGCGGGCCTCACCCGGGAACAGATCGAGGCCTACCTAACCGGGCCAATCCCCTGGCCAGCGCACGTGCTGCCTGCCCGCAACGGTGACAAGGGCCTATGCATTATCGACATCGCCACCGGCATCTGGCGGGAATACTTCATGGTCCTGCCTGTCGAAGGCAAGCCGGGGCACTGGACTGCGCTAGCTGGCGGCTTCGCCGTCTACCGCCCCGGATTCGACGGGCTCATCCGCTCAGGTGTCTACGCGCCGCAGCACACCGCTGGACACGGCACCGTCTTCGGCGGCTTCGACATGCTGGGCTATATCGGCGCGGAAGAAGCCTTCCGGGGTGAGATCCGCCACGCCCTCGCCTTCACGACAGCAAACTTCGCCAAGACCGAGATCCCGTCCTGGCCAGCCCGGCTCAGCGACGGCAAAGCCCCCCTCTCGGAGGCGGACAAGTCACCCACTCACGGACAATGGGCCAGGCTCCCCGCCACTGTGGACCCGACACAAGACCCACGCACGGGACGCCCCTACAAGCCCCTCACGCGGCTACTGATCCGCGCAGCACAACGCTACGGGCTTGTCGCCACCGACACCAACGCCTGGTGCCACGCATTCAAAGCGTGGAGCAGCCCAGAGACGGCACAGCGATACGGCGGCAACGATCCCTGGGCCCCTGGGGGCCTGATCGCCCAGCACCTCCTCCCCTCCGACCCCAACCAGGGCCTCGCGGTAGACGACTTCCCCTGGCACCTGACCGAGTGGGCCCCCATCGATTGGGGGCGCCCCAGCCCAGACTTCAACCTCCGCCCCGGAGAATGGAGACCCTGGACCCGATCATGAACCCCGGCAACCGAACGCCCCGCCCTGATCGAGGGCGGGGCGTTTCGTCGTCTCCCGGCTGCCGCTAGGACGTAACCGGCCCCGGTACGATTTGGGTACGATCGCGCTCCGGCGTGCAGGTAAAAGGCCTAGTGAATCGTACCCGGTACGACAGGACTTGCTCGCACACAGTGGCACTTGGCGGCACCTGCGGATGCTCTCCGGGGCACGCAAATCGGCCCCCAGCCAGGTGTTTACCGTAGTCAGGGGCCGATTGCGTATCCGAGCCGC
>JAUMYR010000123.1:0-4935 GCA_030528545.1 Propionibacteriaceae bacterium
CCCGCTGGGGCGCGGCGCGGCTGGGATCCGGTCGGGACGCCGGACAAGGTCCGTGACCGCGGCTGATCGCCGCCTCACCACCCCGATTCAGTAGCACCACCGTCACTACACGTCCACAAGTAGAGAGAGAATCCGTGAGTACACATTTGGTCGAGGTCGCTCCCGTCCACGACACTGGTAAGGGC
The DNA here is from genome assembly GCA_030528545.1 of Propionibacteriaceae bacterium. The sequence continues at coordinate 186 of JAUMYR010000123.1, forward strand.
GCGGGCCGGGTACTGACGATGTCCACCATCGCCTTCACCCTCATGTTTGCTGTCTGGCTCATGTTCGGCATCCTTGGCCTACCGATCCAGAAGGAACTCGGGCTCAGCGACATCGAGTTGAGCTGGATTTCGGCGGTCGCCGTTCTCAACGGCTCCATGTGGCGGCTTCCCGCAGGCATTATCACCGACCGGATCGGCGGACGCCGGGTCACTCTTTTCATGCTGTTCTCGACCGCGATCCCCGCCTACCTGGTAGCCCACACCAATTCCTATTTCTGGATGCTGGTGCTGGCCTTCCTGGTCGGTTTCGCCGGGAACCTCTTTAGCGTCGGTATCGCCTGGAACTCCGCCTGGTATGGCAGGGACCGCCAGGGCCTCGCGCTCGGCGTGTTCGGGGCGGGCAACGTGGGCGCCTCGGTGACGAAGTTCATCGGGCCGCCGCTGATCGCCGGGACCGCCGGGGCGACCTATTTCCTGGGGATTCAGGGCGGCTGGCGGCTGGTCCCGGTCATCTACGCCGGTCTGCTGATCCTGACCGGTCTGATCACCTGGCTGGTGGTCCCCCGGGTGGACCGGGCTCCCGGTAAATCGAAACCGATCCGGGAGATGCTGGACCCGCTGAAACATATGCGGGTCTGGCGGTTCAGCCTGTACTACGTGGCGGTATTCGGGGCCTATGTTGCGCTGTCGGCGTGGCTGCCGAAGTACTACCAGGACAATTTCCATGTCGATCTGCTCACCGCTGGCCTGCTGACCGCCACCTTCATCTTCCCCGCCTCACTGCTGCGTCCTCTCGGCGGCTGGATGAGTGACAAGTGGGGTGCCCGCAAGGTGATGTACCTGACCTTCGGCATCATGCTGGTCAGCAGCGGCATCCTCATGATGCCCAATGGGCACCTGGTGATCTCGCACCCGGACGGCAGCGAATCTAGCCACTGGCATTACGCGATCCAGTTGCCCTGGTTCGTGATTCTGGTCTTCCTGCTCGGGTGCGCCATGGGCGTCGGCAAGGCGGCGGTATACAAACACATCCCCGAGTACTTCCCGAGCAATGTCGGCTCGGTGGGCGGCCTGGTCGGCATGCTGGGCGGGCTTGGCGGGTTCTTCCTGCCGCCGATGTTCGCCTACACCAAGGCCTGGTCGGGCTTCCCGAGCAGCACTTTCTTCTGCATCTTCGTCCTCACCGTGGCCTGCACGGTGTGGATGCACTGGACCATTCACCGGATGCTGCATCAGGCGTCCCCAGAACTCGGTGACAACATCGAAACGCCGGAGACGGCCAAGGCTAAGGAGTCGAAGTGACGAGACCCGAGACCCAGGGTGACTGGCTGAACGTCTGGGACCCCGAAGACCCGAAGATCTGGGATTCCAAACTGGCGTGGAACACCCTGACCGTGACCACCTTCACGCTGACCTTGTGTTTCGCGGCCTGGTTCCTGCCCAGTGCGCTGGTCCCGAAACTCAACGCGCTGGGGTTCAGCTTCACCAAGACCGAGCTGTACTGGATGGCCGCGATGCCGGGCCTATCCGGTGGCCTGCTGAGGCTGGTATGGATGGTGCTGCCACCCAAGATCGGCACCCGCAAGATGGTGACGCTGACGACCGCGTTGCTGCTGATCCCGGTCATCGGCTGGGGCCTGGCGGTGCAGAACCCGGCGACCCCCTACTGGCAGCTGCTAGTCCTGGCGTTCTTCGCCGGGATCGGCGGGGGTGCCTTCTCCGGTTTCATGCCATCTACCTCCTATTTCTTCCCGCGCAGCAAACAGGGCACGGCCCTCGGCATTCAGGCGGGTATCGGTAACTTCGGGGTCTCGCTGGTGCAGCTGCTCACTCCCTGGCTGGTCGGCTTCGGCATGATGGCTTTCCTCGGCGGGTCCCAGCAGCTGAAGGTTCCGGGCAAGCCACCAGTCGAGGTGTGGTACCAGAACGCCGCCTACTTCTACGTACCGCTCATCATCGTCGGCACCATCTGGGCCTATATCGTGCTGCGGTCGGTGCCGGTGAAAGCCAGCATCAAACAACAATTCGACATCTTCAGCAATGCTGACACCTGGTATATGACCGTGCTCTACATCATGACCTTTGGCACCTTCTCCGGGTTGAGCGCCCAGTTCGGCCTGCTCATGGGCAACCTGTACGGCACCGGAAATCCCGCGATCGTGGAGGGAACTGGGGCCGCCGCCCGGGTCCTGGTCGAGGGCTACTCCCCGGTGGACCCGGTGGTCTACGTCTTCCTCGGGCCGCTGGTGGGCGCGGGAGCCCGGGTGCTGTTCTCGCCCCTGACCGACAAGATGGGTGGGGCCATCTGGACGCTGATCTCGGGGATCGGGCTCGTCGTCTCGATCCTTGTCACCATGCCCGCACTGACCCCGGACACCTCTTCGGCCGAGGCTCTCAACGGCGGGTTCACGCTGTTCCTGTGGGGCATGCTCGCGATCTTCCTGTTCGCCGGAATCGGGAATGCGTCAACCTTCAAACAGATGCCGATGATCTTCGAGCGCCGCCAGGCCGGAGGCGTCATCGGCTGGACCAGCGCGATCGCGGCTTTCGGCCCGTTCCTGTTCGGGATCGGGCTGTCCATGATGAGCCCTGTCGCCTTCTACGCCATCGGCGTGGTGTGGGCGGTGCTCGGCGTGGCGATCACCTGGTGGCGTTACGCCCGCAAGGGTGCCCCGAAACCGAGCTGAGCAGCGTGGACGACAACTGTGCCGGTATCACCGCCGAGCCGATCGACTGCCAGGCCCTGCAACGCCTAGTGCACGACGACCGCGCGGGGGCCGTGGTGAGCTTCGTCGGGGCGGTGCGTAACCACGACGCCGGACGCCAGGTCGAGGGCATCGACTACGTCGCTCACCCCTCGGCCGGACAGGCGATGACGCAGGTGGTGGCCGAAGCGCGCCGCGCCGACGGGGTGTACGCGGTGGTGGCCCAGCACCGGGTCGGGGCGCTGGGAATCGGCGATGTCGCCCTATACGTGGCGGTGGCCGCCGCGCACCGGGAGCAGGCTTTCCGGGCGGCATCCGATCTCGTCGACCGGATCAAGGAGGTGCTGCCGGTATGGAAGAAACAGATCTTCCCCGACGGCACCCACGAGTGGACGGGTTGCCCCTGAACAGGGGAAAGCCCATGACCAGGGCGGACCTAGAGCGGCGCTACCGGCGCAACATGGCACTGGCCGGATTCGGGGAACGGGGCCAGCGCAGGTTATTGGCCTCCTCGGCTCTGGTCATCGGCGCCGGTGGGCTGGGTTCGGCGGCGCTGCCCTATCTGGTCGCGGCCGGGGTGGGGCGCGTCGGGATCGTCGACGCCGACACGGTCGCCGAACACAACCTGCAACGTCAGGTGCTGCACCACCGGGTGGGGGACAACAAGGCCGAATCGGCCGCCGAGCGGCTGCGTCCCCTCAACCCGGGGGTGGAGATCGTGACCTACCCCGAGTTCGCCGGCCGGCGGCGGATCATGGAACTCGCCGACGGCTATGACGTGGTGCTCGACTGCACCGACAGTTTCGAGTCCAAGCTGTCGGTCTCGGACGCCTGCGCCGAGGTGGGGCGTCCCCTGGTGTGGGCCGCTGCCCTCGGCATGTGCGGACAGTGTTCGGTGTTCGGGGTCCCCGACGCCCGCGGCGAGGTGCTGTGGCTGCGCGACCTGTATCCCGAGGCGCCGGTGCCATCTTTGGGTGCGGAGGAGACCGGGGTGCTTGGTGCGCTCGTCGGCCAGGTGGGGACGGTGCAGGCGACCGAGGCGATCAAACTGCTGGCCGGGTTCGGGGCCGGGCTGGTGGGCCGGGTCTGGGTGGTGGACGCCGCGGCCGGTCGCTGGGACGTGGTGCCGCTGCGCCTGCCAGACTAGGGGCCATGCGTTCTGTCGACGATCACGTGGCCGCGGTGCTCGGCCTGGGGGAACCGCTGGGCAGCGAACCAGTGGAACTGTCGAGGGCCGTCGGGCTGGTGCTGGCCTGCGACCTCCCCGCCCGGGTGCCGGTGCCGCCCTTCGATAACTCGGCCATGGATGGCTTCGCGGTGCGGTCCGCGGACGTCGCCGTGACCCCAGTGACGCTACGGGTCACGGGGGACATCCCGGCGGGCTGCCGAGAACCGCACGCCATCGGCGCAGGGGAGGCCGCCCGCATCATGACCGGGGCGCCGCTGCCGGAGGGGGCCGACGCGATCGTCCCGGTCGAGGACACCGACATCGCTCCCGGCCCGGTGCCGCTGCCGCCGTGCGTCCGGGTGAGAGCACCGGCGAGACCGGGACGCCACATCCGCCGCCGCGGCGAGGACCTGGCCCGAGGTGAGGTGGCGCTGACCGCGGGCACGGTGCTGACCCCGGCGGCGGTGGCCGCCGCCGCCTCGGTCGGCTACGGCGAGGTCGCGGCCATCCGGCGTCCCCGGGTGGCGGTCATCGCGACCGGAGCCGAGCTGAGGCCCCCGGGCCAGCCCCTGGCGCCCGGCCAGATCCCCGACTCCAATTCGCTGCTGCTGAGCGGCCTGGTGCGCCAGTTCGGGGCCGAGGCACACACCGCGACCGCCTCCGATGACCCGGAGGAGTTCCGGGCCGTCCTGGACCAGGCCGTGGCCGGGGCCGATCTGATCCTCACCACCGGAGGGGTGTCGGTCGGGGCCTTCGAGGTGGTGCGGCAGGCCACCGGGGCCCGCTGCGAGTTCGTGACAGTGGCGATGCAGCCAGGAAAGCCCCAAGGGATCGGCGACTACGCCGGGGTGCCGCTGCTGGCCTTCCCCGGCAACCC
>JAUMYR010000123.1:5035-7911 GCA_030528545.1 Propionibacteriaceae bacterium
GTCTGTGTGGGCGACGAGGTGGAGGTGATGATGGTATGAGCGAGTTCACTCACCTGGATTCGGCCGGGCAGGCCCGGATGGTGGACGTGAGCGCTAAGTCGCCGACGGTGCGGTCCGCGTCGGCGGCCGCACTGGTCCGCTGCCCCGAGCCGGTGATGAGGGCCTTGCGGGACGACACCGTGCCGAAGGGGGATGTGCTGGCGGTGGCCCGCATCGCGGGGATCGGCGCGGCCAAACGGGTCCCCGACCTGCTGCCCCTGGCCCACGTCATCGGGGTGCATGCCGCGGCGGTCGAGCTTCGGATCGTGCCGGAGGGGGTGGAGATTACCGCGACGGTCAAGACCGCCGACCGGACCGGCGTTGAGATGGAGGCGCTCACCGCGGTCACGGTCGCCGCCCTCGCCGTGGTGGATATGGTCAAGGGCATCGACCGGGGCGTCGAGATCGTTTCGGCAAGGATCACCGCGAAATCCGGAGGGCGCACCGGGGAGTGGGTGGCCGAAGAGCCTCGTCCCTGACGGGCCGGCATCACCGTCTTGACCATGCGGGGAACAGCCGGTGACGGGGGTGCCTCGCGGGCGCTCGGGGGCTCAGTCCATGGGGTGGTCGGCGCCGTCGAGCTGGCCGACCAGGTGGTCCAGCAGCGGCCCGACGACCTTCATGGTGTCGCGGGCCCCGCCCCGCGAGCCGGGTGCGGTGAGTACGAAGCTACGGCGCCCGTCGAGGGTGAGGACACCAGCGACCCCACGCGACAGCAACGCCAGGGGGGTGGCCGCGGCCCCAATGCGGCGCACCTCCTCCATGAGGCCGGGAACCTCATAGTCCAACAGGCTGCGCACCGCCTCGACCGTCACATCGCGCGGCGCGATGCCGGTGCCGCCGGTGGTCACCACCACCCGCGCCCCCGCGCGCACCGCCGAGAGGATCGCGTCCTTGATCTGGTCGGCTTCGTCGGGGACGATGACGGCCTCGGCGAGGCCGCACCCCGCGGCGGCGAGCCCCTCGCGCAGGACCGGCCCGGAACGGTCCTCGTAGACGTTGGCGAAGGCCCGGTCCGAGCAGGTGATGACGGCAGCCTTGATGGTCATGGACTCAGCTTATCGGGCAGCGGGGACACCGCCTCCAGACCCAAGAACAGCCCCGTAGATCCGCTAACGCGGTGATAATCTTGCGTTTGTGACGCAATTGAGGATCTCTGAGGTTGCCGCCCTGGTGGCGGTGAGCGATGACACGGTACGGCGCTGGATCGAGGCGGGGCGGATCTCCTCCTCCACCGACGATGCGGGCCGCCAGGTCCTAGACGGCGCCGAGGTCGCGGCCTTCGTCCAGGGCCTGGCCGATGACGATCTTGCCCGCCTCGACCCGAACGCCGGTCTCCGGTCGGCGCGCAACAGTTTCACCGGCCTGGTGACCCGGGTGGTCTCGGACCAGGTGATGAGCCAGGTCGAGGTGCAGTGCGGGCGGTTCCGGGTGGTGAGCCTGATCTCGACCGAGGCCGTGCGCGAGCTCGGCCTAGAGGTCGGTACGCTCGCCACGGCCGTGGTCAAGGCCACCAACGTGACGATCGAGAGGCCGCGGCCGTGAAGCGCCTGCTCGCGGTACTGGCGCTGCTGCTGACCGCCTGCGCGGGCGGACAGAATGCCCCCGCCTTCACGGGTGCGGCGACCCAGGCCCCGAAGCTGACGGTCTTCGCGGCGGCCTCCCTCACCGAGGTGCTGCCCAAGATCTCGGATCAGACCTATTCCTTCGACGGGTCGGCCTCCCTGGTGGACCAGCTCAAGGCTGGCGCTCCGGCCGATGTCTTCGTCTCGGCGGACAAGCCGAACATGGACAAGGCGGTCGCCGCCGGTGTGGTGGCCGGGACGCCAACCCAGTTCGCCAGCAACGTGCTGGTGCTGGTCACCCCGGCCGGTAACCCGGCCCAGGTGACGGGCCTGGACGCCTCCCTGGACGGCAAGAAGCTGGTGGTGTGCGCGGTGGGGGTGCCTTGCGGCAATGCCACCGCCAAGCTCGCGGCTCAGCTGGGCCTCACCCTGAAACCGGTCTCGGAGGAGACCAAGGTCACCGACGTGCTCGGCAAGGTCTCCTCGGGTGAGGCCGACGCTGGCCTGGTGTACGCCACGGACGCCCGCCGCGCCGGAGACCAGGTCGTCACGATTCAGGTCCCCGGCTCGGAGAAGCTGCCCAACACCTACTGGGCGGCCGTCGTCAAGGGCAGCAAGCATGCCGATGCCGCGGCCGGGTTCATCTCGACCCTGACCGGCGAGGGCCGCCAGACGCTGGCCGATCACGGTTTCGGGGAACCGATCGGGTGAACCGGTGACGAGTCTCCCGCGCTGGGTGTGGCTACCCTTCGCCGTGGGCATCGCGGTGTTCGTCGTGCCCCTCGCCGGAATGTTGTGGCGGGTGCCCTGGACCCGGGTCGCGGGGCTGCTCACCTCCGCCGAGGCCCAGCAGGCTTTGGCACTGAGCCTGGGCACCTGCATCGTCGCGACCGGAATATCGGTCACGCTGGGCGCGGTGCTGGCGATCGTCCTGGCCAGGTCGTCGGGGGCCTGGGTTGGGGCGGTGCGGACGCTGCTGACGGTGCCGATGGTGTTGCCTCCGGTGGTCGCGGGCCTAGCCCTGCTGGTGACGCTGGGACGCCGTGGCCCGGTCGGCGAATGGTTGTCGCGGGCGGGGATCGAGCTGGGGTTCACCACGACCGCGGTCGTCATCGCCCAGGTATTCGTCTCCATGCCCTATCTGGTGATCGCGCTGGAGGGGGCGCTGCGGGTGGCCGGTGATGGCTACGAGCGGGTCGCCGCCAACCTGGGAGCCTCGCCCAGCCGGGTGCTGTGGCGGGTGACGCTGCCGATGGCGCTGCCCGGGCTGGC
>JAUMYR010000124.1 GCA_030528545.1 Propionibacteriaceae bacterium
TCGTCTACGGTGATCCGCCGCAGCGTCCGGTGGGCCGGGCTCATGGTCGTCTCCGCCAGCTGATCGGCGTCCATCTCGCCGAGCCCCTTGTAGCGCTGCGGCTCCTTGAAACGCTGGCCCTTCTTGGTCAGTTCGGCGGCCTTGCGCTGGTATTCCGCATCGGTATAGGTGTAGATGTACTTCTGCTGGCCCCGCTTCGGGCTGATCAGCTCGAAACGATGCAGCGGCGGGACGGCCGCGTACACCCGTCCCGCCTCCACCAGCGGCCTCATGTACTTGAAGAACAATGTGGTCAGCAGGCAACGGATGTGAGCGCCGTCGGAATCCGCGTCGGCCATGAAGATGACCTTGCCATAGCGCGCGGCGTCCAGGTCGAAGGAACGGCCCGAACCGGCCCCGACCACCTGGATGATCGAGGCGCATTCGGCGTTCTTCAGCATGTCGGCGACGGAGGCCTTCTGCACGTTGAGGATCTTGCCCCGAATCGGCAGGAGAGCCTGGAACTCCGAGTTGCGTGCGTTCTTGGCAGTGCCAAGAGCGGAATCGCCCTCGACGATAAACAATTCGGTGGCATCCACGTCGCTGGAGCGGCAGTCCTTGAGCTTGGCCGGCAGCGAGCTGGACTCCAGCGCGTTCTTGCGACGCTGGATCTCCTTGTGGGTGCGCGCCGCCACCCTGGTACGGGAGGCATTGACCGCCTTCTCCAGCACCAGCCGGGCCTGGGAGCGCACCGCGTTCTTGCTGCTGGTGAGGAACTCCCCCAGCTCCGATTCGACGACCTTGGCCACGAGGCGCTGAACCGGCGGAGTTCCCAGCACCTCCTTGGTCTGCCCCTCGAACTGCGGCTCGGCTAGGCGCACCGTCACCACCGCGGTGATGCCCTCTAGGCAATCCTCCTTGATGACCTCCTCGCCCGCCTTCAGCAGCCGGGTGCCGTCGAGGGCCTTGCTGAAGGCCCGGGCCACGCCACGTTCGAAACCGGTGACATGAGTCCCCCCCTTGGGGGTGGCGATGATATTGACGAAAGACTTGACCGTGGCGTCATAGCCCACGCCCCAACGCAACGCGATCTCAATGCCCAGGGTGCGTTCAACGTCGGTGGCGGTCATGGCACCACTCGCGTCCAGCATCGGGACGGTCTCGGTGAACTGCTCGGTGCCGCTGAGCCGGATGATGTCGCAGACCGGCTGGTCGGGGGCCAAAAAGTCACAGAACTCGTCGATGCCGCCGTCGTGTTTGAAGGATTCTGCGATCTCCTCTGGGCCGCGCCGGTCGGCGATGTCCAATCGCAGGCCGGGCACCAGGAAACTCGTCTGGCGAGCGCGGTTGACCAGGGAGGACCAGTTGAGGTCGGCGTCGCGCAGGAAGATCTGCCGGTCCGGCCAGTAGCGCACCCGGGTCCCGGTCACGCCCTTGGCCACCCGCCGGATCTTGCGTAGTCCGGTCTGGGGGGTGAACGGCGAATCCGGCCCAGCGCCGTCGAAGACGCCAGGCACCCCCCGCCTGAAGCTCATGGCCCAGGTCGAGCCGTTGCGGTCGACCTCCACGTCGAGCCTGGACGATAGCGCGTTGACCACGGAGGCGCCGACGCCGTGCAGGCCGCCCGCCGCGTTATAGGACGATGAATCGAACTTTCCACCCGCGTGCAGCTTGGTGTAGACCACCTCGACACCGCTCAGGCCAGTTCTCGGCTCGGTGTCGACCGGGATGCCTCGCGCCCGGTCCTTGACCTCGATGGAACCGTCAGCGTGCAGCATGACCTCAATGCGGTCACCGAAGCCCGCCAGGGCCTCATCCACAGCGTTGTCGATGATCTCCCACAGGCAGTGCATCAGTCCGCGGGTATCGGTCGAACCGATGTACATCGCGGGACGCTTGCGCACCGCCTCCAGACCCTCTAGGACGAGAAGGTTCTTGGCTTCATACTCGCGCGGGGCGTGTTGATTCTTGACGTGCACCCGTGCATGTTAGCTGGCTCACACCCCAACTCAGGTGATCCTCGCGGAACAAATCGGAGGGTCAGGTCGTTATTGAGTAGCGACACCGGAGTTTTCCCGGTAAGAAGGAGCCTGAGATGACTGAGATGATCGAACAGACCCTGACCACCGCCGACCGCTGCGACCGCTGCGGTGCCCAAGCCTACCTCCGCGTCGAACTGACCACCGGCGGAGAACTCCTGTTCTGCGCCCATCACGCCCGCCTACACTCCGAGAAACTGCAGCAGGTCGCTCTCAGGATCACTGACGAGACTAGCCTGGTGCGCTGAACCATCTGTCCAACGGCGGTCCCAGCCCATGGCGGTGGGACCGCCGTTTCACGTCCGCGGGGCCCGGCGGCGGCTGCGCCACAGGCTGGACGAGCGCCATGGGGTAGCCGCCGCTCCCGTATCCTCGACCCCATGCGAGTCACGTTCACCGCATCCAGGCAGTCAAGCGTCGGCATCGAATGGGAGATCGGCCTGGTCGACGTCCACACGCATGAGTATGTTCCGGCCGCCCCCGAGATCCTGAGCCATGTGGAAGATTCTCACTGCGGCCCGATCCGCCAGGAGTTCCTGACCAACATGGTCGAACTGGTCAGCGGGGTGCACGCCCGCGTGCCCGACGCTGTGGCCGACCTCGCGGGGTCGCTCGACTACACCCGGGAGCTGGCTCAGCGGGCCGGAGTCAAGCTCATGGGATCGGGTTCCCACCCATTCAGCAAGTCCGGCGACCAGGCTCACTACGACGATCCGCGTTATGCCGCGATCGCCGAACGCATGGGCTACTGGGGCCATCACCTGGCAATCTGCGGCACCCACATCCATGTCGGCGTGGATCACCAGGACAAGGTCCTGCCCATCACCTATGGCATAGCGCGATTCGCCCCCTATTTCATCGCCTTGTCAGCTTCGTCCCCCTTCTGGGACGGCGAAGACACCCGGTATGCCTCGCACCGCACCATGCTGTTCCAGCAACTGCCGACCAATGGGCTGCCCTACCCGCTGGAGGGCTGGGCGGAGTACGAACAGTACGCCACCCAGCTGGAAAAGGCAGGCATGATCTCCCACGCTAAGGACATCCGCTGGGACGTGCGGCCATCTCCGGCCTGGGGCACCGTCGAGAATCGCATGATGGACTCGATGCCGACGCTGCGCGAGGTCGCTGCCGTGGCCGCGCTGAGCCAATGCCTCACCGAGTTCATGAGCCGCGAATTGGACCGGGGCAGCGCGATCTCCCGGCTGCCGATGTGGTTCATGAAGGAGAACAAGTGGCGCGCCGCCCGCTACGGTCTCGACACCGAGGTCATCACCCCGCTGGTGCACACCCCAATCCGCCAGCTCCGGGAGGGCCTCCTGGAGTGGATCGAGCGGCTCGAACCTATCTCCCACGAGCTGAGTTGTTTCTACGAACTGGTCTTCTGCCGCGAGCTGGCCGAACGTGGGCCGAGTTATCTGCGACAGCGCCGGGTCGCCGCCGAGCACGGCGGGGACCTCAGGGCGGTCGCCGATTCCCTCGTCGCCGAGATGGACGCGGGCACTCCCCTGTTCGGCTGAGCGCTGTCAGCCGACGGCTAGTCTCGGGACAGCATGACGCAGCGATACCCGCCGTTGTCGCGGCTGCGGCCAGTCGGGCTGAAGCCGTGTCTGCGGAAGAAGGCCGCGGCGCGCTCGTTGCCCTCGGCTACCCACAGGTAGGCCGGGGAGTCCCCGATCGCGACGTGTAACAGATGGTCGGCGATGCCAGATCCCTTGGCGACATCCAGCAGGTAGCACATGGCCAGTTCTAGGGCGGCTGGCGCGTCATCGTCCCTGGCCGGAACCGCGCTCGCCACTCCGACGATGCGGTCGTCTTCCAGCACGATCCAGTAGTACTGACCCTCGCTTGCGGCTCGCTGCCACCGCTGCGCCCGCTCCGCGACGCCCTTCTCGTGCCGCTCTATGACCTGGGCCGGGATCAGCCCGGGATAGGTCTGGCGCCAGGCTCTCGACACCACTGCGGCCGCCTCCGGCAGGTCGGACAGTCCCGCCTGCCGGATCCGGAATGGCCGCCTAGTCGAGGTAGTCACGCAGCACCTGCGAACGCGAAGGATGCCGCAGTTTACTCATGGTCTTGGACTCGATCTGGCGGATCCGCTCCCGGGTCACGCCATATACCTTGCCGATCTCATCCAGCGTCTTGGGTTGCCCGTCGGTGAGGCCGAAGCGCATGCTGACCACGCCTGCCTCCCGCTCGCTGAGGGTGTCCAAAACGTCGTTGAGCTGCTCCTGCAACAGCGTGAAGTTGACCGCATCGGCTGGAACCACGGCCTCAGAGTCCTCGATCAGGTCACCGAACTCAGAGTCTCCATCTTCACCGAGGGGGGTGTGCAGCGAGATCGGCTCGCGGCCATACTTCTGCACCTCGATGACCTTCTCGGCGGTCATGTCGAGTTCCTTGGCCAGTTCCTCGGGGGTGGGTTCGCGTCCGAGGTCTTGCAGCATCTGGCGCTGGACGCGGGCCAGCTTGTTGATGACCTCGACCATGTGCACCGGGATACGGATGGTGCGGGCCTGATCGGCCATCGCCCGGGTGATCGCCTGCTTGATCCACCAGGTGGCATAGGTCGAGAACTTATAACCCTTGGTGTAGTCGAACTTCTCGACCGCACGGATCAGGCCGAGGTTGCCCTCCTGGATCAGATCGAGGAACAGCATACCCCGCCCGGTATAACGCTTCGCCAGCGACACCACCAGACGCAGGTTGGCCTCCAGCAGGTGGTTCTTGGCCCGCCTGCCGTCCTCGGCGATCCACTCATAGTCTTCGAGTTCGTCGGCATCGATGCTGGTCTCTGGATCGCCAAGACGCTCCTCGGCGAACAGCCCCGCCTCGATCCGCTTGGCCAGTTCGACCTCCTGGACCGCGTTGAGCAGCGCCACCTTGCCGATCTGTTTGAGATAGTCCTTGACCGGGTCTGCGGTAGCCCCGGCCGAGACGACCTGCTGCTCTGGCTCGTCAGCGTCGTCGGCATCGGAGAGAGAGAACCCCTCGTCCTCGGTCAGCTCTTTCTCGAGGGTCGCCTCTTTCTCCTCGGAGAAGGAGGAATCATCCACGTCGTCTAGCGAGCGCTTCTTGCCACCGACGGTGAGAACGACATCATCGCCCTCGCGCTGGAACTTCACCTCAATCTCACCGGTTGCCACCCCGGCGATCGTCGGCTCATCGGGATCGACCTCGGTCTCGTCCTCCAACTCCTCGGACAGGTCGAAGTCCTCCTCAACGGCGGCGCCGAGGTTCAAGTCGTCCTCAGAACTGGAGGCCGACATCGCCATGCCCTCCTCCAGCGGGGCGGCTGCCTTCGCCGTCGGCTTGCGTTTCGTGGTTGTGGCCGTCGCCGCCTTGGCCGTGCCCCGGGTGCGGGTCGTCTTGGCCTTGGCCGCGGGCTCGCTCACGGCGGTTTTGCGGGTGCGGGCCGCCTTCGCGGTAGGCTCAGCCTTGTCGGCAGCGGCCTTGGTGGTGCGCGTGCGGCGCTTCGGTGTGGCCGTGGTTTCCTCGGCCGCTTTCGTGCGGGAGCGGCTGGTCTTGGCCTTGGGAGTGGCTTCAGTCTCTGCGCCAGACGTCACGGGGATCCTCTCAACTCGCATTAGGGCGCGAAACGCCCCGCAGCAGTCAATGGGCGCCTCGCGACCATTCTGGCACGCCCACCCAAATACCCCAAACCGGGGATCTGCTCCCGTCCGCAACACCCTCAGGGTCGATCTAGCATCAGACCACGGTCTGAGTTTTCATCTCATCGCGAAAAATGTGCATCCTTTGCGCGGCCCAGGACGTTGCACAAGTGAACGCACCAGAAAGGTTCACCGATATGGCTAGCAACGTAAGAGCACGCATCTCCGAGGGCATCGATGGCAAGGATTCGGTGGGGCTATACCTCGAAGCGATCGCCAAGACCCCCTTGCTGAGCGCGATCGAGGAGGTCGAACTCGCCCGCAGGATCGAGGCTGGCCTGTTCGCTCAGGCCGTGCTCAACGGCGAGGAGACCACATCGTGTGCGGCCACCACCGAGGAACTCGAGACGATCGTCAGGATCGGCGACGATGCAATGAGGCGCTTCGTGCAGGCCAACCTGCGTTTGGTCGTCAGCGTCGCCCGCAAGTATGGCCGTTCCCAGATGCCACTGCTGGACCTGATCCAGGAGGGCAATACCGGACTGATCCGTGCTGTCGAGAAGTTCGATTACACCAAGGGGTTCAAGTTCTCCACCTATGCCACCTGGTGGGTGCGGCAAGCCATTTCTCGCGGTATCGCCCAGCAGGGACGCATCGTCCGCCTCCCGGTGCATGTGGCCGAACAAGTCAACCAGATCTCCGCGGTGCGCCGTAACCTGGAGCGGCTGCTGGGCCGGGAGCCCGAGGTCTCAGAGATCGCGGCGGAACTCGAACTTGAACCCGAAAAGGTGATCGATCTGCTGCGCTATGCACGAGACCACGTCTCGCTGGACGCCCCGGTCGAGGCCGACGGCGACACCGCGCTCGGCGACCTCATCGCTCGCGAGACGGCCCCGGGACCCGACGAGATGGTCCTAGACGCCGAGGATCGCCAACGCCTCGACGCGATGCTATCCGGGCTGGACGAACGCTCCGCTGATGTAGTGAGACGCCGCTACGGCCTGCTGGATGGGCGCCAGGCTAAACTCGCCGACATCGGGCAGGTCTGGGGTATCACCGCCGAACGGGTCCGCCAGATCGAGCGTCTCGCCCTTGCCAAGATGCGCGACGCGGCCTAGGCAATCATCCGGATCAGGCCCTCCTGGGCGCAGGAGGCCACCAGCCTTCCCTCCTGGAAGAGCCTCCCGGTCGAAAATCCCCGAGCATGCGAGGCCGACGGCGAGACCATGTCGTAGAGCAGCCACCGGTCGGCGTGCACCTCACGATGGAACCACATCGCATGGTCGATGCTGGCCGCCTGCATCTGTGGGGACATGAAGATCACCCGGTGCGGCAGCGTGCTGACGCTCAGCAGCGTGATGTCGGATAGATAGGCCAGGATCGCGCGGTGAACGTGCTTGTCCTGCGGCAGCGAGCCCGTGGTCTTGACCCAGATCCGCATGTGGGCGCCGTGGCTGTTCGCCTCCATCCTGCCGTGCCGGGTCGAGTCGTCGGCCCAGCGCACGTCGAGGGCGTCCCACTCCTCGAAGATTCCCAGCGGCCCACCGAAACGTTTGGCGAGCACCTCGGCAAGAGGCGGACAATCGTCTGGACTCGGCACGCTGACCGGCAACGGGTCGTGGTGGTTGAGGCCATCCTCGGCCACCTGGAAGGAGGCTGACAGCGCGAAGATGACTTTGCCGTGCTGCCGGGCGACGACCCTTCGGGCGGAGAAGCTGCCGCCGTCGCGCAGGTTCTCCACCTCGAAGATCATCGGGGTATCCACCCGGCCGGGACGCAAGAAATAGGCATTGAGGGAATGAGCCACTCGCTCCGCTGGCGCGGCACAGCGCGCGGCTGTCAGTGCCTGGGCTAACACCTGACCGCCGAACAGCCGTTGGAACGTGGTGTCCGGGTGCGGCCCGCGGAAGATGCCCGGCTCAATGGGCTCCAGCCGGAGCAGGTCGATCAGTTCATCAGTGGTTTGGGGCATCTCATCATTATGGCGTCAGGGGCACGCTCCGGATTGGAACGTGCCCCTGAGGCCATGGCGCATCGCGCCACTCAACGGCGCTGTGGGCTAGCTCACCGGCGCCTGCGGACGAGGCCTGCTACCAGGACGCCAGCGGCCAGCACGGAGGCCACCAGTGGCAGCGCCACGCCCTCAGCACCCGTCCGCGGCAACGGACGCTTTCCTTTCGGATCCCCACCGGGCTTGGGTCCGTCCACGCCCGGCTTGACCGACGGTTCCATGCCCGGTTCCGCGCTCGGGGTGACCGACGGCTCCGCGCTCGGGGTCAC
>JAUMYR010000125.1 GCA_030528545.1 Propionibacteriaceae bacterium
GGTCTCCTGGCCCGGGTTCAGCGCCAATGGCGACGAGTTTGGTTTCATCTTCCTCGTCGACGGCTGGGAGGGCGAACCCTACGAGGCTAACGAGGAGGGTCCGCTGTCGTGGAGGCGGATCGACGAGCTGGACTCGCTGCCGATGTGGGAGGGCGATCGGTACTTCCTCCCCCTGGTCTTCGACGACTCGGTCGCCCAGTTTCACGGGGTGCTGCCCTACCAGGACGGGCGTCCCGTCTCCTGGCAGGTCACGATTCTGAACGGCTGAGGAAAAGGTGTGGCCCAGCTACCTGGCGGATGCGCCGCCAGAGGCCAGCCGAGCGCTAGCCCACCCCCGTTCCGGACTAACGAATCATGGCGGTGCGGGCGCTGACATCTGCTGGCGGCCTGGCAGGGCGGGGATAGGATTCCTGACATGGCAGTGGAACCCGACTGGCCGCTGGGAGACCCCAGCCCGCAAACCGGCGTCCCCCGATGAAAGCCGAGACCGCCCGGTGGCTCGTCTCGGAGCAGGGACGAGAACTGCTCGGCTGGGACCTCGACCCAGACTCGCTGGCCGATGCCTCTCGGCTGCGCCGGAGCCTGGACGCGGAACGGGCCGCGGCGGTGCTGGGCCAGGTGGCGCTGCGGCGCAAGGCGGTGGCGAAGTTCGGTTCCGCCGCGGCTGGGCTGTTCTTCACCCCGGCCGGGCTGGAGCAGGCGTCCCGGCCGGACGTGGCCCGCTGGCGGGCGCAACGGTTTGCGTCCGCAGGGGCGGGGCGCGTCGTCGATCTCGGATGCGGCCTCGGCACGGACGCCCTGGCGCTGCTCTCGGCGGGGATCGAGGTGCGGGCGGTCGAGTTAGACCCGGTGACCGCGGTCTTCGCCGAGGCCAATCTGGGCATTCCGGTGACGGTGGCCGACGCCACGCAGGTGCCGATCGGGGCGGGGGAGGCGGTTTTCGCCGACCCGGCCCGGCGCACCGCGCGCGGGCGGACGTGGAGGGTGGCCGACTTCTCCCCACCCTGGGACTTCGTCACCGGGCTGCTGAAGGGCCGGACGGCCTGCCTGAAGCTCGGCCCCGGAGTGCCGCACGCGATGCTGCCGCGGGACTGCGCCACCACCTGGATCTCGCACCGCGGCGATGTCGTGGAGGCCTCGGTATGGTCCGGTGCCGGGACCCCGGGGTCCCGTTCGGCTCTGCTGCTGCCCGGAGGCCTAGAACTTTCCGGCGGCGGGGTGAACGCGGCGCTAGGCAGTGAGACCAAGCCGGAGGGAGACGATCACGAGGGGAGGCGGATCATCATGAGCCCGGGGGACCTCGTGCTGGAACCCGATGGGGCGATCATCCGGGCGGGTCTCACCGATGTGCTGGCGTCCCGCCTCGGGGCCGTGCGCATCCACCCCGAGATCGCCTACCTGTACCTGGCAGCGGCACACGATGAGCAGGCCCTTGCCCGGGTGAGTCAGGCCGGAGCCTGCAGGGCCTTCCGCGTCCTTGATGTCATGGCCTACCACGAAAGGACGCTCAAGGCCTGGGTGCGCGACCAGCGCATCGGTTGCATCGAGATCAAGAAACGCGGCATCGACGTGGACCCGGCGGTCCTGCGCCGCAGGCTTCGTCCCCACGGCGATGCCGCGGGGACTCTGATCCTCACCCCCACCCCGGACGGCGCCAGAGCGATCAGCGTCCAGCGGCTGGAGTGAGAGCGGGCTACTCGGCGATGAGGCGGGCGATGACGCGCCGCTCGGGGACGTTCAGAGCGGGCAGGGTCGGCAGCCAGACAGCGAAGAGGGTGACCAAACCGGTGAACCCAAGGGCCATCGCCAACGAGTCGGCGGGGAAGACGACGAGCGCTGGTACGCCGAGGTTAGACAATCCCATGACGGCCAGCATGGTGAGGGCACCGATCGGCGGAATCGCCATGATGGTGGCAGTGACCGTAATCATGAGGGCCTCGACCGCGGGTAGGGCGAGACGCTGGCGGGGCGTGCCCCCGATCAGTCCGGTGAGCGCGAGTTCCGCGTCTCGCTGTTTGCTCATCATGAACAAGGAGCCGACGCTGCCGCAGACGGCGACGATGAGGGCGGGTGCGACGAGGATAGCCATCGACAGCGACCCCGCCTGTTCCACCTCGTAGATTATTCCTCTCGCCTCAAGGCTGCCGAAGATCGTAGGGCCGAGCATCGACAGGCCCGCCAGGAGGGAGACGCTCATCATCACGGGCACCACGGACCGTGCGAATCGCTCGCCCCGTGCCGATACGTTGCTCCTGGCGAGCTGCCACACGGCGGACCGCAGGGGTAGCAGGGCGGTCCACCCGCGGGTGATCGGTGCGGTGAGGATGGGCGAGAGGGTCCCTAGCGCCGCGGCAGTCACCAGCATGGCGAGCATGGCGAGCAGCATCGTATTGCTGATGACTTCCTTGGGAGGGGAGCTCTGCAGGATCGCGGGCATAGCGAGGAACGTCCCGGCAACGAGGATCAAGCCACAACCGGCTTTGAGCCAGCGTCCAAGGTTTCCCCTCTGCAGGCTCTCGCCAGTGCTCGCCTGTCGCAGGGCGTCGACTGGGAAGAGTTCACTGGCCCGGCGGGCTTGCCGTCGTCCGCCTACGACGGCGATCGCGACCGTGATGAGATTGGTGGCGATGACCGCCCCGATGTCGTAGACCGGGACGGGGGTGAACCCCGCCACCTCTGTGCGATCGGTCGCGAGGATCCGAAGCACGCTCGGCAGGGACAGCGCCGCAAAGACATCGGCCACGGCTGCACAGGCGAGAGACACGACGATGAGCTGCAGGGTCACTGAACGTTTGATCTGCTTGGGCGTGGCTCCGGCCAGAGCGAGCCGGGCTAGAGCCCCGCGCCGGGTCTCCACGACTAGATTCGTCGCGCTGCCGATGGTGGACAATCCCACGAGACCGGCCGTGAGGCAGTAGAAGATCGGCAGGAAGACGAAGGCCGTCGAGTGATAGATATTGAGCTCTCCCGACATCACGGCCGCAGCGCCGGTGGCGATAACGAGCGCCGACGATGCGAGCACCGCATTGACTCCGATGAACACGATGGAGACACCCAGCCAAGCGGACCACGAGTCACGCAACTCTGCGAGATAGACCCTGTGCATGATTAGTCCGCCTTGCCCGCCAGCGATGCCAGGACGGATGCGACAGCGCCGACGTCACCGCCCGGTAGCTCCTCGACCAGAAGACCGTCTCGGCAGAATAGGACGCGGTCGCAGCGGGCCGCGACCTTGGGGTCATGGGTGACCACCAAAGCGCAGCTGTCCGGCTGATGCGCGATGCGCACCAGCTCGTCGAGAACGATGTCCCCGGTCTGGCTGTCCAGGGCGCCTGTCGGCTCGTCGGCGAACAGCACTCGCGGCCGTTGCGCCAGAACCCGAGCGAGGGCGACGCGCTGCTGTTCCCCGCCGGACAGGGCTGGAGGGCGAAGACGAGAACGTTCCGCGAGGCCAACGGTCTGCAGCGTCTGCTCGATCAGCCCGGCCGGGGGCCGGGTGCCTGAGAGCAGATAGGGCAGAGCAACGTTCTCCTCCGCCGTTAGCGTCGGCAGTAGATTGTAGGACTGAAACACGAAACCAACGTCGGTGCGTCGCATGATCGCCAGTTGGGCTTTAGTGGTTTCAGCCAGGTTGACCCCGTTGAGCATGACCTGCCCAGAAGATGCCGGTTCGAGCCCAGCAAGGCAGTACAGCAGAGTCGACTTGCCTGAGCCGGACGGCCCCATCACGGCGACGATCTCTCCCTCAAACACCTGCATGGAGATCCCATGGAGGATCTCAACGGAGATCGCCCCGGCGGCATAGGATTTCCGGACGCCGGTGGCAGCTATCAGTGCCCGGCTATCCCGGACCCTGGCTGTTGGCAACGCTCGGGGCGCGTCATCCAACAGGTCGTAGGTTCCTACCATGGTGCTCCCTTCAAAGGCCGCCAGCTCCCGGGCCAGCGGAGCTTCACGAATCGACTGCATCACGGCGTCCAGGGGCGAGCAAGGTCTTGGGCGCAACCCTGGACGAAGGTTAACCCCGGGCTGCCTCGACCCGGACGCCGTTTATCGCCTATCCGTGGCGCACCGGCTGGGCCGCAACTTGGATAGGTCCCCGCGGCGGCTAGACGATGCCTCGCATATGGCACCGCGACCCGGGCAGGCAGAGATCTGGCCGGGCCCGCGACGTCCGTCCGCCGTCGCGGCCAGGCATCCAGACCGCGGGCCCGGGTTCGGAGACTTCTGGTAACTCAGCGGCAGCCTGGATATTTCACAGCGGGTCCATCTGCCGGGGATCGATGAGGCCGAGCTGGATCGCCTTGACTAGAACTTGCGTGCGTGACGTCACTCCCAGCTTGTCGTTGATGCGAGATAGGTACTGTTTGACCGATCCTTCGGAGACATACATCCTCGACCCGATCTGATGATTGGTCAGGCCTCGCGCGAGCCAGGCGAGCAGTTCCTTCTCACGATCCGTGAGGCCAGGGTCGGGGAGTGCCGGAGGAATAGCATCCCGGCCTGCTATCACCGCCGAGACGAGTTCGCGGCGCACCGACGAGGCCAGCGGCATCTCTCCAGCCAAAGCCTGACCTATGCTGCTCGCGAGAGACTTGGCGGTCGCGTCCTTGAGTAGGTATCCGGCCGCTCCGGCCCGCAGCGCCGCGACGATGTACTCGTTGCTGCCGAACGTGGTCAGCGCGACGACACACGCGCCGGGCCAGCGGAGGCAAATCTCCCTGGTCGCCTCGACGCCAGACTTGCCGGGCATCTGCAGGTCCATCAGGACAATATCTGGTGACAGCCTGCTGTAGGCCTCCACCCCCTCCAGCCCATCCTGGGCTTCCCCCACGAGCTCGAAATCGGGATGGCTACCGAGAAAACCGCGGTAGGTCTCTCTGGCGAGAGGGTCGTCATCAACGACGAGTACGCGGATGGGGCTGCTCATACCGTCACACTATCCCGCCGTTCGGGCATGCAGAGGGTTCACTTTCGGCCAGAGTGTGAGCCTGCGGGCCGCAGGACTGTTCACCGCCGGGTGGCGCGGTTCTCCGGGAAAGGAAAAGGCCCTTGCCGTTCTTGGGAAAGAATGGCGCTTTTGTTCTGTAGATAATGCTGATGTGGTCTGCTGGGGATGTCTAGAGTGGTGGTTTGGTGGAATCTGTGAATGGGTCGGCCCCATGGGCTGTTTCTAGTTTTCTGCAGCATTTGGTTTTCGGATGGAGGTTCATCCGCGAAGATTGGACATGGCGATAGCCAGTATTATTTCGAGTGGCGTGTGGGAGAGACGACTCCTGGGTCCTAGGGTGCTTGCGTGGATCGGCGCAGGTGGGAAATGCGAGTGCATCGCCTATTCATGAGGTGGAAACCCGGCCATCGGGGTGCACGCGTCGCGGCGGAATTAGTGTCGCTACTCTGGGGTGAGTGGGGCGTGGCAGCCTCACTGCCTCGACTTTAGAGCAGAAGGTTTGGAGCGATGTTACACGCTCTGGTTCCACCGGTAGCGGGTAGAGTGTCCGGTAGGTTCTTCCGGACGGAGCAGGTCGTGCAAGGTGCCTATACGATCCGGGGCACCCGGTTGGGGCGGGAACTCCGCTGGTGCCGCTGGCTCACGCTGGCGATCGTGGTGCTCGATATCGTGCTGAACCGGTTCTCAGCCGTCTTCCCCTACCTGTCCTGGGGCGGATGGTTAGCGGCGATCTCGCTCGTAGCCTGCTGGTGGTCACCGACATTTGGGGTGTCGGCGTGCGCCGTGGCCGTGCTCATCAACCATGAGCCTGTTGCCATGAACTGCATCGACTTGGTGGTCTTGATCGCGCCCTTTTCCTCGGTCTTCCCCGGGCGGCGCCCGCTCATCGGTTGTGGTTTGTGGTGCTTCCTCTTTCCTGCCGCCCTTCAAGTGAGCCGGGGTGAGTTTCCGGTGTTTGCCCTGCTCGGCGCGGTATCGCTCGTGGCTGGGGTCGTCACCTACCGCGCGTGGCAGTTCTCGTTAGGCGATGACGGGGCGGTACTCGGGCTGATTCAGGAGCAGCGCCGGATGAGGGCGGACGAGCGGCGCCTCCTTGCCCGGGAACTAGACGAGTTGATCTCGGAACGGTTATCCGCCGTGGTGGGTAGCCTGCGCCGGGACCTCGGTGGGGCCGGATCGGCTGAGCTTCGAGAAGCCGTGGAGTCGGTGGGTGCCGCGGCGCATCAGATCCTCTCGCTGATGCGCCAGGCCATATCGGTGTTGCGAGATCCTCCAGCAACGGCCGCTGGACCCCCCGGTGCGCTGATTCGTCCGGTGGAGTACCTGGAGGAGAACCTGGTCGCGCACGGGCACCCCGTCGAGCTGGACGGTCTTGGCAGCGTCGGGGTGGAGATTGAGCAGAATCCGATCGCTGCCCATGTGCTCCCCGCAGTGCTTCAGGGAGTCGTAGACCTTGCCCCCGCGGGAGCGACGTGCCGGATTACGGCTCAGCGAGTGGGGGATGAGTGTGAACTCGGCATCGACCACGAGCCCTCGCCGGAGCCATCGCGGCGCGAGCTTAGCGCGGCAACTCATCGCACGCGGGTGCTCACCGGCTTCGTCCGGGTCGAACAGTGTGACCGCATGGTTCGGTGGCGTCTTCGGTTACCTTGCGGGCGTTCCCCCAAGGAGCGGATCACGGCCAGCGATGTCGATTCCCCGTGGCGCCGGGCGCTGATGACCCGGTCGACGCCATCCATGTTCGCCGCTTTTCTCGTCGGCGTGTGGGTGTTGAGCCTGCTCTGGTATCTTTACCGGGCATCCGGGACGCGGCCGTTTGGTGTGGAGACAATCTTTCTGGTTGGCGCCTATGTGGTGGCGCTGTTCTTTGTGCTGCTGCCGCGATACTACCCGGTTTGGTTGTTGATCGCGGTCTCGATCATTATCGTTTTCTCTTGGGGCGGATGGAATGTCGGGCACGCCTTCATCTCGTTATTCTGTGCCGGCATGGTCGCCTTTGCATGGCGCAGATGGGTCAGATTGTGGGCGCTCGTTTTTCTGACTGCCCTGTGTTGGCAAGCATTGCTGCACGGCTCCGCCTTCTGGCTGGTCAGCGGTTTGGTGACTGCGCTGTTGTTCGTCTCGGCGGGACTTCTAGCCGGGTATTTCCTAGAGCGCCGGGAGCGGGTCGTGACCGAGTTGGAAAGGCAGCGAGAACGGCTCGCGGATACCCGGGCGGCTGAGCGTCGGGCATTGGCCGGTGAACTGCATGATGTTGTTGCCCATCAGCTTTCGCTCATCACGATGCAAGCTGGCCTGCTCCGTCAGGAGGCCGATGCCGCGACGCTGCGCGCGGGTTTCGTCCGCCTGGCGTAGCTGGGGGAGAAGGCCGCTGCGGAACTGGAAGCCTTGAAACAGGTCCTCGCCGAGGGAGACCCAAAGGCCGAAGGCAGGCTCGGCCTGATCGCCGATGCGGTCCGGGACGCCACGATGAACCTGAGTGGGGCCGGCCTGGACCTACACATCGACGTGGGGCCGGACATCGACGAGGTCGATCCGATGATCAGGCACACGGTGGTCCGCCTGCTGCGGGAATGCGAGACCAACATGCTGCGGTACGCGCCTCGAGGCGCCCGGTGCCGCATCCTGGTGTGGCGGGCTGAAGGGACGATGCGTGTGCTGGCAGCCAATCCGATGGCCGCCGAACGCCAGCCGTCGAGCCTGTCGAGCGGGCTGGGGCTGCGCGGCTTGGCCGAGCGTGTCGACCTCATGGGCGGATCGTTCAGCGCCGGTGCTACAGGTGGTGAATGGGTGGTCGATGTGAGCCTGCCAGAGGGGCGGGGTTCCGAGCCGTTCGCCGTGTACGCGATGGGGCGACCACCGTGGCCGGCAGCGCCGTGACCCCCGCTGGGTTGGCACTCGGCTTGAACGAGTGCTAAGGCCACGGTAGATTCTGCGTTAGCACT
>JAUMYR010000126.1 GCA_030528545.1 Propionibacteriaceae bacterium
TCAAGAACAAACCACTCCACGCCGTCTCCGGGGGAATTCACCAGGGCGCGAAAGGCAATGCCGAGTTGCCGGGCCGCGATCACCGAGGCCTCATGCATGCGAACGTGGTCCGGATGCCCATAGCCCCCATCGGCGTCGTAACTGACCAAAACATCGGCTCCCACTGACGCCGCATAGGAGGCGATGTCGGCGGCGACGTCTTCCAGCGGGGCAACTGATAGGGCCCCGCCGTCGGTGTGGTCTGCCGGACCCGCCAGCCCAGGCCGAATCCAAACCATGCCCGAATCCCGATAGATCCGCCCCGGAGCTCCTAGCCAGGCGCTCCCAGTGACCCCCAGCTCCCGCAGCGCTCCCGCCAGCTCGGCCTCTCGGCGCTCGACGAGTCCTGGCGTCCCTGCCAGATGGTCCCACGGTCCGGGCACGACCTCGCCCTGTTCTCCCCGGGTCGCGGTCAGGACAAAGACCTCGTGCCCTGCGTCCAGCAAGTGCGCGATGAGGACTCCCGAAGCCAAGGTCTCATCGTCGGGATGGGCGTGGGCAAACACATAACGCATGAACCGATCGTCGCGCGGGCCGCTGGCCAGCGTCAATAGGGAGGACTCGGGGCTCACGCCAGGGCCGGGTTGAGGCGCACATAGTGCCCCACGACGCGCGCGGCGACCTGCGGCCACGAAAACGTCAGGGCACGTTCGCGACCCGCGGTGCCCAGCCGTGCGGCCAGATCCGGGTCGCTGAGCAGCGTCGTGAGTAGCTTGCCCCAGACCTTCGGATCGCGCTGGTGTGTGAGCAGCCCGGTGACCCCGTTGCGGACGGCCTCGGTCAGTCCGCCCGCCGCGGAGGCGAGCACCGGAAGACCGCAGGCCGATGCCTCAAGCGCGATCAGTCCGAAGGTCTCTGAATGCGACGGCACCAGCATTACTGAGGCGTTGCGAACCAGGCGAGCGAGGTCGTCGCGGGACTGCGGGCCGATGAAGAACACGTTGTCTTCCAGTCCGTGTCTGACCACCAGGGCCCGCAGTTCGCGGCCATAACGAGCGAAATCGGCCGACACGTCGCCCGCGATGACCAGTTGTGGACGCAGGGCCTCCGGCACCTCGGCGACCGCCTCGATCGCGAGATCGGCTCCCTTGAGGGGCTGTAGGCGGGCAGCGAAGAGCACGTATCCCGGACGAACAGCGGGTGAGGGAGCCCACGCCTCACCCGGTTCCTTGGGGTAGAATAGCTCGGCGTCCACCCCCGGGCGGACGATCACCACCTGCTGAGGGTCGGCACCGCAGCGTCCGATCACGGTGGCGGCCTCGGCGTGAGACACGGCGATCACCAGATCGGACTCCTGAGCGACGAGTTTCTCTCCACTGATCCGGGAGGGTGATTCCGGAGGCTCGCCGTCACGAAGCGGGGAGTCGGGGTGGGCGGCGACAGAATGGAAGCTCTGCACATGCGGGGTGCCGCATCCTCTAGTGAGCGGTAGCGCGGCGACGCCGCTCATCCAGTGGTGGCTGTGCACGAGATCGTAGGGGCATAGGCTGCCCATGCCCGCACGAAACTCGTCGATGTGGGCGTCGATCGCAGACTTGGCTAGGGGCGTCGGGGGTCCAGCGGGAATCTGGCGGAGCCAGACCCCGGGTCTCAGTTCCATGCAGTCGGGAGAGACCTCGTCCGCGCGGCGAGTGAGCAGATCGACATCGAAGCCGAGGTCAGCGACCGCGTCGGCTAGGGCGCGAATGACGACGTTCATCCCGCCCGCGTCCCCGGCTCCGGGGTCGGCGATCGGCGAGGTGTGCATGGAAACGAAGGCCAAACGGCCGCGGCTGGTCATACGGTGAACTTACTCCGTTCGCGGGGGTCACGCTTTGCCCAAGCGAGGCCCGCTTCGGGCATAACGGGACGTGAGCCCTTCGCGGGGACTGCATGGGTGCCGACCCCCTAATTTTATATGAAGTATTTAGGTATATTCTGACCCCGGGTGGGAGGCGGCGAAAGGCGCCCCCTAGACTGCCCGCAGAAGCATCAGGTAAGCCTCGCCTAAGGAGTAGCTGTGTCGTCAACCCCCTTGTCGGAATCGTCAGTCCACCTCGGCCTTGAGCAGCAGCTGCCGGTCATCGACAGCTCAACCACGTCTCGGGTGCTCGTCAACAACGACCTGCTCCGCGTCGTCCAGTTCACCTTCGATGCGGGCCAGCAGCTCACGGAACATTCCTCCCCGCGGGCCGTCGCCTGCATCCTGAACTCGGGCCGCATGAGCTTCTCGATCGAGGGCACCGAGCACCAGTTCGGGCCCGGCGATGTGATCTATCTCGCCCCGGACGCGCCCCACGCTCTGGTCGCCGAGACGGCCTGCCGGCTGACGCTAGTCATGGTTGACAAGGACTATCATGGCTGAGGTACACCACGACGGACGGCGCAGCGGCCCGGAGGAGCAGCGGTTGCAGGGGCATTGGCTGCTGGCCAAGCTCGGCAAACGGGTGCTGCGTCCGGGCGGGGTAGAACTGACCGACAAGCTGCTGGTGGCCGCCGCGCCGAAGCCCTCCGACCGGATCGTCGAGTTCGGCCCCGGAGTGGGACACACCGCCCGCAAGCTGCTGGCCTGCGGCCCGGTCAGCTACTGCGGCGTCGACCCCAACCCGGAGGGCAGGGCGGGCATGGCGAAGGTGCTCAATGGGCATGCCAACGCCCGGGTGGTTACCGCGCACGCCGCCGAGACCGGCCTGCCGGACGAATCGGCGGACCTGGTGATCGGTGAGGCGATGCTGACCATGCACACCCCGCAGGAGAAGGCGCGGATCGTCGCCGAGGCTGCCCGCGTCCTCGCGCCTGGGGGACGCTACGCCATCCACGAACTGGGCTTCACAAGGGAGGCCGACACCCAGCACATCGCTAAGGAGATCTCGCGCACCGTCAAGGTTGGGGCGAAACCGCTGCCCGAGTCCGGCTGGCGGGAACTGCTGAGCGCCCATGGCTTGGAGGTCGAGTGGGTCGGGTATGCGCCGATGAGTCTGCTGGAACCGGGCCGGATGATCGCCGACGAGGGGCTGCCCCGCACGCTGTTGATCGCCTTCCGGGTGCTCACCAACCCGGCGGCCCGTAAACGGGTGCTCGCGATGCGCAAGGTGTTCCGGGCCCACGCCGACGCCCTCACCGGGATCGCCCTCGTCGCCCGGAAGAAGGCCGCCTGAGGTCCTCACCGTTCAGCCGGAGATCGTCGGCGGGCGGCCGCGTCCAGGAACCTATGCCCTGGACGCGGCCGTGTCCTTCCTGGGGTTCCTAGCTTGGGGGCTCGGTTCGCTGGCGTGCCGCGGGTGTCAGGGCGTCGGCGAGCTGGCGGAAGTAATTGTGCTGAGCCCACGAGTCCCGGTCTCCGATGACGTAGAGGCGGCGCCTGGCTCGGCTCGCGGCGACATTGACGAGGTTCACCCGCGATGCCGCCCAGGCCTTAGCGCCGGGTTTGGCTGGGTCGCCCCCGAGCACCAGGATCACCACGGGAGCCTCGCGTCCCTGAGCCGTGTGGATCGTGCCTGCCCGCAAACCCGGGTAGTGGCTGGCCAGCGTTCTCAACGCACTGGCGACAGCCCGGAATGGCGAGATCGCGATGACATCCGAAGCCGGAACCCCCTTGTCGCGCAGGTAGGCGAGCGCATTCTCCAGGCGAGCGATTTCCTTGGCCTGGAGGTGGGACCCGGGGGTCGGAGAGGGCTCATCGGCCCAGTGGCTCCACGCCACCCTGGGGCCGGACGGGGTGTCGTCGAATGGGTTCGACGCACCCGGCCCACTGGTTCGCGGTGGCACACCATTGATCATGATGCCGTTGTAGGCGAGCCGGTTGCACAGGGTGAACATCGGGTCGTCGCAGCGACGGTGCACGACCAGCGGGGCGCTGACCCACATGTCCCGGTCGCCCTGAGACAGGACCGTGCCGTACCTGGAGACACGATCGGCGAGCGTCTGCACGGAGGCCTCGGGCGGAATCCAGGTCTCCGACACGCCATAGGTTGACGCGATGTCGTGCAGCATCTTGCGGGGGATGGTGGCCAAGGGCTCCAGTTGCAGCGGGTCGCCGACGATCACGGCTCGTCTGGAGCGCCAGATCGCACCGGCGGCGACCTGCGGCGCCGCCTGGCCCGCTTCGTCGATCAGTAGCCAGCCGATCGACTCCGGGCCGATGTCGCGGAACATCCTCCCGAAGGACGCGAAGGTAGTCGATACCAGCGGAACGACGAGGAAGAATAGCTGCCAGGCCGCCCACAGCTTCTCGGTTTCCAACCCGTGGGGATGGTTGCCCGACACGACATCCACCGCAGCACTCAGGCCGGTAAGCATGACCCTGGCGGTGTTGGCCAGGAAGTCCTGATGTAGTCGTAGGGCGGCGAGGAACAGGTCGGAGCGGGCCTCGTCGAGTTCCGCGTCGAGCCAGGGTGCATGCAGTTCCCGCTGATCGCCAGTCCATTCCGGCCCGGGATAGCTCTTGCCGTACCGTTGACGGTCCTCCTCGCATGCTGCGCTGAGGCGAGTCTCTTCCGCGCGCGTGGCAGCGAGATCTGCCTGGGCGGTGGTGGCGGCGTCCTGAGCGGCGATCAGCTGGAGTCGAAGCTGCTGCCCGGTTCTTCTGACCTCGGTTTCGTTCAATTCGGCGGTCTGGAGGACATCGCTGGCCTCGTCCAGCTGGTTTCGCCACTGCCGCGCCGCCCGTCCCAGCGTGAACAGGGTTTCCAGAGCACCTGGTTTGGCTGCCAGCTGCCGGGCGTGCCGCTTGCGAGCACTCTCGGCTTCGCTGGACGCTTGCCGTTCCGTGTCGTGGTGTCGGGCGATGCCGGCCTCGGTGCGCTGGATCTGTTCCTGGAGCCGGGCCAGTTCCCGGCGAAGGTGATGCTCGCGTTGCTTGAGGCGGGGTATCTCGCGCATCCGTGTCTCGGCGGCGTGGCGTTGTGCTATCAGCCGGTCCACGCGCCGCTTGGCTTGGCAGAACCGCTCGCGGGCCTGCCGCCACGGGGTGAAGCCGCGTGTCCCGGCAGCCCACTCTTTCAGGAGCGTCCGCATCGTCTTCATGCCGTCTCCGGTGTTCGATACGTCGAACCAGAAGGCTGAATTGAAGGTGTTCCGGTTGGATTTGTGGCCAAGTGGTGCAGCGACGAGTCCCCATGCGGTGACGGCCCGATCGCCGTCTTTCGCGGATCTACGCAAGACGGCGCTGGCGATATCCCCGAAGTAGTCGGCACGGTTTCGCCAGTGAGCCCCGATGGCGTTCTTCGCCGGTATTTCGCTGGAGACATTGTCCGCCGCGGCGTTCGTGGCGGAGGCTACGACCATCTCGAATCCGGTCAGTCTCGGGATCAGTTCCGGAAGCTGGCGTTTGGGGCCGCGCGCGGTAGTCCAGGAATGACGGCGGCCGGTGAAGGCGTCGCTGGGGCGTTTCAGGGCGGCGAGGCGTCGTGCCCGCTCGACGACGTTGCCCGCGAGTATGTCGCGCAGCATGGTGGTTTTCCCGGTGCCTGGAGGCCCGTTGACGCCGATGAGTCCGGCCGACGGGGCGAGATCGTTGATCGCCTGATTCACCGCGAATTGCTGACTCAGCGCCAGTCCATAGCTGGGATCAGACGGCCACCTCCCCTTGGGCAGTCGCTCGATCCGGGTCCCAGCATCGACGGCCTCGGGGTGGGCGAGCACGTCGATGCGGGCGTCCGTCCTCAGTGCGGCGTCGCCGGTCAGGTACTGGGTGAGCGCAACCCCATGCCTGGCGCTGTCGGTAACGGTACGCAAGTCGTCGAGATAGAAGCTATTGATGAAGTCGATGTCGCTCGATGCTTGTTGCTGGGCGACCGCGCGGCTGGCGATGATGATGTTCTGCGTAGCGAGCATGGGCAGTCCAGCGATACCCGCCGCATTGTGGGCGATCGAGAGCAGGGTGAGAAGGGATGCGGTGTCGTGGGGTGGCGGTGCGTCGCCGCCCATCTGGTCTCGTCGTCGGCTATCGAACCGGCTGGACTGTTCCGCGAAAGCCGCTTGCGCCAGCTCGAAGCCATAGGCCCACCTCGGGTCGGCGACTCCTGGGCTGTGGATTCTGCCAACCGCCCACAAGGCCGATGACAAGACGGCAGAGTCCACGACGAGGGCGCCCTCTTGGTCGATCAGTAGGCCAGCACATGCGCTGCGCCCCGGCTTTCTTTCGTCATAGGCGTCGGGGTCATCGGCGAATATCTTGTGCAGGATCTGATACGTGTTCTCAAGGTCATAGACCCCGAGGTAGACGGTGTGCTGCCAGACGCGAGGCCCCTTCTCCGATGGCGTGGGCTCTGGCAGGCGCTCCCACGGCAGCGGTTCGCCCGGAACCCATTCGATCACCTGGCGTTCGATGGGGCCTGCTGCGTGCCGCTCCGCTTTCGGGATCGGCTGTGGGCTGAACAACTCAACCATCTGCCAAAATGCCAGGATTCGCCGCCGTTCCTGCTCTGCCGCGGCGCCCTGCATTCCGTCATTATGCCAACCGGTGGACCACCGCGCTCAGGACTTCTGTGCGACTAGGCAGAAGGCATGTTTCGTGCGGCGATGGGTCTCGACCTGCTGGAACCCCGCCGCCGTGAGGAGGTCTCTCAGCCGCTGTGGGGAGTGGGTGGTCATCCCCTCGATCATGTCCGCCCACTGGATCGACTCCAGCCCGTCGAGCTGGTTGACGATCAGGAAACAGCCCGGTGAGCGAAGCACCCGGTAGACCTCGGCGAAGGCGCGGGCAAGATCGGGCCAGAAGTAGACCGTCTCGACGGCGGCGACGGCATCGAAGCGGGCTTCCCCGAAGGGCAGATCGACCGCGCTGCCCTGGACGACCTCACAGCGGCGGCCCAATTCTTTGGCATTGCGGCGGCGGCTGATCTGGACCGCGTCCCCGGAATGGTCGATGCCGGTCACGTGACCGCGCGGGCAC
This sequence comes from Propionibacteriaceae bacterium, assembly GCA_030528545.1. Next base: position 6,914 of record JAUMYR010000126.1, read on the forward strand.
GCAGCCAGCAGCCGGGCGAGGTTGGCGCCGCCTCCGCAGCCGATGTCGAGCACCGCGGCGTCCTCGGCCAGGCTGATCTTGCCTAGTCCCCAGAGCGCTAGCCAGGCGTGTTCTTTGTTCATGCTGCGCATCATCAGCCGACCCCAGAAACCCTGGGGGTTCCCCGCGTTTCGCAGTATCTTCTGGAACATCTCTCCTCCCCACCGAGGCGTGCTGAAACTTAGGTTACCCTTGCTTCCTGATCGTGGGTGCCGGGGGACTCGGTTTCGTTGCTGCTGTGGCGACCTAGCTCGTGGTTCAGGTGTGGCGTTGGCCAGCCGTGATGCTGGCCCCCTCCTCCTTTCGGGCCGGGTCCTGCGAGGCAGCCCCCTACGTGAGCGCTGCTCGTTTCCGTTGCGCCTCCGGCGGGGTTATTCCGGGGAACATTCCTCCAGTTTTTTGTCGTACTGGCTGGCGGCCTTCCATGTTTTGTCTGGCATCTTGCGTAGTTCGAGGCGTACATACCGTGGTTTGCGGGGAGGGCCCTCTACGGGCTCGTCGCTGTCGATATCAATGAGGGGTGCCTCGGAATAGTTCTCGCAATAGCTAGCTATTACGAAGAAATGGCCATACTTTTCTTCGACATCGCTGATCTTGAGTTTGAATCGTTGCGCCTTGCCGCCACTCTTTACGCCGCCTTCGATCAAGGTATTTCTTAGGTCCTGGAGGCTAGAGTAGAACTCGGGGGTGGTTATTTCTCGAAACTCTTCCCAGCTTCCCCGAGGGTCGCGGTAAGCCTCTTGTTCTATACTTAGGAAACGCTGCAAGATGTCGTTGAACAGCCGCTTATCGCTTTCTGCGGCAGGGGTCGCCCAAGGGGAGGTCGTGCTGCTTGGCGTGAGGACGGTGGAGGGAGCCGGGGTCGGGGCTTCAGTCTGGCAACCAACGCATGCTGCGGTTAGGCTCAGTGAGAGGCCAGCCG
>JAUMYR010000127.1 GCA_030528545.1 Propionibacteriaceae bacterium
AGGCCTACCGCCTAGCCGACGGCGTCCCGTTCCCGGCAGGGGGTCCCGCGGACGACCTCTTCGCAGGCCTCGGAGTCTGAGCGGAGGGTAACTACGAGAGGGGCAGGGGCATGTCTGGGCACGATGAGCAGATCATGGCGGCGGACCGCCAAGGCAACCTCAACCGGGCGGTCGCGCTGGCCTCACAGCAGATCGTCCAGATCTCCATGGAGGTTGACCTGGAGCAGCGGGCGCGCCGTTATATCCGGTTCTCCTGGATGCTGCGTCACCGCGGCCTCGGCGATGACCTCAGCCGCTCTCGGGACGCCGCAGCCCAGGCGGTCCGGCTGGCCTCGCTGCCCACCGCTGATCCTGCCTTGCTGCCGCTGGCCAAGCTCGCCCTGGCCAGTTCCCGTCTGGCTCTGGGCGACGAAGCCGGGTGCCGAGACATCGCGGAGGCCTATGTCCGCCCGGGGGATCACGCCATGCCCGAGGTCGCGTCGTGGGCATGGCGGCTGCTGGGACAGGCGGCGCTGACCCAGAACTCGGTCTTCGATGCGGTGGCGGCCCTGCTGAACGCGGTCGCCGAGGAACAGCGGCTCGCCCAACCGACCTGCGCCGATGCCACCCGCGTCCTGCTGCTTCAGGCCTTCAGCCGCGCCGGTCACGTGCTCGATGCCGAGAAGGTCATCAGGAACACCGTCCCGGGTCAGATGCCGACCCGACGCTGGGCGGCGTTTCTCCTGGCCCGCGCCGAACATGAGCGCCGGTTCGGAGACATCAAGGGGGCCTTGGAAACCCTCGGCGACGCGGAGACGCTCCTCCTCCAAGGGTCGGGGCTGAACCGTCTGAGGGCGAGGCTGCACCGGTTGCGGGCGTCCTGCCTGGACGACTGGCGCCTGGTCGAGGAGGCCCATGGCCAGCGGCAGCTGGCGAAGAAACTGGAAACCTGGGATCTGCCAACGGCCCTCCCAAAGCAGCTCGTCAGCACCCTGCCGCGGCAGCAGTCGCGGTATTCGCCCGTCTCGCTGAGTGGCGGTCGCTGCCCCGAGCGTCCCATCTTCGAGCTGGTGAAAGAGTTCAGCAGCCTCCAGCCGCTAGAGACCAGGCACGCCCGAAGCCTTGAGTGCGCTCTGGCACGTCTTCACGGCGTCCCCGGCGAGGACCGCACCGAAGCGCTCGCGCTCGTTGAGGCCGGGTCTCTGCTTGCCACCGGGAACCCCGAGGTCCACCGGACGGCAGAGCGGCTGCTGCGCCGGGCCCTGGCGCGCCTGGAATATCTGGAGGGGTCCGAGCTATGGCAGGCCCGCTGCCGCAGCGCCCTGGGACGCCTACTGGCCCCGGAACGGCCCGAAGAGGCGCTGAACCTGCTGGTCGAGGCGGTCAAGGGTTTCTCCGGCCAGCGGCACCAGATGAAGAAGCGCTCCCACCGCTCAACCTGGCGAAAGGCCGTGGAGCACCCGCCGTTTGGGGCCGCGATCGAGCTGGCCCACTCCTTGAAACGAGACGACCTGGCCGCCGACCTCATCATCCACTCCCGGCTGTCCGGGATCATTTCCCCAGCGGAGCAGCACGGCGGCCCGACCGACACGGATCGGGTCGAGGAGGTGCCGCTGGCGCAAGTGCCCACGCTGACCTACATCAACGGCGCCACCTCAGCGCTGGGCGGCGCGGAGCGGTGCCGCCTGCTGTGAACCGTCGGTGGCAAGGTTCCGCCGCCTGGGAGCGGTGATGGTCATGGCCGCGGCCCACAGGATCGGCGAGTTTCGCAGCACCGGCTCTTCCTGCCAGGCCTTGAGCCGCTTCCGCTGATAGTCGCACAGCGCGTGGACGGGGTCGGCGTCCCGCTGGGCGCGGTCGAAGGCCTTGGCCAGTTCGAGGAAGGCCCCCGTTGCGTTCCTGTCTTCCGCGGCCAAAGCCGCCTCGGTGGGAATCGGCCACAGCGTCGCCTGCACGGTGTCGGCGCCGTACAGCAGGAAGGCCGTCGCCAGGCCGAGCGGCTCCGGGCCCTCAAAATCCGTGCCAGACGCGCACGCGACGATGGCCACCCTCGGCGGTGCGCACACGTCGCTGGACAGCAGATCTGCGGGGCTCAGCCTGCCCTCACCGATCAGGAAGGCTGTCTCTCCCGGCTGCCCAGGCACCTGGACATGCCCCAGAAGGAATAGCCGCGACAGGCCTTCCCGTAGCTGGTTGAGCACCCGCGCCTCGTCCCTGCTGTCCTCATCGTCGCTGTATCTCTTCAGGATCACGGTCCTGGCGCCCCCGGCGTTCCAGGCTTCGAGGATCACGGATCTAGGTATGACTGCCCCGCAACCGTAGACGAAGGGGTCTAGGAGATAGACACCCAAGCGATCGTCGCGATCTGGCTCGGGGACGGGCTCGGAGGCGATGTCGCGGGGCAGCAGCGGCCCGATCCAGGATACGTCCGCCACCTCGACGAGGCGATGGCCGCGCTCACCGACGGATAGCAACCCCCAAGGGACCCGGGCCAGTGGCGGGCTGGGCATCACCCGGACCTCGATCTGGCCAGACGCGGACAAGATTTCGTCGCGCAGCCGCTCCGGGACCAGCGTTCCCGCGAGCGTGGTCATCAGCCGGAGCTCGGCTTCGGGGTCGCTGAAGGGGCCTTTCAGGCGCTGGTCGCTGAGATCTGTGGTGCTGCCTCCAGGCAGGGCAGCGTGGAAATCGGAGAGGACCTCAGCGAGGCCATCGATCCGATGCACACCGACGGGGATCTGGGGGTCGTTCCAGCGCCAGGTCAGCCAAGTGCCGTCCATGCCATCCCCGATGATCTGGACGACCCGCCGTTCGCCCTCCATGCTCCGCCCTCTTCCTGGATTGGGTGCCACACTGGATGCATGTCACAGCATGCCACTAACGCCGAGGTCCTGTGGGCCAGCGAGGACGATCGCACAGCGTCCCTGCTCACCGAGCATCTTGCGAACCGTCCGGGGGTGCCCGTCACCGCCTTGTTCCGGGAGGAGGCGGTGGCAGGGCTATGGCAGGACCAGCCCGGTGTTAGTGCCCGCTCCTGGGAACCGACGCTAGTCAGAGACGTGCTCACCGCTTTCCCACCGCAGCCCGTGGAGCGCCTCGCCCCACCGCCGGTCGTAATCGGAGATTCGGCGATCGCCCGCTCTCTCGTCCAGGAGATCCTGACGGGCTGGGAGAGCCTGACTCATACCCTCACCATCCACTGCCTGGGTTCGGACGATACGTGGGCCCGCGATGCGTGGCTGACGAACCAGCGCGCCGAGGTGACCTGGCTGACGGTCCCGCTCCAGGCCAGTTCCGTGATTCGGGCACTCTCTGACTTGGTGGAGCAGTGGCCGCGTCCGAAGCCGAATCGCGGCACCCAAACCGGCCCGACGATCTACGTGGCTGCCACCCCGGAGGGCCGGGCGCTGGCGGTCTCCGGGGCGGTCGCCGAGGCTCTGCCCGACGCCCGGGTGGTGGCGGTGGTGTCGGGTGACATCGCGTGGCCCGCACCCGAGAAGGTGGCGGTGTTCACCGCCGCGGAGGCCCGGACGCGCGTCGCTGCCCAGGCCGAAGACCCGACAGCACGCCTGGCGCGGTTGCTGTTCGACGATGCGGCCTGGCTCGGGGCCCCCGGCGCCGAGGCAACGGCCCCGCCGGCTCCGCTTTTTCCGGGGCTCAGCTACGGCCCGGATGGGCGAGCCGTGTGGCAGGATCAGGACGCGTTGGTTCGGTCCCGGTTCGCCGCGCTCGCCGAGGCTTGCCCTCACGTCCTTGCCGCCGGTGGTGTGGAGGCTTGCTCGCGCGGCCCCCGGCGCTCGGAGCCCCTGGTGTGCAGCCCGACGGAACTGGCCGCGATGGCCGAGAAGGTGCTGGCCGTCCTCAAGACCCCACGCAACGCGGGCACCTGGCTGACCGCGGTGGAGTGTGCCGCGCACCTTCCGGCCCTGGCGACCCGCGCCGGTTTCGCCCTGCGCCGGGTTTCGGGAGATCCACTACTGACCCCCGAACTGGTAAACCTTTTAGCGCCGCAGGTGCATCTGACCTATCAGGACGCCAGCGCCGCGACGAGCAATGCGTCCGGTTCTCCGCTGGCCGCGCAGCTATGGGACGGCCTCACGGAGTTCGAGAAGGCCAGCAACCGGGAGGTCGTGGCCGGGTGCGCCATCGCGCACGCCGCCGAGGGACTGGCCTGGCGCGAGGCGACGGCGGCAGGCGGGACTGACATCACCGGCCGGCTGGACCGGCTAGCCGAGCTGGAGCATCGCCGCTGGGCTATCAACGAGCGGCGCCACGGACGCGGCGACCACCAATGGGCGATCCCGTGGGACCAGCTCAAGCCGGAGATGAAGAGCTATGACGTGCTCATCATGCGGGCGATGCCGCTGATCCTGGCCGACGCGGGGCTGGAGGTCTACGAGGCTGACCCGACCGGCCCCTCGACGACGTAGCCCTCCCGCAGGGCTTGAGAGGTGACGATCCAGGACGCACCAGTATCGTCCTGCACCACCCAGGAGTCTTCCCCGGCGGTCTGTGTGCCCTCCAGGGAATCGACCTTCTCCCCTGCGACGGCGATCCTGGCGCGCACCGACCCGACGCGCTCGTACAGGTCGCCGGATTCGTGCCGGTAGCTGCTTTCGAACCGGTCCGCTTTGATCGTGCGGATTCCGGTGGCTGGCTTCGTCCCTTCGATGAGCAGGTCGCCGGGTTGGCCCGTCAGCCGGTTGCCGTTGCCGTCGGTCCATTCCTCGGGGGCTTCCAGCGTGCGTAGCAGCTTCACCGTGCCGACGCGCCGGAACCGCCACCAGCGGTCGTGCGGCTGTTTCGGGGCAACGGGGTAGAAATCCAGGACCTCAAGGGTGTGCAGCAGTCCACGCAGGGAGCCAAGGGTGTTGCGGATGGCCTTGTCCCGCAGCTCTGGGGTGAGCTCCTCAAGCCGGTGAAGCTGCTCGTTGAGCAGAAGCCTGCCGTTCCTCTCATCGGCCCCACACCAGCCGGTGTCGTACTTGAAAGTCATCCACGCCCGGTGTTCGAGGGGGACCAGGACGCCCAACAGGTCATCGCTGGGACGGCGGTAACCGGCAGGACGCGCCGGTGACCAGGTGTAGCCGAGTTCGGATAGCCAGGTGAGCAGGCTCCAGGTGGCCCGGAAGTTACTGTCCCGGTCGGTGGCGACCATGTTATGCCACATGCTTGAGGCGCTGGCGATGGTGAAGGAGTCACTGGCGAGCTTGGCGGCCCGGAACCACGAGTCTTGCGGGACCCCTTGGAGTGGGCTACGGCTCTTCGCCGGGGCGGCTTGGTCACGGTCGACGGCTGCACCGCCGAGCGTGGCCCCGAAGGGGTGGAGGAAACCGAGCATGGGGTAGCGCGCCAGCCCCCGAACCCCCTCCGTGGGGAGGAAAACCCGGACCGGCAGGCCTTCCAGATCGGGGGCCAGGCCCTCCAGACGGGACCGTTCGGTCTCGCTCAGCTCCTCGGCGACGACGACGCTGACCCGCTCCCCGCTAGCACCGGACTGCTTCAGTTCAGCGGCGTCCGGGATGGCGTCGCACCGTGTCGGTTCGGGAAGCGTCGCCCGCTTGGACAGGGCGTCCCGCCACGGCGTCTGGGCGTCCCCCAGCTGTGTGAGCAGCAACTTGGCCGATTCTCGCTGGAAACGCCACTCGTCGAGGAACGCCTCGGCTAGGTCGGTCTCCCCCACGACGAACACGTGCCGCGCCTCACCGCGGACGGCGATCTGTTCGGCGAGGGTGTGGGCCATGATCTGGGTTTTGCCGAGGGTCGAGATGAACACCCGAGGCCCCGAGCGTAGGTCGGCGGTTGACCTGGTGCTGCCTCCGGTGTCGTCGGAGAGGGGGTCGGTCACTCTCCAGGACTCGACTTGCTGGGCGGTGTAGTGGCGGGCGGGACGGTAACGGTCGATCCGCACGATGAGCCTGGTGGGGGCCCGCTGTTCGTCGCGGTATCGCGGCCCGAGGTCTGCGAGGGTGTCGCGGATCACTTCCGCAGCCTCGAGGTTGGCTTGTTCGTCCGCGGCGAGCAGGTACGCCCGCCGCAACGACACGTGCTTGCCCCACGAGGTGCACATGCCGCGGAGCCACTTCTCGTCCCTGGCTCTGGTGGAGATCTCACCCTTGATGACCTGGGCCCCGTAGCGTCTGGCCTGGTGGATGAGGGGATGATCGGGGTTGGGTTCCACGACCACGATGAGGGAATGGTCCGGATCTTCGGCTAGGGAGCGGATGACCGGCAGGGTCTCGTCGCTGAGCCCCGTGATGAGGATGACCCGCCGTGAGAAGCTGGCTCTCCACCGGGCGATAGGGCCGGAGGTGATTTCGTTCACCACCGCGTAGACCGTGGCGAACAACACGATGACGCTCCCTAGCTCTGCCACTTGGAGGCCCAGCGGGACGCGCACGCAGGATTCCGGAGCGATTTCCCCGGCGAACAGCAGCAGGGCCCGGTGGAGTTGGGCGAAGACCGGGACGCGTCCGGCGAAGCAATCCCACATGGAGTAGCTCGCCAGGATCACGACACAGATGGCCACCGCGGCGAGCACGTAGAAAGAGCCGTAGCGGTTGTGACGAGAGATGGTGAGCCACAGAGAACGGCTCGCGAGCGCCCCGATGCCCAGCAGAGCCAGAACGAAGACGAACTGGCCCCAGCCTCCTAAGCCATCGGCCCACCCGAGCAGCAGGCCGCAGAAGAATACGAGGAAAGCTAGGGAGCTCACCAGCAGTGGTACATGTCGCACTACCCGGGCGAGCTGTGCCCGCTCGCGTTGCGGTTCGAGCAGTTTGTTCCACAAAGCCCGGGTGCGCGCGATGACGCGGCCGCATCGGGCGCGTAGCGGCTGGGGCTGACCGTCGGCCCCTAATCCGGGCACCACCAGCATGCGGACGAGGCGGCACAGCTCCCCGATCACAATCCTTCGGCCCGTTGGCCTGGGCCGGGCCCTGTTCGCGTCCGGCTTCGACGCGCCAGTGTCTATCGCCACGCCTCATCCTCCCAGTTTCGCCACGCCGAGCGCGCATCCCCGTCACCCGTACTGTTCAGGTCACCTGGCTGCGAGCCGTGTCCTATTCTGCGGCTTGCGCCTCCATCACCTGGGCCGCTATCACGCCGGCGTCCGGAGGGGCCTCAATCTGCCATGTGTCCGAAAGCGGCTGGCCTCGGCTGCGTCCGAGCAAAATGCGGGGTGGCGCTTCCCCTCCGTGTTCACATGGCAGATTATTTCGCTGCTAACAGAGGCTGGCAACCACCCTGCCCGCTCATTCTATAGCGCCGGAAACCCGCCCGCCAAGAGCGCGGGTCCGGTAAACATACCGAGTTCCTTACAGCCAGACCGATCACTGGCCGGCTCGCCCGTCATAGTGTCGGACTCGGCTCGCGTTCGCGTCTTGAGAAATTGCTCGCCCAGGCCGAGCGCAGTAGAGCCACACCCAGGGCCCGAATGGCCCGTTTTAGTCTCCAGCCGAGCCGCCCTATGCCCGATGCTTCAGGGGCGAATTGTTCTTTCGTTCGTTCTGTTCTGGTAAGAGGCACCATGCCTTCCGGCGGAATCTGCTCCCGTTGACACAGCCGCCCGCTGGACGAGATAATCCCACCGGCCCCGGCGTCGCGTCCGAAAGCAGGTTCGGGCCCAGGTGACCCGAGTTATCCACAGGCCCGTGTGAGGTGACTCGTGCTGCTGGCAGGATGGGCCCACGACGTCAGGGAGGACCCATGAGATTCCACGTTCTGCTGCTGGGTGCGCTGGCCCTCACCGCCTGCCAGACAGCCCCGGCACCAACACCCAACCTGCCCACCGCCTCACCGGAACCTTCCTTCAGCGGTGATGGGCCTACCCTGACTTCGTGGGCATCTGAGTTAGCGGGACGAGGGTTCCGTGG
>JAUMYR010000128.1 GCA_030528545.1 Propionibacteriaceae bacterium
TTCCGGCTACCAACCGGGATCTGACAGAGCGCACACAGAACCTCCTCGAAGCCGCCGGCGCCGATGTCTGGATCAGCACTGTGCTGATCCCAGACGGCGACAGCGTCGACCAGGGTGCGCTAGCCGCGAACCTGGCCGCCGAACACCAGCGCTGCGGCCCCCGGGACGGCATCGTTGACCTCTCGAGTTGCGGACCATCCCGCGACGCCCTCGCCCTCGACACCATGGAGTTTTCGGCAGCGTGGCGGCGACAGTATGCTCACGTGTTCAGCGTCTATCAAGAGTACTTCGCAGACCTCGCCAAGGCAGCCGACCGGGCCGTGCTGGCTGTCCTGACAAATTGCGGCGGCGGATACTCCCTCAAAGCAACGACCATCGGCGACGCTTTGGGCTGCCTAAGCGTCGGGTTCGTCAAGAGCCTCGCCAAAGAGCTGCCTGGACTCAGCCTCTGCCTGGTAGACGTTGACACCGGCGCTCACGTTTCAGCAGCAGACAAGCTCGTAGACGAACTCGCCGCCGGATCGATAGACGACGAAGTCAGTTACCTGGGTGACCAGCGTCACGTCATCAAAGTCGTTCCGGTACCGCTTTCCCCAGCTCCCCGTCCTCGGAGCACCTCCGCAGGGGCAATCGTCTTCTCCGGCGGCTCCCGAGGGATCGCCCTAGAATGCGCGTTGGCGCTGGCGAATAGCGACCTCGCCGCCAACGGGGGGCAGCCGAGCCCAATCGTGATCCTGGGCCGATCCCGCCTCGATAGCCCCGACTCTCAGCCGTACCTGGATCTGACCGATGAGGAGTTCACCCAGGCACAACCCCAGATCATGAGTGCGCTGCACCGCAGCGACCCCGCAGGCCGTCCACTAGACCTGCAGCGGCGGTTCCGCCAGATCGCGAATGATCGCCAGCTCTGGAAGACAACCCGACGTCTTGGAACCAACTCCGCGCCGTTCGAGTACCTGACGTGCGACGTGACCGACTCCAGCCAGGTTGCACAAGTGATGGCGGACGTTCGTTCACGACACGGGGGCATCCGCGGCATCGTCCACGCGGCGGGCCTGGAGTCTTTAGGCCAGCTCCCGAAGAAGAACTACGTGCTCGCCGAGAAGGTGGTCGCAACCAAACTCCAGGGTTTTTACCACCTGGTACGCGCCGCTGATATTGACACATTGGACTTCCTGATCGCGTTCACGTCGATCTCCGGACGTTTCGGCATGGACGGCCAAACCGAGTACACCGCGGGTTCCGCCGCAGTCTCGGCCATATGCAGCCAGCTCTCCCGTCGCCATCACGCCACCCGGGTGGTAGCCATCGACTGGACCGCCTGGGCGGAAGTCGGCATGGCGACCCACCAGAGTGTCCGAGAGGTCCAGGAGCAGCAACGGGGGCTCCGCTACCTGCCGCCCGCGGAGGGGTGTCGGCATTTCCTGCGCGAACTAGAGGATGGCGGGTTCGATTCGCAAGTAATGATTTTCGGGCCACTGGGAACCAACGAGCCGCGCTCCGCGCTCAGCTGTCTCACCGCCGACCGGCGTGCAATCGCCGATCCGATCATCCACGGCAGCATCGTCGACCCGGGAGCCTTCCCAATGGTGGAAGCTAGCGTTCAGTGCGGCGCCGCCAGTGATGTGTTCACACGACGCCTTGACCCGCGGCTCGACACGATGCTGATCGATCACCTGGTGCAGGGTTCCCCCACACTGCCGGGCGTCTTCCATCTAGAAGCGATGGCGGAGGCCGCGAGACTCGCTACCGGACGGACCGACCTCATGATCGAGTCCGCTGCATTCGAGAACTTCGTCAAATGCCCCGAGGGCCGGGTCTGCGATCTGCAGATCACCGTGTCGGCGAAGAGCCCCAGCCGCATCGAAGCGACAATTCGCGCTGATGTCGTCAGTCCTGGCGGCGTCATCTTAGTCCCCGGACGCCAGCGCTCCCGTGCCGTCTTCGGTCCCGGACGGGCGGTCCCCGGCTGCCCATACGACTGGTCCGAGCTCCTCGCCGACCGTGCGACCCATTTCGATCTTGATGTCTACTATGCCGCCGCCGCACCAATCATCACGTTTGGCCCTGGTTTCCGGACGCTGCGAGAAGCGTGGCGTACCAGCCAGGGTGTCGTGGTGGGACGCTTCAACATCTCTGCTGATACCCGTCGGCTCCTCCCCGAGGGGTCGGCCCGGCTCATCACTGAGCCACTGCTGCTCGACAACGTGGGCCGCCTAGCTCTGATTGATGTCTTCCACCGGTTCGGCGATCACGTCGTCCCGGTGAACGTAACCCACGCCACGATCCAGAAACCGGTCTCACGCAGGGCCGAAGTCCTCGGGTGTATCAAGGTCCAGCCTGGGGGATCCGGCCAGTACACGCTGCAACTCCACGTCGCGGAACTCGATGGCACCCCGCTGATGGATGTCGGCCAGATCCTGCTGCAGAAGCTGAACAACCATGCTGCACGCCGAAACCTCAGTCATGTCACGGTGTAATGGGAGCCCCCTCAAGGGCACGCTTACCGACAGGGTCAGCGTCGGCTCCTTAGCGATACCAGAGTTAGCTGCCGGGGCCGCTGCGGCGCGTCCCTGTCCACTCCTAACGGACGGCGGTGTCTCTACTACGGCCAGCGCCCTCGCCCTTCTCGAGCGCGTCATCTCCGCCGAGTCAACGAATCCAAACGGCCGTCCAGGCTCGTGGGGAGCGCCCGATCGCCCCGAGACAGATGAACGGAGCAACCATGTCGCCCCTTGTTGATCATCAGCGCACGGCTCTTGTCCCCATCGCTATCGTCGGGGCTGGTTGCGTGCTGCCGCCGACCTCCACATCGCTAGCCGAGTACCGCCGTAACCTGATCGAAGGAAGATCCGGGATCTCTCCCATCCCACCAGAGCGCTGGGACCGGAACCTTTACTACAGCGAGGACAGAAACGCTGCCGAGCGGACATACTGCACGCTCGGCGGCTTCGTGGACGATTACCATTTCGACCCCGCTCTGTACTCCCTAGATCAGACGCAGCACGACATAATCGCGAGGGCCAATCGCACCCAGTTGTTTGCCATCGACGCCGCTCTGCAAGCCCTCAGCATGGCTGGCTTCGACCGGAACCGGCTCCGACGCACCCGAGCCGCGCTTTACCTCGGAAACATGCTTGGGGACGAACAACTGGCTGAGTTCTCCCTTCGTCACCGCGCAGAACGACACTACGCATCTCTCATGCGCACGCTCGGAATACCGGAGGGAGTGACTCCGGAGGGTTGGGAGGCAGCCTGGTCACGAGCCGCTGACCGGCAGTTCGGGTCCAGGCATCCACTCCCGGATCAGGTGCTGGCCAGCGCCCTCGCACCGACCGTCGCTGCCGCCGTCGGCGTGGAAGGAGGCTCGGCGCTCATTGACGGCGCCTGCGCCTCCGGTTTACTAGTGGTGGATGTAGCGGTCTCGGCACTGCTGCGCGACGACCTAGAGATCGTGGTTGCGATCGGCGTTATGGCGAACATGGGTGTCTCCGGCAACGTATCGTTCGCGAAGATCGGCGGTTTGTCGGGGCAGGGCAGCCACCCCCTCTCCGGCACCGCCGACGGTTTGATCCCGGGGGAAGGTTCCGGGGCCGTCGTACTCAAGCGGTTAGACCAGGCCCTCGACGACGGAGACCAACTCCTCGGGGTGATCCGGGGCGTCGCCACCCGCTCCGATGGCGCTGGCAAAGCGATCTACGCGCCGTCCTCTCGCGGCCAGGTGGCGGCGATGAGGGCCGCCCTGGAACAGGCAGGACTCACTTCGCATGACCTCGACTATCTAGAGGTCCACGCGACTGGGACTCCAACCGGCGACGCCACCGAGATCGAGTCCATCGGCCAGTTGCTCGCTGAGGACGATCGCAAGGAGCCACTGACCATCGGCTCTGGCAAGGCACTCATCGGGCACGGCTTCCCCTCCGCTGGCATCGCGAACCTGGTGAAGATCCTGCTGAGCTTCGAGGACGGGCGATTCTTCCCGACCTTCGGTGTCGCATCCCTGAACCCGGCCCTCGCCGATCGTAGCGACCTGCTACGGCTTCTCCGGGATGGCGGCGACTGGCCGCGCCGCCCCGATCGCCCTCGGCGCGCAATGGCGAACGCATTCGGCTTCGGCGGGGTGGACTCATCGGTGCTGGTGGAACAGTTCGACCCCGCCTACCATTCCGCTATCGTCGCCGAGGCGTCGACGACGCCCACGGAGACAGGCTCGGGTCAAGACGCCTGGTTGGCCGTCGTCGGCGCGTCCATCCTGTTGCCCGGCCTTCCAGCCTCCGAAGGAATCCCCGAGGCCGGGACGTTCGAACGGGCCTGGGACTCTCTGTCCGAACCCGGCGCTGGCACCGCCGACGATTTCCAGTTTCCGTTCCGCGATGTCAAGATCCCACCCAGTACGCTTCAGCAAACCGATCGGGCACAGCAGCTCTTCCTTGCCACCAGCATGAAGGCACTGCGTGACGCAGGCCTGCTCTCCGGACGCACCGTCGATCGCCCTGACCGTATCGCAACGGTGGTGGCCACCGCGTCCGGGTCCGAAGCCTCTCTGCACCGGAACGAACGCATCCGCGCAGACGAGATCCAGGAGTTGCTGGCATCCGCCAGCGCCGACTGCGGCATGCCTGCCGCGGCGCTACTGGGATGGCGCGCCTCCCTGGAGGAGGCCTTCGCGCCTGGGCCCGACACGACCACCGAGGCCGCCCTACCCGGGTACATGGACAACATCGTCGCTGGTCGCGTCGGCAACTGCTTCGATCTGCGTGGCACCAACTACATCGTGGACTCCGATCTGTCCTCCTTCGGCGCCGCTGTCCGCTCCGCCGCGGGGATTCTGCAGGCCGGCGACGCCGATGCCGTGCTCGTTGGCGGGGTCAACGCCGTGGTCGCCCCCGAGATGACCGAGATCTGGTCGAAGCAACTCGGGGCAGCCGTCCATCTGCTGGAGGCCTCAGTATCCATGGTGGTGCGGCGAGCCGCTGACATCACGGACGCCGACCGCGTCCTCGGCTATCTCCAGGCCACCTCACAACAAGCATCCGGCGCTCCGGAGCCCAGCACCCTCACCGCCCTCGGCGCCGACGGCGCAATCTGGGCGTTCCGGCAGCTCCTCGCCTTGGCCGCGGACCCCGCCGCTGAGGGAGACGAGGTCGAACTACGATCGGCTTTCCAAGACACAGCGCACCGGCTGGCCCTCAGACGCCGGCCCCACCCCAGTCCGCCGATTGAGCAGCCCTCGCCGGCCAGCACCACGACAGTACCGGCCAGATTCCAGCCCGTTGTCGTCGAGGGGGACGACTTCGATGAGTTGATCTCCCGGCTACGGACCGTTGGTGCCGGACATCGAAACATTCACGCGGCACCTGGCGGGTTCCGGCTGGTGTTCGACCCCAGCGACGGCGACCCGGCTACCCGACTCCTTCAAATGGCTGCCGCCCTACACACGGGTTAGGGCTACAGCCTGGCGCCGCACGGATTCCGCCTTTGGCCACGTCGGATAGAAAGCGAGAACCATGAAAAACCCGACGACAGACACCTTCCCCCGGCAACCGGCGTTGGCGTCCCACCCCCGGGGCAAGTTCGTCGCCCTCGCGGTGCTCTGCCTGGCCGAACTCGTAGGGGTGATGGACAACACCATCATCAATGTCGGCATCCCGACCCTTGGCCGGGCCTTCGACGCGACCACCACGCAGTTGCAGTGGATCGTCGACGCCTACACCCTGGTGTTCGCGGTGCTGATGCTGCCCTGCGGCTACCTCGGCGACCGGATCGGCCGCCGCAAGGTCCTCATCATCGGCCTACTGGGTTTCGCCGTCGTCTCCTTCGCCTCCGCCCTGACCACCCACATCACCGCGCTGATCGGGCTGCGGGTGCTGCTGGGCGTCTGCGCCGCGCTGGTGTTCCCGGCGACGCTGTCCCTCATCTCGACCATCTTCGGCGGCACCCGGCATCACGCCCTGGCCGTGGGGTTGTGGGCGGCGACCGCGGGGCTCGGGATCGCCCTCGGCCCCGTGGTCGGCGGGCTGCTCCTCCAGCGTTTCGAGTGGCCGTCCCTGTTCTGGATCAACATCGCGATCGTGCTTCCCGTCGCCGCCGTCTCACCGTTCCTGGTGCCCGAGTCCAAGGCCAGCGACCTGGGCCGGTTCGACGCGGTTGGGGTGATCCTGGCGGTCGCCGCCCTCGGCCTGTTCGTCGGTTCGATCATCGAAGGCCCCCAGTTCGGCTGGACGACGGCGCCGATCCTCGGCGGCCTCGCCGCATCGGTCGTGCTGGCGGGGGCGTTCGTCGCCTGGGAGCGGCGGGTCGACTCCCCCCTGCTGGATCTGGGCCTGTTCCGGGCACCGAACGTGACGACGTGCAGTTCGGCGATCGGCCTGGCGTTCTTCTGCCTGTTCGGTTTCACGTTCGCCATCACCATCTATTTCCAGGCAGTCCGCGGCTACAGCGCGCTGCAAGCGGGGCTGGCGATCCTGCCGTTCGCGGTCGTGATGGGCGCCTGCTCTCCACTCGCGCCGGTACTGGCCCGGCGGTTTGGGACCGGACGCTGCGTTCCCTTCGGCGTCGCCTTGATGGGGGTCGGTTTCTGGATCGTGTCGTTCGCGGACGCTACCAACCCGTACTGGGCGGTCATGGTGCCCGCGATGGTCTTCATGGCGATGGGGCTCGCGTTCGCCCAAGGGCCTGCCACCGACGTCATCCTCTCCGCCGCACCCCGCGACGAGATCGGCGTCGCTTCCGGCGTGAACGACTCCATCCGGGAGGTTGGCGGCACGATCGGCGTTGCCGTCCTCGGTTCGATCCTCACCCACGTGTACCGCGATCAGATGACGGCGGCGATCTCCGGGACGCCGTCCCTGGCCTCGGCCGGTGACTCGATCATGGCCGCCCAGCAGATCGCGGCCACGCTCCCCGGGGCGGCCCAGCAGGCGGCTTTACGGACAGCCGCCTCCGACGCTTTCCTGTCCGCCCTCCGTATCAACTGCCTGCTTCTGACCGGAATCACGCTCGTGGCCTCGGTCCTCATCGCGGCGAGCTTCGCCCGCCAGTCGCGCTGCCTCCGGCGCGTGGCCGCAGCGGACGACCCGCTCTGCGGCAGCCGGAAGACCTGAGGCGCCGCGTCCCACCGCCCAGGCGTCCGCACGCCGCCGCTGACCCAGTCCCCGCGGGGCCGCCACCCCACAGGCCAGGGCGACAGGTGAGGCTCCTTGCCCACACCGATCCCCAACTGTATATACTGCATATATACAGAAGGGAGTGCCGTGGGACTCAGCATCGTCTTGTCGAACACCTCTGGCGTGCCCATCTACGAACAGATCAAGCAGCAGCTCAAAGCCGGAATCCTGCGCGGCGACCTGGCGGAGGGTCAGGCGCTGCCCTCGATCCGCGGGCTGGCGCGCGACCTACAGGTGAGCGTCATCACCACCACGAGGGCCTACTCCGATCTCGCCGCCGAGGGCTTCGTCACCAACGTGCCGGGCAAGGGGAGCTACGTCCTCCCCCGGGATTCCCGGCTGGTCCGCGAGCAGGTGTTACGCGAGATCGAGGACGCTTTCGCCGCGGGTATCCGCCAGGCCCGGCTCGGCGGCGTCGCGGCGGACGAGTTGCACGCGCTGCTTGATGCCATCCTGGAATCGGAGGAGTCATGAATCCATTCGAGCTTCACGGCCTCACCAAGCGATACCCCTCGTTCACCCTCGACCGGGTCGACCTCGTCGTGCCCCGCGGCTACGTGATGG
>JAUMYR010000129.1 GCA_030528545.1 Propionibacteriaceae bacterium
CGCACACCCACCCGGAGCCGGGCCTCGGCGGCGGCCTCGGAATCGGTCTCCAGCACCGGGGTACCGGTCAGCCCCGCCAGGTAGTTCGGGACGCTGAACGGGATCGTGAACCACCCGTCCACGCACGCGCTGAGCAGGGAGTTCGCCCCAAGCCGGTTCGCCCCGTGATATCCGGCGCCCGCCTCACCGGCGACGAACAGCCCGGGGATCGAGGTTTGCAGGTCGAAGTCGGCCCACAGCCCGCCCATCGTGAAATGGGCCGCCGGGGCGATCCGCATCGGGGTCGAATAGGGGTCCTCCCCGGTCGCGTCCCGGTACATATCGAACAGGTTGCCGTAGCGTTCGGCGATGACGCCGCGTCCCACCCGGGTGATGGCGTCCGCGAAGTCCAGGTACACCGAATTGCGCAGCGGCCCGACCCCGCGCCCGCCCTGGATTTCGCGGCGCGCTGCCCGGGAGGCGATGTCCCGCGGGGTGAGGTTGCCGAACGCCGGATAGGCCCGCTCCAGGTAGTAGTCCCGCTCGTCCTCCCCGATCTGGCCGGGCGGCCGGTCGTCGCCCGGGCTGGCAGGCACCCAGATGCGTCCGTCGTTGCGCAGGGACTCGCTCATCAGCGTGCACTTGGACTGCTGCTCGGAGTCGACCGGCAGCGCCGTCGGGTGGAACTGGATGAACGATGGGGACGCCATGAGCGCACCGCGCCGGTGTGCCCGCCAGGCCGCGGTCGCGTTCGAGTTGCGGGCCAGCGTCGAGTGGAAGTAGACACTGCCATATCCGCCCGTCGCCAGCACCACCGCGTGGGCGGTGTGGACGCCGATCTCGCCGGTCACCAGGTTCCGGGTGACGATGCCCTGGGCCCGCCCGCCGGAGACGATGAGGTCGAGCATCTCGTGGCGCGGATGCAGCCTCACCGACCCGCGGCGCACTTGCCGCAGCAGCGCATGGGTGGCGGCGATCTGCACCTGCTGACCGGTCTGCCCGCGGGTGTAGTAGGTGCGCGACACCTGCACGCCGCCGAAGGACCTCGTGGTGAGGCTGCCACCGTACTCGCGGGCGAACGGCGCGCCCAGCGCGGCCATGTGGTCGATGACCCGCACGCTCTCGGTGGCCAGCCGGTAGGCCTCGGCCTCCCGGGCCCGGAAGTCCCCGCCCTTGATGGTGTCGATGACGAACCGGTCGATCGAGTCGTTGTCGAGCGCCCGGGCGCGGGCCGCGTTGATGCCGCCCTGGGCGGCGACGCTGTGCGCGCGCCGCGGCGCGTCGTGGAAGGTGAAGGAGTCCACCTGGTAACCCAGCTCCCCGAGGGCTGCTGCCGCCCCCGCACCAGCCAGTCCGGTGCCGACCACGATGACCCGCAGCTTGCGGCGGTTCAGCGGGCTGACCAGCCGGTAGCCGAGTTTGCGGGACGCCCAGGCCTCGGCCGGGTCCCCGTCGGGGATGTGCGGGTCGAGGGTGTAGGCGTCCCTGGCCGTGGCGAGGTTTGTCACCGCCGCGGGACGCTCGGCTCGCCTGCGCAACCACCTCATGACAACCACCCCGCCCAGACCGCGATCGGGAGCGCCGCGTTACCGGCCAGCACCGCCAGCGCCCACACCCCACCGAGAGCGGCCAGCACGGCCCGCGCCCGTTTGCCGCTGACGCCGAGGTCGTTGACCAGCGTCCACAGCCCGTGGGCCAGGTGGGCCCACAGCATCAGCATCGTCACTAGGTACACCGCCGCCGCCCACGGCCGCTGGAAGCTTCCGACCAGGTTCGCGTAGGCGGCCGAGGTATCGGCCGTGGTCTCGACGAAGCCGGGCGCGGCCAGGTGCCCGGTCGTCAGGTCGAGCAGGTGGAAGACGATGAAGCCGAGCAGGACCAGGCCCGTCACCGGCATCGTCCGGGCCACGAAGGAGCGCATGCCCAGCGGGGCGCGGTGGGTTCCCCGGGCCGCGCGGGCCCTTCTCCACAGGATCGCCGCGCAGCCGACGTGGGCGCACAGACAGGCCAGCAGGACGACCCGCAGCCCCCACAGCAGTGACTCGTGGGGCAGCACCGGGGCGAAGGCGACCCGCAGCCAGCGCGCGTACTCGTCGAAACCGGCCGGGTCGATGAAGGCCTTGAGGTTGCCCACCATGTGGGCCAGGACGAAGGCCGCGAAGATCAGCCCGGTGACGGCCATGGTGACCTTGCACGCGAAAGACGACAGATGTCTGCCCGACCGCTTCATCGACATGGCCTCACCTCACCCCTCAGGCTACCCGGATAGCGCCGGACGCGGGCCGGAATCGCCGGGTCAGGTGGTATGGCTTCGGGAGATACGGGACGCCGCGGGTCCGCGGTGGCTCAGTTGTGGCGCCGGACCGCGGCGGCCACCTTGTCGAACTTGTCCTTGTGGAGCCGGTCGCAAACGCGGCGGATCGCTCCGGGATCGACCCGGATGACCCGGTTCACCCGCACCTCGCTGGGACGCCACTGCGGGTCCCACGACCCGGAACCGATATCGACCCAGCGGCGCCCATCCCGGCGCTCCTGGGCGGCGTCGCGATCGTGGTCCTTGCTGGTCAGCATCAGGCCGAGCAGCCAGTCGCCGTCGCGGCCGATGATGAGCACGGGCCGGTCCTTGCCCTGGGAGTGGTCCTCCTCGAACGGCACCCAGGTCCACACGACCTCCCCGGGGTCGGCGATCTTGCCCGGGTGGGGGTCGTAGCTCATGGGCGGCACCCCGGTGTAGTCGCCCGGGTAGCGCCTCGACATCGACGGGGGAGCGCTGGGACGCCGGGGCTGCTTGCTCCGCGTGGGCCTGGAGGTGCGGCGGGTCTGGCGGGGGAGCAGGGAGCGCGCGACATCGCGCAGGATGCGCCACAGGGCGTCGGTGAAACCGTTGGCCATGACGCGCGATTCTACGCGCCTAGCCGTCCCAGCGATAGCGCGGCAGCGGGCCGTAGACGACCGGCTGGTCTGCCCCCCGGGGACGGGCGGTCGGGCAACGGAGCCTGCGCCACACCTCGAAATAGCGGGTCGCCTCGGGCACCCACAACAGTCCCGCCGACAGCCCGGCCAGGCCAACACCGATCCACCCCCAGTCCAGGAACAGGACGGTCCCGGCGGCCGTGATCGCGGTCGCGACCAGCCCACCGATGCGCGTCCACCGGTGCCCGAACCAGGCGTTGTAGGACACGATCGCCGGGGCGGCCACCATGATGGCGAACACCGCGGCCAGCAGCGTCACCAGCAGCAGCGCCAGCCACTTGCCCGGAGGAGGGTCCACCCAGCCCAACAGCCGCGCCGAGGCGGTGAAAGTGTCGGTGTGGGCCGCCAGCCACCACGACCGGGCGTACATCCCGGCCGAGGCCACCCCGGACAGATAACCGAGCACCACCGAGGCGACGACCGGCCAGCGCCGGGTCGGTTCGCCGGTCCGCTCGCTGAGGTCGAGACGCTCAATGAAAGTCTCCACCGGCGGCAGGGTGCCGATCTCCTTGACGGACGCGGAACCCTGCGGCTCGGGAACGGCCGCGGCCCGGGTGGTGTCTTCGCTCACGCGCACCAGCCTAGCCGCCCAGTTGGCGCGGGCCGTTACCATGCCAGGGTGAGTAGTGCGCGCTGGCCCGTAGTCATCTTCGATCTTGACGGCACCCTGGTAGACACGGTGGGGCTGATCGTCTCCTCCTTCCAGCACACCTGGCGGGAAGGCTTCGGGGAGGACCTGGACGCCGGAGTCGCCCGGTCGTGGATCGGGCGGACCCTGCCGGACCTATTCGCCCCCTACGGCCCCGAGAAGGCCGAGGAGCTGAAGGAACTATTCATCACCTACAACGTCGCCGAGCTGCCGCGTCAGCAGCGCACCTACCCGGGGGTCGCTGGCCTGCTCGACCGGCTCCACCGGGCGGGCGTCGTCACCGGTATCGCGACCTCCAAGAGGCGTCCCACCGCGCAGCTCAGCCTGGACGTCGCGGGCATCACCGGGGTCCGGTTGCTCGCCACCCTGGAGGACACCCCGCGGCACAAACCAGACCCGGCCCCGCTGCTGCACGCGCTGGACCAGCTGGGGAGCACGCCCGAGGAGGCCGTCTACGTGGGGGACGCCGTCGTTGACATCCAGGCGGCGCGGGCGGCGGGCCTGGCCTCGGTCGCGGTCAGCTGGGGAGCGGGATTGCCCGATGCGCTGGCAGCCGCGCGTCCGGACGCCCTGGTGGACCATGCCGAGGAGCTGTGGGAGGTGCTGGCTGGAGCGCACCGCGCCCAGGCCGCCCCGGCGCTTGGCTGACACCGCCCACCCATCCGCCCCGCCGGGACCGGCCTAGGAGGCGAGGGTGCGCGCCGCCAGTTCGGTGAGTAGCCGGGCCCCGTCGGAGAGCCACCGGTCGTCGAACTGGGCGTAGGCCGAGTGGTTGGCCGGGGCGCTGCCCGGGTCGAGGCCCTCGGCGCAGACATTGAGGCCGATGAACGATCCCGGCACCTCGGCCAGGACGCGGCTGAAATCCTCCGACCCGGCCAGCGGGTCGGTCCAGCGGACGTGCCGGTCCGCGCCGAACAGACTGGTGGCTACCGAAGCGACGAACTCGGTCTCGGCGTCGTGGTTGACCGTCACCGGGTAGGACTGCACGATCTCGATGCTGCTGGTCAGCCCGTGCGCCGAGGCGATGCCGGTGACCATGCGGTCCAGGGTCTCCCTGATCTTCAGCCGGTTGGCTTCAGAGAAGGTACGGATCGTCGCGTCGAACTCGGCGTGTTCGGGGATGATGTTGGCCGCGGTACCGGCTTGTGCGCGGCCCACCGTCACCACCACGGGGTCGAAGATGCTGAACTGGCGCCCCACCATCGTCTGGGTGCCCAGGATCATCTCGGCCATGGCCGGGACGGGGTCGGCGGCGTTGTGTGGGGCCGAGCCGTGACCGCCGCGTCCCTGGATCTCGACGTGGGCGACCTCGGCGGCGGCCATGACCGGCCCGAGTTTGGTGATGAAGGTACCAGCGGGCTCCTGCCCGGCCGCCCACACGTGGATCGCGTAGGCCGCGTCGGGACGCCGCCCCGCGGCCTCCAGCACCCCCTCGGCGATCATGTAGGAAGCCCCGTCCATGCCCTCCTCTCCCGGCTGGAACATGAACACCACGTCCCCGGCGAGCTCTTCAGCACGGGCACACAGCGCCTTGACCGCACCGACCATCATCGCCATGTGCAGGTCGTGTCCGCAGGCGTGCATCGCGCCGTTGGTGCTGGCATATGGCAATCCGGTCAGTTCGGTGAGCGGCAGCCCATCCATGTCGGCCCGCAGCAACACCACCCGGGGCTCCCGGGCCGGGGTGGCCCTTCCGCGCAGCACCGCGACGATGCTGGACACCTTCTCGCCGAGCCGCACCTCAAGCGGCAGCCCCTCCAGCTCGGCGAGCAGGCGGGACTGGGTCCAGGGCAGGTGCAGGCCCACCTCGGGATGGGCGTGCAGGTCGCGGCGCAGGGCGATGAGCCCGGCTTCGATGGTGGCGAGGAGATCCATAGCCCCTGAGTCTGCCACGGCCGGTGGGGCCGTGTGCGCCGGGGAGGGGACGCGGTTCGCCGTTGCCCGCCCGGCAGTACCGCCGGTGCGCTGGCGCCGGATGCGCTAGCGTCGTAGACGAACTGGAATGGCCAGGCATTCGATGGAACCTTTCGCGCCGGAGCTCCGTAAGAGAGGGTGGAAGGAGGGCACCATGCGACTTGTAGCCAGTGCGCCGTCGACAGATGCCGAACTGTGGGCCGCGCTGCGGGACGAAGCCAGCGAGTCCGCGTTCAGTGAGCTTTTCGACCGCTACGCCGACGCGGTCTACAACTACTGCTTCCGGCACCTGGGCCAGTGGTCGGCCGCCGAGGAAGCCACCCAAGAGACCTTCATCGCGCTGTGGCAGCGGGTGTTGAGGGGCCGGATCGACGCCCTGACGTGCGACACGGCGGCCGGGCTGATCCTGTGGCAGGCCCGCCAGGTGGTCGCCGACACCAGGCGCGCCGCGTCCAGACGCCTACGGCTGGTGAAGGCGGTCGAGGCCACCGTTTCGGCCCAGCATGAGCCGATCGACCAGTGGGTCGAGACCGAAACGACCCAGCAACAGATCAACGCCGCGATGGAATCCCTGCCCCGGGAGCAGCGAGACGTGGTCGAACTGGTGTGCTGGGCCGAACTGTCGCTGGCGGACGCGGCGGCCGCGTTAGGCGTCCCGGTGGGGACGGTGAAATCCAGGTTGTCCCGGGCCCGGCAGAGCCTGCGGGACAACGCTGCCGAGTTGATGGGAGAGGCGTCATGACATATCAGCACGTACCGCAGCGCCCGCTGCCCGACAAAGACGGCATGCGTTCCCGCGTGCTCGCCGAGGGACGCGCCCGGGAGAACCGGCGGCGGAACCGGATGCGGGTCATCGGGGTGGCCGCGGCGGTGACGGTTTTTGGGCTCGGGGTGGGGACGGCGATGCTGGTCCCCTGGGACGGCACCCAGATCGGGCAACCGGCCGGATCCCCGAGCGCGACCCAGAACCCTAGCCCGACGCAGAAGCCCAGTCCGACCTCGTCCCCCGACGGCGGGAAGCCCACGTGGCCCAAGATCGACCTGGCGCTCGGGGGCGGGTTCAGCATCGGCGGCACCACGTCCGACAGGAACCGGGACGAAGCGTGGGCGGTGGGCCTGCTCGGCAAGCCCGAAGAACGGCTCGACCAAACCTCCTGCGACCTCACTCGGCTGCGCAACACCGTGCTCCGCTGGGGCGATTTCGAGGTGACGATCCTCAACGAACAGCCCGAAAGCGATCCCCCGGGTATCTGGCCGACCGGCAAGATCGTGGGCTGGCGCTTCGACCCCCGCCTCGACCGGAAGGACGGGCTTGCCCCGGACGCGGCCTTCGCGCCCAGCGGGATCAGTGTCGGCTCGACCCTCGCCGAGGCCCGGAAGGCGTTCGCCAGTGAGGATTCCGCGCAGGTCTTCCCGCGGGGGTACAAGCTCGGGGTGTTCTCCGGCGACAGCATGGGGGCCGCGATGTCTCTGGACGCCCAGGACAAGATCACCGCGATGAGTTCCGGGTTCCACTGCGGCGGACAGCTGACCGGGACGCTGCCAGCCCTGCCGAAGGTCACGGTTGGGGGAGGGGCGGCCGACATCCAGGCCTTCGCTGATGACCTCGCGGCGGGCAACTGGGACGCGATCGCCGACAAGTGCTGGACCCTCCCCCCGGGGCGGCTCGCCGCCTACACCGACACCGGCAACCGGCGTAAGGCGCTGGAGATCATGCAAGGCAAGCTGGTGGCGGGCCAGCACCTGCGCGAATACGTGCACAGCGACGGATCGCAGCGGGTCATCGTCCCCACCGACGGGGAGAGGTCCTACGCCTGCGGTTACCTCACTGACTCCTCGGCGGTGGAGGACCAGCGGTGGATCGTCACCGACGCCCAGTGGCGGGTCCAGGTCCTGCACGAGCTGTTGCTCACCGGTGGCGCCGAGGGCCGCACGCTCACGGCCACCGATGCGGTCCAGAACGCCTACATCCGGGG